>JAIENU010000146.1 GCA_019751125.1 Burkholderiales bacterium | reverse complement strand
CGGGGCCTGCCCGCCTACCTGCAGTGGGTGGCGGATGAAACCGCCTGACGAGATGACACCCTCCATGTTTTATTCATTCCTGCGCTGTTTGCTGTTGCTGGTCCTGGTCTTCAGCGGATCGGCGCGTGCGGCCGAACCCGATCTGCTCGATCCGGAAAAAGCCTTTGCCTTCAGCGCGCGGGTGGCGGCGCCGGACGCCATCGAGGTACGTTACCTGGTCGCCAAGGGCTACTACCTCTATCGCGACAAGCTCAGCTTCAGCGCGGAGCCCGCGGGGGTCACGCTCGGCGCACCGCGCCTGCCGCAGGGCGAACGCAAGAAGGATGAGTTCTTCGGCGAGACCGAGGTGTATCGCGGCGACCTGCGCATCATGATTCCGGTTACGAATCTGCCAACTTCGGCCGGTGATGGCCGCATCACGCTGAAGGCGGTGTCCCAGGGCTGTGCCGATGTCGGTGTCTGCTATGTGCCGACGGAGCAACGCGCGGAGCTGCAGTTGGTTGCGTCCGGCGGATCGGGTGCAACGCCATCTGCCGCCGCGCTCGGCGAAGATGCGCTGATCGCCGAGTTGTTCAAGGGATCCGCCGGCTGGCTGATCCTGAGCTTTTTCGGCTTCGGCCTGCTGCTGTCGTTTACACCCTGTGTGCTGCCGATGGTGCCGATACTCTCCGGCATCATTGTCGGCCAGGGCGGCAAGGTCACGCGCATGCACGGCTTCGCATTGTCGGTGGCCTATGTGCTGGGCATGGCCATCACTTACGCGCTGGCGGGAGTGGCTGCCGGCTTTTCCGGCGGCATGCTCGCCGCGGCCTTGCAGAATCCCTGGGTACTTGGCGCGTTTGCGCTGGTGTTCGTGGTGCTGGCGCTGTCGATGTTCGGGGTGTACGAGCTGCAACTGCCGCCGGCGCTGCAATCACGGCTGGTTCATGCGAGTGGCCGGCTGCCCGGCGGTCGCTTTGCCGGGGTATTCGGCATGGGCGTGTTCTCGGCGCTGATCGTCAGCCCCTGCGTCGCCGCGCCGCTGGCCGGCGCGCTGCTCTACATCTCGCAAAGCGGTGATGGAGTGCTGGGTGCGGTGGCGCTGTTCGCGATGGCGCTGGGCATGGGCGTGCCGCTGCTGCTGATTGGTGCGTCGGCCGGCGCGTTGCTGCCGAAGGCCGGGGCGTGGATGGAAGGGGTGAAGCGTTTCTTTGGCGTGCTGCTGCTGGCGGTGGCGATTTATCTGGTGTCGCCGGTGATCCCGGTTGTCGCGCAGATGCTGGCCTGGGCGGCGCTGCTGATCTTCAGCGGCATTTACCTGCGTGCCATCGATCCCCTGCCGGCACAGGCCAGCGGTGCGGCACGGCTCGGCAAGGGGCTGGGCATTCTGCTGCTGGTTGCGGGCATTGCCTATCTGGTCGGCGCGTTGTCCGGTGGGCGCGATGTGCTGCAGCCCTTGTCCGGCCTGCGTGGCGGGAGCGGAACCACGGCGGCTGCAGCGCCGGTGGCTTTCCAGAAAGTTGCCAGCAGCAGCGAACTCGACGCGGCGATTGCGGCGGCGGCCGGCAAGGTGGTGATGCTCGATTTTTATGCCGACTGGTGCGTGAGCTGCAAGGAGATGGAGCGCTACACCTTCACCGACCCGGCGGTGCAGGCGCGGCTGGCGAAGATGGTCAAGGTGCAGGCCGATGTCACGGTGGGCACGCCGGAGCACCAGGCGCTGCTCAAGCGCTTCCGCCTGTTCGGGCCGCCGGGCATTGTGTTTTTTGACGCCTCCGGCCGCGAGATCCAGGGGCTGCGGGTGATCGGATTCCAGGCGGCCGGCAAGTTTGCCGCCGTGCTTGATCAGGCACTGGGCCTGCAGTGAGCCCGCTGCGGCGTGGCCTGCTGATTGCAGGGCTGGGCGGCATTGCAGCCGGCGCCGGTGTAATAGCCCACCTATGGCGCCTTGGCGCGCTGGGGTCTGCAAGCGAACCCGATATCGGCGACGCCATCCTCCGCCACCGTTTCCAGCAGCTCGACGGCAGCCAGCAGACGCTGGAACACCTGCGGGGAGGCGTGCTGATCGTCAATTTCTGGGCGACTTGGTGCACGCCCTGCCGCGAAGAGATCCCGCTATTTGTCCGCTTGCAGCAGGAATATGCGGCTAAAAACATTCATTTTGTCGGTATCTCCATTGATCAGGCTGACAAAGTGGCCGCCTTCGCCAAGGAATTCCGGATCAACTATCCGCTGGTGATAGCCGGCATGGAAGGGGTTGAGTTGTCACGCCGGGCAGGTAACCAGGCCGGTGTGCTGCCCTATACCCTGCTGCTGGATCGCCAGGGCCGGCTGGCGACGTCCTTGCTCGGCGGTGTGGATGAGGCTCGGTTGCGTGCGGCCATTAACCCATTGATTTAATTGAAATAATTATTTCGAGGTTGATGCTGGCCAGGTGCATCCTTCGGCTGGAGGAGTGCTTTTAAAAGTCATCATCCAGCGTTCAAATTCGCTCAAGTTCAGTCATTTTCGGATAAATAGCCTTTCTGATGATCGGATGTCAGGAGTGGCTGCGGATCGCAGGCCGGGGCTGACTCCGGACTTGAGGTTTGGTCTCCCGTTTTTCAGGACAGAAATCAAAAACCAGGTATCCAGACGGAAGTTGTTGTCGGGGAACGCCGTCTAAAATCTGCCAACTATGTCTCAAAAGTAGACAACAGGCAGCAACTTCGGCGAAAATCGGTTATCGGGTCAGGGCGACCCGGGAGAGGGCTGGTCAGTGCGAGTCAGGAAGACTGCCGCATGAACAGTGCCATTATAAGCGGGATCATCATCAAGGGAGTGACGGCCGGCGTGAAACCGATTTTGCTGATCAACGGGCCGAACCTGAATCTGCTTGGCACGCGTGAGCCCGGCATCTATGGCGCGACCACACTGGCCGAGATCGAGACGCGGCTGAAAGAGCGGGCACAGGCGGGTGCTGCGACGCTGCTCACCTTCCAGAGCAATTCCGAATCAGAGCTGGTCGAGCGTGTGCAGCTCGCCGGTCGCGAAGGTGTCGGCTTCATCCTGATCAACCCCGCGGCCTACACCCATACCAGCGTCGCGCTGCGCGACGCGCTGGCGGCGGTGGCGATTCCGTTCATTGAAATCCATTTATCCAATGTGTTCGCGCGCGAAGCCTTCCGCCGCGAGTCGTATTTCTCGGACCTCGCCGTCGGCGTGGTCAGCGGCCTCGGGCCGACCGGTTACGAACTCGCGCTGGATTACGCCTTGCGCCACGGCAAACTGAAGTAAGAGGCTGACATGGACCTGAGAAAACTGAAAACCCTGATCGACCTGGTGCAGCAGTCGGGCATCGCCGAGCTGGAGATCACCGAGGGCGAGGAAAAGGTGCGCATCAGCCGTTTTGGCAACGGTGCGGCACCGGTGATGATGGCGCCCGCGGTGGCGCAGCCGATGGCGGCAATGCCGGCGCTGGACCTGGGCGAACCCGCCGCCGCTCCGGCCGCGGAGGCGCCCGCGGCCGAACCCGAAGGGCATGCGGTGAAGTCGCCGATGGTCGGCACCTTCTATCGCTCCTCGGCGCCCGGCTCGAAGCCCTTTGTCGAAGTCGGCTCGGCGGTGAAGAGCGGCGAGACGGTCTGCATCATCGAAGCCATGAAACTGCTCAATGAAATCGAGGCTGACCGCGATGGCGTGATCAAGGCGATCCTGGTCGAGAACGGACAGCCGGTCGAATACGGCCAGCCGCTGTTCGTCATCGGATGATTTCGCATTCCGCACCCGGCCGCCGCAGGGCAGGCCGCTCAAAGACGCGCTAAATGTTCGACAAAATCCTCATAGCCAACCGCGGCGAAATTGCGCTGCGCATCCAGCGTGCCTGTCGTGAGATGGGCATCAAGACCGTGGTCGTGCACTCCGAGGCCGACGCCGAAGCCAAGTATGTGCGGCTCGCCGACGAATCGGTGTGCATCGGGCCGGCCGCTTCCAGCGGCAGCTACCTCAACGTGCCGGCGATCATCAGTGCCGCTGAAGTCACCGACGCCCAGGCCATTCATCCCGGTTACGGCTTCCTGTCCGAGAACGCCGACTTTGCCGAGCGTGTCGAGCAGAGCGGCTTCACCTTCATCGGGCCCAAAGCCGAGACCATCCGCCTGATGGGTGACAAGGTCAGCGCCAAGAATGCGATGACCAAGGCCGGGGTTCCGGTGGTGCCCGGCATGGCCGGCGCGCTGCCCGAAGACCCCAAGGAAATCGTCAAGATCGCGCGCCAGATCCGTTACCCGGTGATCATCAAGGCCGCCGGCGGCGGCGGCGGGCGCGGCATGCGCGTGGTGCATACCGAGGCGGCACTGATCCATGCGGTGAACACCACCCGCGCCGAGGCCGGCGCCGCCTTCGGCAATCCCGCGGTGTACATGGAGAAATATCTCGAGAAGCCGCGCCACATCGAGATCCAGGTGCTCGCCGACAAGCACAAGAATGCGCTGTACCTTGGCGACCGCGACTGCTCGATGCAGCGCCGCCACCAGAAGATCATCGAGGAGGCGCCGGCGCCGCTGCTCGACGCCAAGGCGCGTGCACGCATCGGCGAGCGTTGCGCCGAAGCCTGCCGCAAGATCGGCTACCAGGGCGCGGGCACCTTCGAGTTTCTGTACGAGAACGGCGAGTTCTACTTCATCGAGATGAACACGCGGCTGCAGGTCGAGCACCCGGTGACCGAGTGTGTGACCGGACTGGACCTGGTGCAGTGGCAGATTCGAGTTGCCGCTGGTGAAAAACTCACGGTGCGGCAGAAGGATGTGGTGCTGAAGGGCCATGCCATCGAATGCCGCATCAACGCCGAGGATCCGTACAAGTTCACGCCGTCGCCGGGACGTATCACGTCGCTGCACATGCCCGGCGGTCCCGGAGTGCGCGTCGACTCGCATGCCTACAACGGCTACTTCGTACCGCCGAACTACGACTCGCTGATCGGCAAGATCATCACCTATGGCGACACCCGCGAGCAGGCCATCGCGCGCATGCACATTGCCCTGTCGGAAACGGTGATCGAAGGCATCAAGACCAATCTGCCGCTGCACCGCGAATTGATGAGCGACACCGCATTCCGCCGCGGCGGCACCAGCATCCATTACCTTGAAGAACGGCTGGCCAAGCTGACCAGGGCCGAGTAAGGCCGATGCCCTGGCTCTGCGCCACGCTGCTGGTTTCCGAAGACGCCGTCGAAACGCTCAGCGATGTGTTGCTGGAGGCCGGCGCGCTGGCGGTGGATGTGCAGGACGCGGCGGCGGGTACTGCAGACGAGCGGCCGATCTTCGCCGAGCCCGGCGAAGCACCGGCCACCGGCTGGCGGCGCAACCGCATCGGCGCGCTGTTTGCAATCGACGCCGACCTCTACGAAATCATTCCGCAGGCGCTGGAGCAGGCCGGGCTGCGCGCCGAAGAGGCCTTCACCATCGAGCGCATCGAGGACGAGGACTGGGTGCGCCTCACGCAAAGCCAGTTCCAGCCGATGCAGATCACGCCGAAACTGTGGATCGTGCCGAGCTGGCACACGCCACCGGATCCCGCCGCCATCAATATCGCGCTCGATCCCGGCGTGGCTTTCGGTACCGGCGCGCATCCGACCACGCGGCTGTGCCTGCGCTGGCTGGCCGAAACCGTGACCGCCGAAGACGATGTGCTCGATTACGGCTGCGGCTCGGGCATCCTGGCGATTGCGGCGATGAAACTCGGCGCAGCATCGGCCCGCGGCATTGACATCGATACCCAGGCGGTCGAGGCGGCGCGGCTCAATGCCGGGCGCAACGACGTGGCCGTGCAGTTCGACGCAGCCGATATCGAAGCTGCGGCACCGGCGCGTGTCGTGGTCGCCAACATCCTGGCCAATCCGCTGACCGTGCTGGCGCCGTTGCTGGCGCAGCTGACACTGCCCGGCGGCCGCATCGCGCTGGCCGGCATCCTCGCCGAGCAGTCGGACACCGTGTTCGAGGCCTACACCGGGGCGTTTGAAATGCAGCGCGCCGCAGTTGATGACGGCTGGGTGCTGCTCACCGGAGTGCGTCGCCGCTGAGTTCGTTCGGATTCCGGCATCCTTCGGTATCATTGGCCGTGACATGAGCACCCTCCCGCTGTTTACCCGCTGCGCCCATTGCCAGACGGTATTTCGCATCACGGCCCCGCAACTGCAGGCGCGCGGCGGGCAGGTGCGCTGCGGCCGCTGTCTGCAGGTGTTTGACGGGCTGGCCGGGTTGCAGGCCGAGGCGCCGCAGTCCGCCGCGCAGTCCCCCGGGTCTCAGCCGGATGAAATACGGGCCGATGCATCGCCGGCAGAAGTGTTGCAAGCGGACGTGTTACAGCCAGTCGCCGCACAAGGGGATACCGTGCCGGCCGCCGGGATTGCCGCTGAAGTTGCCGCAGAGCAGCCACCGGTTGCTGTCGAAGACACTCCGGTATCTGCCGTGGAAGACCTGCAGCCGGTGGTTGAAAACCACGATGCCGTGGCGTCATCAGAGCCTGCAGCGGAAGCGGAAAAGGAATGGATCGAAATACAGGAAGCCCCCGGCACCCCAGCGGTTGATGCTGGCGACGCTGCTGCGGAACCAGTGGCGACAACGACGGAAGCCAAACCGGATGCGCTGATTGATGAGGACAATCCCTTCGTACCACGTCCGCCGGTCATCGAGCCGCGCCGCCGCGCCTGGGCTGTCGCCAGCGCCCTGCTGTTGGTGGTGATTGCCGGGCAGGCGATTTATTTCTATCGCGGTGAGGTTGCCGCGCGTCATGCGCTGGCACGCGACTGGATCACTGCCGCCTGTGCCGTCGCCGGCTGCACGGTCGAGATGCCGCAGCGGCCGAAGTCGGTGCTGATCGAAGGTTCGGACCTGCAGGTCATCGATCCGGCGCGGCCCGAACGGATCCAGTTGACAGCCACCCTGCGCAACCACGCCGGCCATGCGGTGGGTTTTCCGGCGCTGGACCTGGTGCTGACCAATGCCAATGACCACACGCTGGCGCGGCGCATTTTTGTGCCGGGCGAATATCTGCCGCGCGGTGTTGATCGTGGCGCGGGTCTGGCTGCCAATGCCGAGATGACCGTGCGCCTTGCGCTGGACGCCGGCAGTCTGGGCGCTTCGGGTTTTCGTCTTGCGGTGCTGGCTGCTGCACCGTGATGATTATAAGTCATTGTTTTTATTGATTAATTTATAGCCTGCAGGGGAATCAGATGAGTGTGCCGGACCAGCTGCGATACACCGAAAGCCACCACTGGGCGCGCCGTGAGGATGACGGCACGGTCAGCATCGGCATCACCCATCACGCGCAGCAGGAATTGGGCGACATCGTGTTTGTCGACATGCCGGCGGCAGGGCGCAAGCTGAAACAGGGCGAGAGTTGTGGTGCCATCGAGTCGGTTAAAACCGCGGCCGACCTGTTCGCGCCGGTGGCCGGTGAGGTGGTGGCGGTCAACGCCGACATCACGGATGCGCCGCAGCTCGTCAACGAAGAGGCCTACACGGCCTGGCTGTTCCGTCTGCGGCCCGACGATGCCGCGCAGCTTGATGGACTGCTCGATGCCGCGGCCTACCGCAAGCTCGCCGGCGACGACTGAAACGGCTTTACTGAAAATAAAAAACGCGCCCGGGGGCGCGTTTTTTGTTGCGACCGGTGTGCGGTCTGTTTTTGTCTACTTCTTCAGTGAGTCGCGGATTTCACGCAGCAGCAGCACATCTTCGGGCGTCGGCGGCGGTGCAGCGGGCGCGGCGGCTTCCTGCGCTTTCAGCCGGTTCACTGCGCGGATCAGCAGGAATACGGCAAAGGCGACGATGATGAAGCTGATGCAGGTGTTGAGGAACACGCCGTAGTTGAAGGTCACTGCGCCGGCTTTTTGCGCGGCATCGACGCTGACATAGGGACCCGCCGTCGCGCCCTCGCGCAGCACGACAAACAGGTTGGCGAAATCGACCTTGCCGAGCAGCAGTCCGATCGGCGGCATGATCAGGTCCTTCACCAGCGATTCGACGATCTTGCCGAATGCCGCTCCGATGATGATGCCGACGGCCATGTCGACGACGTTGCCGCGCATCGCGAATGCCTTGAATTCCTTGAGCATGTTTGCGAGTCCTCTCCTGAATTATTGATATTGGCCGGTGCGCAAGCGGCACTGGCGCCGGTGCTGATTATGCGTCCTGCCATCGCACCGCGCCACACGTGGTGTCGCCACATTGAGACGGGGCTGGAAGGGGCGTTGTTATAATGCGCGCCACCTTTTTGCGAAAATCAATCGAGAAAGTCAGCCGAATGTCCACCCTGATCTGCGGTTCGATGGCCTACGACACCATCATGGTGTTCCACGACCGCTTCAAGAACCACATCCTGCCCGACCAGTTGCACATCCTCAACGTCGCCTTCCTGGTGCCCGACATGCGCCGCGAGTTCGGCGGCTGTGCCGGCAACATCGCCTACACGCTGAACATGCTCGGCGGCGACGCAAAAATCATGGCCACCGTCGGCGATGATTTCGCACCCTATGACGAACGCCTGCAGCGGCTGCGCCTGGCCCAGGACCACGTGCGCACGGTGCCCGGCAGCTTCACCGCCCAGGCTTTCATCACCACCGATCTCGACGACAACCAGATCACCGCCTTCCATCCCGGCGCGATGAATCACTCGCACCAGAACCACGTCGGCGATGCCAAAAATGTCACGCTGGGCATTGTTGCGCCGGACGGCCGTGACGGCATGATCCAGCACGCCCGCGAGTTCAACGAGGCCGGCATCCCCTTCATTTTTGACCCCGGCCAGGGGCTGCCGATGTTCAACGGCGGGGAACTGGAGAATTTTGTGCGGCTTGCCGACTATGTCACGGTCAATGACTACGAGGCCCAGATGCTGCAGGACCGCACCGGCAAAAAGCTCGACGAACTGGCGAAACTCGTCAAGGCGGTTGTGGTCACACTGGGTGCAAAAGGCGCTTTGGTGCTGGCTGGCGGTAAACAGATCGAGATCCCGAGCGTTAAACCGGAAGCGGTACTGGATCCGACCGGCTGCGGCGATGCCTTCCGCGGTGGTCTGCTCTACGGGCTGGCGGCTGGCGCTGATTGGGCGCTGACCGGCCGGCTGGCGTCGCTGATGGGCTCGGTCAAGATTGCCCATCGCGGCGGGCAGAACCACCGTTTCACGAAGGACGAGGCGGCGGCACGGTTCCAGGACGCATTCGGCATGAAATTCTGGTGACAGGAGGTCACATGGACATGAACATCCGTAACAAGCGTATTCAAATGGCAGCAGCGCTGCTCGCAGTGGCGGTGTTTGCCGGCTGTGCGCAGGGCCTCGGCGGCGCCACGTATTCGCGTGATGAAGCACGTCGTGAACAGAATGTGCGCATGGGTGTGGTCGAAAGCGTACGCCAGGTGCAGATCGAGGGCACCCGCACGCCGATCGGTCCGGCCGCCGGCGCGGTGGTCGGTGGTATTGCCGGCAGCACGGTCGGCGGTGGCCGCGGTTCGGACATCGCGACGGTGCTCGGCGCAGTGGCCGGCGGTCTGGTCGGCAGCGCAGCCGAGCAGGGTGTGACCAAGCGCCAGGGTGTCGAAGTCACGGTCAAGCTCGACAACGGCGCGCTGCTGGCGATCGTGCAGGAGGCCGACGAAGTATTCAAGCCGGGCGACCGTGTGCGCATCCTTTCCAACGGCCAGAACTCGCGGGTCACGCGCTGATTTATTGCGCGTAACGTTCCCGCGCCAAGCCAGTTTCCCCGCCGGGCATTCACCCGGCGGTCATTTTTCCATCACCGTTTCGTCATCGCGCCTTAACCGCGCGGTCATCGGCCGCACGTAGCCTCGCCTTCGTGAATTCAACACGGAGGCTGTCATGCTCGATGCCGTAACCGAACATTCCGCACATCACGAACCCGCAACCGGGCTGCTGCGCCAGGAGCCGGGCGCCGCGCTCAGCGTTGCGCTGGCCCGCAGCAGCGCCGAAGTGCTGGAAGCACAGCGCCTGCGTTACCGCGTGTTTGCCGGCGAACTGGGTGCGCGCCTCGACAGCGGCATTCCCGGCGTTGACCGCGACATCTACGATGCCCACTGCCAGCATCTGCTGGTGCGCGATACCCGGAGCGGGGAAGTGGTCGGCACCTACCGCCTGCTGCCCGGCCCGGTGGCCTCGGCGCTGGGCGGCTTTTATGCCGACACCGAATTCGATCTGACAAGGTTGCGCCACCTGCGTGCCGACACCATCGAGATCGGCCGCTCCTGCGTGCACCCCGATTACCGCAACGGCGGCACCATTGCATTGCTGTGGTCGGGGCTGACCGCGTTTTTCGCGCGCCACGATTTCCGTTACGTGATCGGCTGCGCCTCGCTGGCGATGACCGATGGCGGCCATGCCGCGGCGGCGATATACCGCAGGTTGGCGGAAAAACACCTGTCGCCCATCGAGTACCGCGTGTTTCCGCGCTGCGAACTGCCGCTGGATGCGCTGTACGACGGTGATGCCGAAGCGCAGCCGCCGGCGCTGGTGAAAGGGTATCTCCGTGCCGGCGCGATGATCTGCGGTGCCCCGGCCTGGGACCCGGACTTCAATACCGCCGACCTGCTGATGTTGTTACCGGTGGCCAAGATGAATGCACGCTACGCGCGGCATTTCATGAAGTAATGAGCATCAAGGCATGAGCGGGCACGCTGCACGCCATCCTATAATGGCCGCCATGAGCGGCCGCAAGTTTCCCCAGCCTCCGTCACTGCTGACACGCGTCGCGCGCTTTGCCGGCATCAGCTGGCATCTGGCCGATGGCCTGCTGACTGCCGCTTTCCGCTTTCCCTTTTACAGCGAGGCCCGCCGCACGCGGGCCATCCGCCACTGGTCGGCAGTCCTGCTGCGGCGCCTCGGGGTGCGCCTGCATGTTGAAGGCGAATTACACGCCGGGCGGCCGCTGATGCTGGTGGCGAACCACGTGTCCTGGCTGGACATTTTTGCGGTCAACGCGGTGCAGCCGGTGCGTTTTGTCGCGAAATCCGAAATCCGCCGCTGGCCGGCGATTGGCTGGTTGTGTGAAAAAACCGGCACGTTGTTCATCGAGCGCGGCCGCCGTGCCGATGCCGGCCGCGTCAACCGGCTGACTGCCGAGGCCTTGCGTGCCGGCGATGTCATTGCGGTGTTTCCGGAAGGCACCACCAGCAACGGCGCGCAGGTGCTGCGTTTTCACAGTGCCCTGCTGCAGCCGGCCCTGCTGGCGGATGCCGTGGTGCAGCCGGTGGCGATACGTTTCGAGCGCGTTGACGGTACCTTGTGCGTCGAGGCCGCCTACGATGGCGACAAGAACCTGCTGCAGAGTATTGGCGACATCATCAGCCAGCCGCGCATCGATGCACGGTTGTGCATCTTGCCGCCACTGCCCGAACAAGCCGACCGCCGCGCGCTGGCGAACGCCGCGCAGGCGGCCATCGTCAATCGCCTCCCGTCACCCTGATTTCGCCGCAGTCGCACTGGAACAGCGCACGGTCTTCGAGCCGTATCGCCGTCAGCGCACGACCCCAGACACAGCCCGAGTCGAGGCCGGCGAGGTCTTCGCGCAGAATCAGTCCCAGCGCCGCCCAGTGGCCGAAGATCAGCGGCGAGCCCTTGCTTGCACGCTGCGACACATCGAACCAGGGCTGGTAGCCCGACGGCAGTCCGTCCAGGCCGGTCTTGTGCGTGAATTCCATCGTGCCGCGGTCATCGCAGAGTCGCAGCCGGGTCATCGCATTGACGATCACTCGCAGGCGGTCGAAACCGGCAAGATCATCCGTCCAGCGCCGCGGCTTGTTGCCGTACATATGCTGCAGGAATTCACCGTACTGCGGGCCTTGCAGCATGGCCTCGACTTCAGCGGACAGTGCCTGTGCCTGCGCCACGCTCCATTGCGGCAACAGCCCGGCATGGACCATGGCCCAACCTTGCGCCGCGTGAAACAGCGGCTGGTGGCGCAACCAGTCGAGCAGCTCGTCGCGGTCGGGCGCGGCGAACAGCGCATCAAAGGTGTCGCCATGGTGCGGCGGGCGCACGCCGGCGGCGACCACCAGCAGATGCAGATCATGATTGCCGAGTACGGACACCGCGCGCGACCCGAGCCCGCGCACAAAGCGCAGCACTTCCAGCGTGTGTGGTCCGCGGTTGACCAGGTCGCCAGCCAGCCACAGCCTGTCCTGTGCCGGATCAAAGGCGATGCGGTCGAGCAGGCGGCGCAGCGGGTCGTAGCAGCCCTGGACGTCACCGATGGCGTAGGTGGCCATGGTTTATCGGCGGCGGCCAACAAAAAAGGCGCAGCCACGCTGCGCCTTTCGCGGGAGCATGTTCTGCCGCTCCGTTATTTGACGAGGCCGATCAGGTAATCGACCGAAGCCTTGATGTCAGCATCGGAGAGCGAGGTGTTGCCACCTTTGGCCGGCATGGCGCCCTTGCCTTTCAGCACCGAGGCGTACAGCGCATCCTTGCCGGTCTTCAGGCGCGGCGCCCAGGCGGCCTTGTCGCCGGCTTTCGGCGCACCGGCAACGCCGGCGGTATGGCAGGCGGCACAGCTTGAGTCGTAGATGCTTTTACCCTTGGCAGCATCGCCGGCCGCGGGCGCGGCGGCAACGGCCATTGCCGGGGTTGCGGCTGCGGCGGTTTTTGCAGCGGCCGGAGCCGGGGCGGGCGCTGCGGGTTCTTTCAGGTTGCCGCCGGACTGGTTGGCCATGTAGGCGATGGCGCGGGCGATTTCAACATCGGGGATGTCGGGATTGCCGCCACGCGGGGGCATCTGGCGTACACCCTTGATCGCGCTGGCAGTCAGCACGTCGAGGCCGCGGCCTGTGAGTTTGCCCCAGGCAGCCTTGTCGCCGATCTTCGGCGCGTTCATCGCGCCGGTGGCATGGCAGGCGACGCAGGCTGCTTCGGCCACGGTCTTGCCGTCGCGGATTTGCACCGGGGCATTGGCATCGACGACGGCCACGCTGCCGGCCGGTTTCAGGCGCTTGGCCACGGCCTCCTCAGAGGCGGCGGCATCGGCGCCGGCCGGCGCTTTTTTGCTGCCGACCGCGAGCTGGGCCAGCATCACGATGACCAGCACGGGCACGATGAAGGACAGGACAACGGCGATGATCAGCTGTTTCGGCGTCTTGATCGGGGAGGAGTGTTCGATGGGATGGTGGGAGTCGCTCATGGCGAGGTCCAAGGCTTCGAGAAAGCGCGGATTATAGCCGGAACCCCTCATCGATAAAACGGCCGCAGAGGGGGCCATGCTAAAATCTGCCCGGTTACGCGCCCGTAGCTCAGCTGGATAGAGTACTGCCCTCCGAAGGCAGGGGTCGGACGTTCGAATCGTCTCGGGCGCGCCACCGAATCCATCGAGAATCCCTCGATTGACCCTTTAGACACGACCTTAGCCCACCGCCCGTTGCCATGCCGCCACCCGTAGCCTGCGATGTCCTGATCGTCGGCGGTGGTCATAATGGTCTGGCCTGCGCCTGCTACCTCGCCGCGGCCGGCCTCAAGGTGCGCGTGCTGGAGCGGCGTGCCGTGGTTGGCGGCGCGGCGGTGACCGAGGAATTCCATCCCGGTTTCCGCAATTCGACTGCCAGCTACACCGTCAGCCTGCTGCATCCCCAGGTCATCCGTGACCTGCGCCTGGCTGAACACGGTCTGCGCATCATCGAGAGGCCACTGTCCAATTTCCTGCCCCTGTCCGACAGCGATTACCTGAAAATCGGGCCGACGCTGGAGCAGACCCAGGCCGAGGTGTCGCGTTTTTCGAAAACCGATGCCGCGAAACTGCCGGCGTACTACGCGATGCTGGAGCGGGTGGCCGGCGTGCTGCGCGAGCTGGCGCTGGAAACCCCGCCCAACGTCGGCGGTGGCGTCGGCGATTTTGTCGCGGCGCTGAAGACCGCACGGCGCTTCAAGCGGCTGGACATGGCGGCACGGCGCGAGGTGCTGGACCTGTTCACCAAAAGCGCCGGCGACCTGCTCGACGCCTGGTTCGAGTCGGCGCCGATCAAGGCCGCTTTCGGTTTTGATGCCATCGTCGGCAATTTCGCCAGCCCCTATGCGCCGGGCACCGCCTATGTGCTGCTGCACCACGTGTTCGGCGAGGTCAACGGCAAGCGTGGTTCCTGGGGCCATGCCGTCGGCGGCATGGGCGCAATCACTCAGGCGATGGCAGCAGAGGCCCGCGCCCGCGGCGTACACATCGACCTCAATGCCGAAGTGATCAATGTCTGTGTCGATTCACGTGGCGCGCAGGGCGTGCAGCTGAAGGACGGCCGGGTGATCGAGGCGCGCTGCGTCGCTGCCAACGTCAATCCAAAACTGCTCTATACCCGGCTGATCGACGCGCCGGCGCTGGATGACGAATTCCTGCGCCGCATGCAGGCCTGGAAATGTGATTCGGCGACCTTCCGCATGAATGTCGCGCTGCGCGAGCTGCCCGATTTCAAATGCCTGCCGGGTGCCTCGACGGCCCTGCATCATCAGTCCGGCATCATCATCGCGCCAACGCTGGCCTATATGGAACAGGCTTATTTCGATGCGCGCACCTATGGCTGCTCGCGTGCGCCAGTGGTCGAAATCCTGATCCCGTCGACCGTCGATGATTCGCTCGCGCCGCCGGGGAGCCATGTGGCCAGCCTGTTCTGCCAGCACTTCAGCTACGACCTGCCTTCGGGCCTGACCTGGGACGGCATCCGCGAGGATGCGGCCGAACATGTGATCGACACGGTGACGCGCTTCGCGCCGAATTTCAGGGATGCGGTCATTGCGCGGCGCATCCTGTCGCCACTGGACCTCGAGCGTGAATTCGGGCTGACCCGCGGCGATATTTTCCATGGAGCACTCACACTGGACCAGCTGTGGACTGCACGGCCGATGCTGGGTCATGCCGATTACCGTTCTCCGGTGAAGCGCCTGTACCTGTGTGGTTCCGGCACCCATCCCGGCGGCGGCGTCAGCGGCCTGCCCGGGCGCAATGCCGCGCGCGAAATCGTCAGGGATTTCAAGCGCGGCCTCTACAAGGAGAAAAAATCGTGACAGTGCTACGCTGGCTGCTGGTGTTGTGCTGTGCAACTTTTATCGCGGCCTGCGGCGGCTCGACGCCGAAAATCGCCAAACTCGCCGCGACCGATACGGTATTGGCTTTCGGCGACAGCCTGACCTTCGGCACCGGCGCCAGACCCGAGGACAGCTATCCGGCGGTGCTGGCGCAGCTGATCAGCCGCAATGTGGTGCGCGCCGGTGTTCCAGGCGAGCAGACTGCGGGTGGCCTGGCCCGCCTGCCGGGTGCGCTCGATGAGCACCGGCCCAGGCTGGTCATCGTCTGCCTCGGCGGCAACGACATGCTGCGCAAGCAGCCGCAGGCCGCGATCGAAGCCAACCTGCGCGAAATCCTGAAAACCATCCGTTCACGTGGCATCGACATGGTGCTGGTCGGCGTGCCGGCACCGGGCCTGATCACCAGCGCACCGGAGTTCTATGCCAAGCTCGCGCAGGAATTCGGCATTCCCTACGAGGGCAAGATCGTCACCAGCGTGCTTTACAGCCCGGAGCTGAAATCAGATCCGATACATCCCAACGCCGACGGTTACCGCAAAATGGCGGAAGCGATCGCCAAGCTGCTGCGTGATGCCGGAGCGGTGTAAGCGATGAGTGTGGCAAAACCGACGGCCACGCGCCTGACCTTCATCATGTGCCTCGCCGAGGCACTGTCGATGACCGGCTTTGCCGCCTACACCACGCTGCTGCCGCTGCTGCAGAAGCAGTGGGGGCTGTCCAACTCCGAGGCCGGCGCGATCAGCGGCTTTATGTTCGCCGGCTATATGGTGTCGGTGCCAGTGCTGACCAGTCTCACCGACCGCATGGATTCGCGGCGCATCTATCTCGGTGCCTGCCTGATTGCCAGTGCCGGGGCGACGTTTTTTGCACTCTATGGACAGGGTTTCTGGAGCGCCGCATTCGCCCAGTTTCTGATCGGTGCAGCACTCGGCGGTACCTACATGCCGGGGCTGAAGACACTGACCGACCACCTTGAGGGGCCGGCGCAGTCGCGCGCCACCGCCTTCTACACCGCGAGCTTCGGCGTCGGTTCGACGATTTCGATCCTGGTCGCCGGCAAGATCGGTGCCACCATCGACTGGCAGTGGGCCTTCTGGTTCGGTGCCGTGGGGCCGGTGCTGGCGGGCCTGCTGGTGATTTTTGCGATGCCGATGGGGCGGGTGCGTGCCGCCGCGCACCATGCCGGCGCGCTGCTGGATTTCCGTCCGGTGCTGCGCAACCGCAAGACGCTGCCGTACATCATCGGCTACGCTGCGCACAACTATGAACTCTTCGGCCAGCGTTCGTGGATGGTCGCCTTCCTGGTGTTCTGCGCGACACTGCAGCCCGAGCATGCGCCGATGGCGCTGTCCGCGGCGACACTCGCGGCGATGATCAATGTGCTGGGACCGGTGTTCAGCGTTACCGGCAACGAAATGGCGATACGTTTCGGCCGCCAGCGCATCATCTTCCTGTTCATGACGCTGTCCGGCACCATCGCCTGCCTGATCGGCTTCACCGCCGCCTGGCCCTGGTACATCGTGGTGCTGCTGATGATGGTGCACTACGGTTCGATGCTCGGTGACTCCGGTGCACTGACCTCGGGTGCGGTTGCCGCGACGCCGCCGGAAATGCGCGGCGCGATGATGGCGGTGTATTCCTTCATCGGCTTCAGCACCGCCTTCCTTGCGCCGCTGGTGTTCGGCATGACGCTGGATCTGGCGGGTGGAAACAAGAGCATCGCCGCATGGGGGCTGGCCTTCGCCAGTATCGGCATCTTCGGCGTGCTGTCGCCGCTGGCGCGGTGGTGGTATCTGCGCCGCACCTGAGTGGCGCGAATCCGGGTGTTACCGTTTTCCGGTGTAAAACTCCGGCCACCGTTCCAGCACTGCCGGTGAATCGTCGCGGTAGGTGTGGCAGGAATTGATCTGGTAGGGCTTTTTGCCCGTGGCGGGCTTGCTCGCGTTGTGGGCTTCGCGCGCGCGGCCGGTGGCCTGGAAGGCGGTGGTGCCCAGCGGGCCGAGCAGCTCAACCAGGTGTGTGCAGCCTTCGATGCCGCCGACACGCTCGCTGATTGCCTTGCGCCAGCCGGCGCCGATGGTCAGGCCGATCAGACGCTTGAAGTTGGGTGTGATGCCGCCGCAACCTTCATAGGGGCTGCTGTCGGTGACGGCTTCGACGTCGTGGATTTTCAGGTCGAGGTCGATGGTCAGGCGCAGCCACATGTCATGCACCGGATCACCGGGCTTGCGTTCGCGGCCGCCGTCGCGGCGCGAGTGGACATAGGTTTTGGTATCGACGAGATGGCCTTCGATGTCCCACAGGCCGTCCTCGCGCTCATAACCTTTGCATTCAACGGTGCGGGTGTGTTTCAGGGTGCGGGCTTGGGCGGTGGGCAGGGGCATATGTTCAGTCTTCCAGCTTGATGGTGGCGCGGCGGATTTCGATCTGCGCCAGCACCTCTTGTCGTTGTGTTTCGCTGTAACGCGTCCAGAAACTGATTTCGTCGAGTGTGCGGTAGCAGCCGATGCACAGGCGCTGCACGCGGTCGAGGATGCACACCCGGACGCAGGGCGATTCGCTGTCGGTGGATGCCGTGCTCATCAGGCGGCCCGGGCGCGGATAGCGCGCGCCACGCGCGACAGTGTCGGGCGGCCGAGCACGCCGCAGATGTAGTCGCCGGCGGCGATCAGCTTGCTCATGTCGATGCCGGTTTCGATGCCCAGCCCGTCGAGCAGGTACAGCACATCCTCGGTGGCGACGTTGCCGGTGGCGCCCTTGGCATAGGGGCAGCCGCCCAGCCCCGACACCGAGCTGTCGAAGGTGGCGATGCCGCATTCGAGTGCGGCGTAGATGTTGGTCAGCGCCTGGCTGTAGGTGTCGTGGAAGTGGCCGGCCATGCGCTCGACCGGAATGTGTTTTGCCACCGCCTCGATCATCCGGCGCGTCTCGCCGGCGGTGCCGGTGCCGATGGTGTCGCAGACGGTGATTTCGTAGCAGCCCATCGCGTCCAGTGCCCGGGCGACATGCACCACCGCGGCGGGGTCGACCTTGCCTTCGTAGGGGCAGCCGAGGCAGACCGAAATGTCGCCACGCACACGGATGCCTTTGGCAATGGCGGCCTGCGCAACTTCCTCGAAACGGGCGAGGCCTTCGTCGATGCTGCAGTTGGTGTTGCGCTTCGAAAAACTTTCGGTGGCGGCACCGAAGACCACAACCTCGTCGGCGCCGGCGGCAATCGCCGCATCGAGGCCCTTCATGTTGGGCACCAGCACCGGGTAGGTCACGCCCGGCTTGCGGCGGATGCCGGCCATCACCTCGGCGTTGTCGGCCATCTGCGGTACCCACTTCGGTGAGACAAAGGCGGTGGCTTCAATGATCGACACGCCGGCGTCCTGCAGGCGGTGGATCAGTTCGATCTTGGCTGTGGCGGGTACCGGCGTGGCTTCATTCTGCAGGCCGTCGCGCGGACCGACTTCGACAATGCGTACTTTTTTCGGCAGGGCCATGGACGGTTTCCCGATCGTTCAGCGTTTGCCGCGCTTTTTTGCGGCGGGCCGTGCTGCGCTGCGTTTGGCTTTCGGCGGCTCCGTCCACGCCGGCTTGCGTTTTTCAAGAAAGGCGGTGAGGCCTTCCTGCGCTTCGGGCGTGGCGCGGATTTCGGCGATGCCGTCGGCGGTGCGCTTGACGATGTCGTCACCGATCAGTGCATGCGCGCTGGCCGGGATCATCCGTTTCACGGCCTGCATCGCCTTCGGGCCGCTGCTGTAGAGCTGGCCGAGCATTTCACCGACGCGCGAGGCCAGCGCTTCCTCCTCCACCAGGTCGTGGATCAGGCCGATGCGCCAGGCCTCGGCGCAGTCGAACTCCTCACCCGACAGCATGTAGCGCCGCGAGTGGCGTTCACCGATGGCGCCGATTACGTACGGGCTGATCATCGACGGGATGATGCCGATCTTCACTTCCGACAGGCGGAAGGTCGCGGTGCGCGCGCCGATCGCGATGTCACAGGCCGCCACCAGGCCGCAACCGCCGCCGCGCACGGCGCCGTGCACCGCGGCAATGGTCGGTTTGTTCAGGCTGTAGAGCAGGTGAAACATCCGCGCCGAGGCGGCGGCATTTTTCCGGTTCTGTGCCGGGGTGAATTTCGCACTGGCACGCATGTGGCTGATGTCGGCGCCGGAGCAGAAGCTCTTGCCGGCGCCGGAGATCACCACCGCGCGCACACTGTCGTCCTCGTTGATGGCCTCCAGTGCTTCGGTCAGGGCCTGGACCATCTCGCTGTCGAAGGCGTTGTGCACCTCGGGCCGGTTCAGGGTCAGCGTGGCGTTGCCGAAATCATCGCGTTGCAGCAGCACGCGCGGTGCGGAACCGGTTTTGCTCATGGGGTGATCCTTGCAGCGGGGCGGGTGGGTTTGTGTTCAGTGCGGCAACAGGGCAGCAGAATTATACGCACCGCTTCCCGGCGGGCCGCCGCAGCGTTCCATGAAGTGGATGGGGGTTACCAGGGACGTTCAAGCCAGCGTGCGACCTGGTCAAGCCGGTCGGCACCCCAGAACGGTTCCCCATCGACGATGAGGTAGGGTGAACCGAACACGCCGCGCGCCACTGCAGCATCGACTTCCCGGCGCAGCCGGTCTTTCAGCGCCGGATCCTCGATCGCTGTCGTGAGTGCTGCAGCGTCATGGCCCAGTGTCGTGGCAACGGCCACAACCACTGCGGGATCCGAGATGTCACGGTCTTCAACGAAGTAGGCGCGATACAGCGCGATGGCCAGCGCTTTTGCTGCAGCCGGATCGTGGTCGGTAAGACTGTAGAACACGCGGCAGGCGGCGGTGGTGGCGACCGGAAAGCGCGTGGGTTTGTGAAAGGGCAGGCCATAACCGCGTGCCGAGCGTGCCAGGTCGTGCTCGGCGTAACGGCCCTTCAGCGGGATGGTGACCAGTGGCTGCTGGCCCGTGGTTTTGAACACCGCACCGAGCAGGATTGGCCGCCACACCGTACTGCGGCCATGGCGGGCGGCCAGGGCTTCGATCTGCTCCGCAGCGAAGTAGCCATAGGGCGAGGAAAAGTCGAAATAGAAGTCGATGGCGGCGGTCATTTCATTTCCCCCCGGGCAGAGTATTTCGCTAAGCCATTGTTTTTATTGATAAATATACGTTTACGTAAACGTAAGCAAAAAGGCTTATGAACCCCCGGTCTTGCCGGTGTCGGATTCAGCCAGCAGGCGCTGGCACTGGTTGGCAAAAAAGTTGATTTCATTGAGCATCACTTCGACGTCTTCGCGCTGTTGTTCGAGCTGGGCACGGCGGCGTTCGAGTTTTACCGCAAACTCCTCGAGCTGCTTGCGTTCGTCGTTGGCAAGGTCGTACAACTCGAACAGTTCGCGCAGCTCACTGAGCGAAAAACCGAGGCGTTTGCCGCGCAGCGCGAGCTTGAGTCGGACGCGATCACGGTGGCTGTAGATGCGGTTGAGGCTCTCCCGCGCCGGTGTGACCAGGCCCTCGTCCTCGTAGTGGCGCAGGGTGCGGGTGGTGACGTCAAACTCCTGGGCGAGATCGCTGATAGTGTAAGTTTTGCTCATTGTGCTATGCAGCAATTTGAACTATAATCGACGGTTTTTATGCGGGATTTACAGGAAATTTCTGAAATCCTTCAGGTAGTTATATCATTGCTTTTACGTAAACGTCAATACGCCGTTTATAGCATTCTTTACGTCAACGAGTCCTATCGAAAGCGCGATACATCATGACAACGAAATCCAAGCCCCAGTCCGAGCCGGTTGCACTGGGACCTGAAGAACTCGCCAGGCTTTACTCCGATATCGCGGAAAAAAGCGGCGCCCTGATCAACCAGTTCATCAGCCGAGCCGCCGACAAGGGCATGCCGGCGATGAATGACGAATTGGGCATCGCCAAGGCTTTTTTTGACGCCTGGGGCCGCATGGTTGCCGATCCGGTGCGTTTGGCAGAGCTGCAGATGAAGCTGTGGCAGGACTACACCGCGTTGTGGCAGAACTCGATGCTGCGCATGTTCGGCCAGGCTGCTGCGCCGGTGGCCCAACCGGACAAGGGCGACCGCCGCTTCCGTCATGAAGACTGGGAAAACAATTTTCTCTACGACTACGTCAAGCAGTCGTACCTGATTGCCGCGCGCCACCTGCATCACACGCTGGCCGATGTCGAGGGCCTGGACGAAAAGACCGCGAAAAAGGTCGATTTCTACACGCGGCAGTACATCGATGCGCTTTCACCATCCAATTTCCTGCTGACCAATCCCGAGGCAATGCGCGAGACCGTGAACTCAGGCGGGCAGAATCTGGTGAAGGGCCTCAATAATCTGCTCGAGGACCTGTCGCGCGGCAATGGCGAGCAGCTGCGGGTTCGCATGACCGACACCGCGGCCTTCAGCCTCGGCGGCAACCTCGCCACCACCAAGGGCAAGGTGGTGTTCCAGAACGACATCATGCAGCTGATCCAGTACGCGCCGCTGACCGCGGACGTGCACAAGACACCACTGCTGATCATCCCGCCGTGGATCAACAAGTTTTACATCCTCGACATGCGCGAGAACAATTCCTTCGTGCGCTGGGCGGTGGAGCAGGGCCACACAGTATTCATGATTTCCTGGGTCAATCCCGACGAAAAACTCGCACACAAGCGTTTTGACGATTATCTGACCGAGGGCTCGCTGGCCGCGCTGGATGTGATCCGCGACATCACCGGAGAGGAAAAGGCCAACGTCATCGGCTACTGCCTGGGCGGCACACTGCTCGCCTGCACGATGGCCTGGCTGGCGGCGCAGAAACAGGAGCGCATCGCCAGCGCGACCTTTTTCGTGACCATGATCGATTTCGAGCGCCCCGGCGAACTCGAGGTGTTCATCGACGAACAGCAGGTTGGCGCGCTCGAGAAGAAAATGGAGCAGCGCGGCTACCTTGAAGGTTCCGAGATGGCGACCACATTCAACATGCTGCGCGCCAACGACCTGATCTGGTCTTTTGTCGTCAACAACTACCTGCTCGGCAAGGATCCTTTTCCCTTCGATCTGCTGCACTGGAACGGCGACTCGACACGGATGCCGGCGGCGATGCACAGCTTTTATCTGCGCAACATGTACCTGAAGAACAAGCTGCGCGAACCCGGCGGCATAACGCTTGCCGGAGTGCCCATCGACATCACGGCTGCGCAGGTACCGGCCTATTTCATTTCCACCGTCGAAGACCACATCGCACCCTGGCAATCCACCTATGCCGGCGCACGACTGCTCAAGGGGCCGGTGCGTTTTGTGCTCGGCGGCTCGGGTCACATCGCCGGCATCATCAACCCGCCGGTGGCGAACAAGTACGGCTACTGGACCCATGACGAGCTGCCGCCGAATGCCCAGGACTGGCTCGCCGCAGCAGCCCAGCAGGGCGGCTCCTGGTGGAGTGACTGGGCGGCCTGGGCCGGAAAGCTGGCCGGTCCCCGCATCGCTGCGCGTGAGCCCGGCGGCAAGCAGCACCCGCCGCTGGAAGATGCGCCGGGCTCGTACGTGCAGCGGCGCATTGCATAATCGGTTTTTTGCGAACGGGGTCGCGCAATGGCTGAGCAAAGCGTCGTACTGGAGCAGGTCGAGGCCGGCATCTACAGGCTGCTGGTCAACCGTCCGCAGGCGCTGAATGCGCTGAACGCTGCGACACTGGCGGCGCTGGATCAGGAGATTGCAGCGGTTGCCGCCGATTCTGCTGCGCGTGTGCTGTTGTTGAGCGGTGGCGGCGAGAAGGCCTTTGTCGCGGGTGCCGATATTGCCGAGATGCAGTCGCTGGATGCGACACAGGCTGCGGCCTTCTCGCAGGCGGGGATGCGGGTGATGCATGCGCTGGAAGCACTGCCGGTGCCGGTCATTGCCCTGGTCAATGGTTATGCGCTGGGCGGCGGGTGCGAACTGGCACTGGCCTGCGACTGGATCATCGCCTCGGAGCGTGCGGTGTTCGGCCAGCCCGAGGTCAATCTTGGTATTCCACCGGGTTTCGGCGGCACCCAGCGATTGCTGCGCCGGGTCGGCCGCGCCCGGGCGATGGAACTGGTGACCACCGGCCGTCAGGTGCGCGCCGAGGAAGCTCTGGCCATCGGATTGGTCACACAAGTAGTACCGCCGACAGCGCTGATGGAGACCGGACTGGCCGCCGCACGCAGCATTGCCGCAAAAGGCACGCTGGCGGTGAAACTCGCCAAGCAGGCGGTGCAACGCGGCGCCGATCTCGATCTTGCCAATGCCTGCGCCTACGAGACCGCGCAGTTCGCGCTGGCCTTTGCCACGGCTGACCAGAAGGAAGGCATGCGCGCCTTTCTTGAAAAACGGCCGGCGCGTTTCAGCGGTAGCTGATCCGCTGTTCGGGCGCGATAATGTTGCGCCGCACCAGTCTGTTCAGGACTCTGATCTCCCGGAGTTTTTCAGGGCTGAGTTTATAATTACTCACCCCATCCCGCAGCCGATTCGGGCACCATAAGCGCCCGTTTGTCTGGTGAAAAACTGCCCCAAAAAGGTATTGCATCCATGGACCTGAACGATTTGCAGCGCGATCACGATCCCGATGAGACGCGCGAGTGGCTGGACTCCCTGCGCTCTGTACTGGAACGCGAAGGCCCGGACCGCGCCAATTTCCTGCTGGAACGCCTGATCGGCGAAGCACGGCGCGCGGGCGCATACATCCCGTACAACGCCAACACCGCCTACCTCAACACCATCCCGCCCGAGCGCGAAGAACGTTCGCCCGGTGATTACGAGCTTGAGCACAAAATCCGTTCGCTGGTGCGCTGGAATGCGATGGCGACGGTGATCCGCGCCAACAAGGAGTCCTCCGAACTGGGCGGTCATATTTCCAGCTTTGCTTCGGCCGCGACGCTGTATGACGTGGGCTTCAATCATTTTTTCCGCGCCGCGAACGACAAGTTTCTCGGCGATCTGGTCTATATCCAGGGCCACTCGGCGCCCGGCGTTTACGCCCGCGCCTATCTCGAGGGCCGCATCAGCGAAGACCAGCTCAACAATTTCCGCCAGGAGGTCGACGGCAAGGGGCTGTCTTCGTATCCGCATCCCTGGCTGATGCCGGACTTCTGGCAGTTCCCGACGGTATCGATGGGTCTGGGCCCGCTGATGGCGATCTACCAGGCGCGCTTCATGCGTTACCTGGCCGACCGCGGCCAGATCGAAAAGCAGGGCCGCAAGGTGTGGGCCTTCATGGGCGATGGCGAAATGGACGAACCGGAATCGCTGGGCGCGATTTCGCTGGCCGGCCGCGAAAAGCTCGACAACCTGGTGTTTGTCATCAACTGCAACCTGCAGCGCCTCGACGGCCCGGTGCGCGGCAATGGCAAGATCATCCAGGAGCTGGAGTCCGATTTCCGCGGTTCCGGCTGGAACGTGATCAAGGTGATCTGGGGCTCGTACTGGGATCCGCTGCTGGCCCAGGACAAGACGGGTATCCTGCTCAAGCGCATGGAAGAGTGCGTGGACGGCGAATACCAGGCATTCAAGTCGCAGGACGGCGCGTTCGTGCGCAAGCATTTCTTCGGCAAGTATCCGGAGTTGGCGGAAATGGTCGCCAAGATGTCCGACGATGAGATCTGGCGCCTGAACCGCGGTGGCCACGATCCGCACAAGATGTATGCAGCCTATGCCGCGGCGATGAAACATACCGGGCAGCCGACGGTCATTCTCGCCAAGACCGTCAAGGGTTACGGCATGGGCGAATCCGGCGAAGGCCAGAACATTTCCCATCAGCAGAAAAAAATGGGCACCGCGTCGATTCGCGCCTTCCGCGACCGCTTCAACGTGCCGATTCCGGACGACAAGCTGGAAGAGGTGCCGTTTTACCGTCCGCCCGAGGATTCGCCGGAGATGAAATACCTGCGCAGCCGCATCGAGGCGATGGGCGGCTCGCTGCCGGCCCGCAAGCGCAAGGTCGAGCCGCTGGAAGTGCCTGCGCTGTCGGCCTTCGAGGCGCAGCTCAAAAGCAGCGAGGACCGCGAGTTTTCGACCACGATGGCCTTCGTGCGCATCCTCAACACCATCATCCGCGACAAGAAGATCGGCCGTCGCGTGGTGCCGATCGTCCCCGACGAGTCGCGCACCTTCGGCATGGAAGGCATGTTCCGCCAGCTTGGCATCTATTCACATGTCGGCCAGCTCTATACGCCGCAGGATGCCGACCAGCTGATGTTCTACAAGGAAGACAAGGGCGGCCAGATTCTGCAGGAGGGCATCAACGAGGCCGGTGCAATGTCCTCGTGGATTGCCGCGGCGACCGCCTACGCCAACCATGGCCAGATGATGCTGCCGTTCTACATCTTCTACTCGATGTTCGGCTTCCAGCGCATTGGCGATCTGGCCTGGGCGGCAGGCGACCTGCGCGCGCGTGGCTTCCTGCTCGGCGGAACCGCGGGCCGTACCACGCTGAACGGCGAAGGCCTGCAGCACGAAGACGGCCACAGCCACATCATGGCCTCGACCATCCCCAACTGCATTTCCTATGACCCGACCTTCGCCTACGAAGTCGCGGTGATCATCCAGGACGGCATGCGGCGGATGTACCAGGAACAGGAAGACGTTTTCTATTACATCACCGTGATGAACGAGAACTACACGCACCCGGCGATGCCGGAAGGCGTGGAAAAGGGCATCCTCAAGGGCATGTACCTGTTCTCCGAAGGCAAGGCGAAGAAAAACCAGCCCAAGGTGCAACTGCTCGGCAGCGGCACCATCCTGCGCGAAGTCATCGCCGGCGCCGAGCTGCTGGAAAAGGATTTCGGCATTGCTGCCGACATCTGGAGCGTGACCAGCTTCAACGAGCTGCGCCGCGACGGTCTCGACGCCCAGCGCTGGAACCTGCTGCATCCGGACCAGACGCCGCGCCAGTCGTATATCGAGCAATGCCTGAAGGATCGCGCCGGCCCGGTGGTCGCCGCGACCGACTACATGAAGCTCTATGCCGACCAGGTGCGCGCCTTCCTGCCCACCCACAACTTCGTCACGCTCGGCACCGACGGTTTCGGCCGTTCCGACACCCGCCGCAAACTGCGCCAGTTCTTTGAGGTGGACCGCCATTACGTGGCAGTCGCGGCGATGAAGGCGCTGGCTGACCAGGAGCTGCTGCCGCGCAAGACTGTGGCCGAGGCAGTGAAAAAATACGGCATCAATCCCGACAAGCCGAACCCGGCTACCGTCTGAGCGGAACAAGCAGCCATGGCAAACGCAATCGAAGTCAAAGTTCCAGATATCGGCGAGTTCAAGAACATCCCGGTGATCGAGGTGCTGGTCAAACCCGGTGATACGGTCAAGGCCGAAGATCCGCTGGTGACGCTGGAGTCCGACAAGGCCACGATGGAGGTGCCTTCACCGGCCGCCGGTGTGGTCAAGGACATCCGCATCAAGGTAGGTGACAAGGTATCGGAAGGGGTGCTGGTGTTGACGCTGGAGCCCGGCGACAGTGCCGCAGCCGCCAAGGCGCCTGCACCTGCTGCGCCGGCACCGGTTCCTGTTGCTGTACCGGCGCCCGCTCCCGCGCCTGCGGCGGCACGTCCGGCTGCTGCCGCACCTGCGCCCGTGCTTGCTGCCCCGGTCAAGGTTGACGAAGCCGGTTTCGCCAATGCGCATGCCAGTCCCTCGGTACGTCGTTTTGCACGTGAACTCGGTGTCGATCTGTCCAAGGTCAAGGGCAGCGGTCCGAAGGAGCGCGTGCTGAAAGATGACATCCAGTCCTACGTCAAATCCGAGCTGGCGCGTCCGCGTGGCGAGGGTGGTGGCGGTAGTGGCTTGGGCTTCAATCTGCCGCCGCTGACGCCGGTTGATTTCTCGAAGTTCGGTCCGGTCACCACGCAACCCCTGTCGCGCATCAAGAAGATTTCCGGTGGTTTCCTGCACCGCAACTGGGTCAGCATCCCGCATGTCACCCAGCATGACGAGGCCGACATCACCGAACTTGAGGCCTTCCGCAAGGCCCAGTCCGAGGAAGCCAAGAAAAGCGGCATCAAATTCACCATGCTCGGCTTCCTGATGAAGGCCGCGGTGGTGGCGCTGAAACAGTTCCCGGAATTTAATGCCTCGCTGTCGCCGGATGGCGAGAGCCTGGTGCTGAAGAATTATTTCCACATCGGTGTTGCCGTCGATACCCCCGGCGGGCTGGTGGTGCCGGTAATCCGCGACGTGGACAAGAAAGGCCTGCTGGAAATCGCCAAGGAGCTTGGCGATCTGAGTTCGCGCATGCGCGGCGGCAAAATTTCGCCGGCCGACCTGCAGGGCGGCTGCTTCTCGATTTCCAGCCTCGGCGGTATCGGCGGCACCTTTTTTACGCCGATCATCAATGCGCCGGAAGTCGCGATTCTCGGTGTCGGCAAGTCGGTGATGAAACCGGTGTGGAACGGCAAGGAATTCGTGCCGCGGCTGATGTTGCCGTTGTCGCTGTCCTATGACCACCGCGTCATCGATGGCGCGCTGGGTGCGCGGTTCAGTACTTATCTGACGACAGTACTGTCAGACATCCGCAGACTGGTGCTTTAATGATGCGCGATGAGTGATGAGCGAATGGCTGTGAAAGACGGCCTGGTTCTCATGCAGTCTGCTCATCATTCATCACTCACCGCGCCGCGTTGCCATTAATGTCCCCCATCGGCATCCTCGGCGGCACTTTCGACCCGGTTCACTATGGGCACCTGCGACTCGCGCAGGAGGCAGCAGACAGGTTACGGCTGGCGGAAGTGCGTTTTATTCCCAGCGGCACGCCGCCGCACCGGGCCTCACCAGGAACGACGGCCGAGGACAGGCTCGCGATGGTGCGGCTGGCGGTGTCGGGCAATTCGCTGTTCACGGTTGACGAGCGCGAACTGCGGCGCAGCGGTCCGGGTTACACCGTGGATACGCTGCAGGAACTGCGTGAACAGGCGGGCGCCTCACAGTCGCTGGTGTTATTGATGGGTGCCGATGCATTTCTCGACCTTGCCACCTGGAGCCGCTGGCACCGGCTGTTCGAACTCGCCCATATTGCCGTGGCCTACCGGCCAGGGTTTCCGGTGGATACCTGGCAGACACGCATGCCGCAGCCGCTGGCGGCCGAATACAACGCACGGCTGATGCGCCAGCCCTTGGGCATCCACACCGCGCCCGCAGGCGGCATTGTGGTCGTGCCGATTACAGCACTCGACATTTCGGCCACGCTGATCCGCGACTCGCTGCGCAGCGGTGCCACCACGCGTTACTTGCTGCCGGATGCAGTTATTCAATATATTCAGGAACATAGTCTTTACTCACGCGACTGGACCGCCACAGGGGAATAAGCACAGGATGGGACCCGAGAAAATCAGCAAGATCGCCGTTGCAGCGCTGGAGGACATCAAGGGCCGCGACATCGTCGCCTTCAATGTCAAGAAAATGACCGCGCTGTTCGACAAGGTGATCATCGCCAGCGGCGATTCCAACCGCCAGGTCCGCGCGCTGGCCAACAATGTGTGCGAGGAAATGAAGAAGGCCGGCGGCCGCGTTTACAGCACCGAAGGTGAGCAGACCGGTGAATGGGTGCTGGTTGATCTCGGCGCGGTGGTTGTACACGTGATGCAGCCGGCGATCCGCCAGTATTACAACCTCGAGGAAATCTGGGGCGCACCGCCGCGGCCGCGCAAAACGGTGGCCCGCAAAAGCGCGGTCCGCAAAAGCGCCGGCCGCGCCGCCGTGTGAAGCTGCAGATCATCGCCGTCGGCCACCGCATGCCGGGCTGGGTCGACACCGCGTTCGAGGATTACGCCAAACGCATGCCGCGCGAGATGCCCATGCTACTGAAGGCGCTGAAGCCTGCGCCGCGCCCGGCGACCGGTGGCGACACCTCGCGCTGGATGGAAATCGAGGCCGGCCGCATCGATGAAGCGCTGCCAGCCGGCGCGCTGCGGGTGGTGCTCGACGAGCGAGGCCGCAGCCTGGCCACCCGCGCACTGGCCGAGCAGATGGATCGCTGGCGCAGCGAGGGTCGCGACATTGCCTTTGTCATCGGCGGCGCAGACGGACTCGCACCGCGCATCAAGCAGGGCGCGGGCCTGCTCTGGTCGCTGTCTCCGCTGACACTGCCGCATGGCCTGGTGCGGGTGATACTTGCAGAACAGCTTTACCGCGCCAGCACGCTGCTGACCGGCCACCCCTACCACCGCGATTGACCCGGACATGAATTCGCGTTCGATCTATCTTGCCTCGCGCAGTCCGCGCCGCCGCGAACTGCTGCGACAGATAGGCGTCACCTTTGAGCTGCTGTCGCTTCGCGAGCGTCCGGGCCGTCCCCTGGATATTGATGAGGCACCGCTGGCGTCAGAGGCGGCGCAGGATTACGTGTTGCGCATTGCCACTGAAAAGGCACGTACTGCTGCAGCTATCGTGGCTGCGCGCCGGGTTGCCCCGCGACCGGTGCTGTGCGCTGACACCACCGTGGTCTGCGACGGTGAAATTCTTGGCAAACCGCAGGATGCCGCCGACGCGGCGCGCATGCTTACGCGGCTCGCCGGGCGCAGCCATCGGGTAATGACCGTGGTGGCTGTGGCCATGGGCGAGGCGTTGGAGACGCGGGTCAGCACGTCGCAGGTCTGGTTCCGCAAACTCCATGACGAAGAGATCCGCCGTTACGTTGCAGGGGGCGAACCAGTCGACAAGGCCGGCGCCTATGCAGTGCAGGGCCTTGCTGCGTCCTTCATCACGCGGATTGAGGGCAGCTACTCCGGTATCATGGGATTGCCGCTTGCTGAAACCGCCGAGCTGCTGCGCAACCACGGTATTTGTATTCCCTGAAATTCGGCCATGAGCGAAGACATCCTGATCAACGTCACGCCGCAGGAAACCCGTGTTGCGCTGATCGAGCACGGCGTGACCCAGGAACTGCATATCGAGCGCACCTCGTCGCGCGGCTTTGTCGGCAATATTTACATGGGCAAGGTGGTGCGCGTATTGCCCGGCATGCAGTCGGCATTTGTCGACATCGGCGGCGAGCGTGCGGCCTTCCTGCACGTCGCCGACATCTGGGGCAACCGCGTCAACGGTGAACCCGGGCTGCCGATCGAAAAGCTGCTCAACGAGGGGCAGAACCTGCTGGTGCAGGTGATCAAGGATCCGATCGGCACCAAGGGCGCCCGGCTGTCGACGCAGATCAGCATCGCCGGCCGCCTGCTGGTCTATCTGCCCCAGGAATCGCATATCGGCATCTCGCAGCGCATCGAGGACGAGGAGGAGCGCGTCCACCTGCGCGACAAGCTGCAGCAGCTGCTGCCGGCCGACGAGAAGGGCGGCTATATCATCCGCACCATGGCCGAGACCGCGAGTGACCGCGAGCTGGCCTCCGACGTCGAATACCTGCGCAAGTTGTGGCTGGACATCCAGTCCCAGGCCAGCACCGCCGCGGCGCTGACGCTGCTCTACCGTGACCTGACGCTGAGCCTGCGCGTGCTGCGTGACTTTGCCCATGAGGAGACCGGCCGCATCCTCGTCGACTCGCGCGAGACCCACCAGGCGATGTGCCAGTTCGCCGGCAGCTTCATGCCCAATGTGCTGCAGCGTGTCGTGCATTACCAGGGCGAGCGCCCGCTGTTCGACCTGCACAATGTCGAGGCCGACATCGAACGTGCCCTGGCACGGAGGGTCGATCTCAAGTCCGGCGGCTATCTGATCATCGACCAGACCGAGGCGCTGACCACGGTCGACGTCAACACTGGCGGTTTCGTTGGCGGCCGTACCTTCGACGACACCATCTTCAAGACCAATCTCGAGGCCTCGCAGGTGATCGCACGCCAGCTGCGGTTGCGCAATCTCGGCGGCATCGTGATCATTGATTTCATAGACATGGACAGTGAGGAGCACCGTAACGCGGTGCTCAACGAATTCCGCAAGGCATTGGCGCGCGATCGCACGCGGATGACCATCAACGGTTTTACCCAGCTGGGCCTGGTCGAGATGACCCGCAAACGCACCCGCGAGAGCCTGGCCCATGTGCTGTGTGAATCCTGCCCGACCTGCGCCGGCCGCGGCGAGCTGAAGACTGCGCAGACCATCTGTTATGAAGCGCTGCGCGAGATCCTGCGCGAATCTCGCCAGTTCGAGGCCCGCGAGTTCCGCATCCTTGCCTCGCAGCAGGTCGTCGACATGTTCCTCGACGAGGAATCACACAACCTGGCGATGTTGTCGGATTTCATCGGCAAGCCGATTTCGCTGCAGGTCGAATCGGCTTACAACCAGGAACAGTTCGACATCGTGCTGATGTAGCACGATTCGGGTCAAGATACCTGCCATGAACCAGGCTTCCGACCCGCAGCGCCGCACAATGGCATCCCGGCCGGCGGCGGAGCTGCGGCTGGCCGCAGAGGGCATGCTGGCGCGTGCGGCCGGTGCCCCGCTGGTCGCCGGCAACGCGGTGCGCATCCTGCGTGACGCCACCGAAAACTACCCAGCCTGGCTCGAAGCGATTGCCGCAGCCCGCCACACGGTGCTGTTCGAGAATTACCTGATTGCCGATGACGCCACCGGCCGTCGTTTTGCCGAAGCGCTGGCGGAACGCGCACGGGCCGGCGTCCAGGTGCGCGTGATCCACGACTGGATGGGCGGACTGGGTATTGGCAGCACAAGGTTGCTGCGGCCGCTCGCCGAAGCCGGTGTCGAGGTCTGCCGCTTCAATCCGCCGCGTCTGGACAGCCCCTTTGGCTGGCTGACCCGTGACCATCGCAAGATGATCGCCGTGGACGGTGCAACCGGTTTTGTTTCCGGCCTGTGCGTGGACCAGCGCTGGGCAGGTGATGCGCAGCGCGGCTTGCCGCCGTGGCGTGATACCGGCATAGAGATCCGCGGCCCCGCCGTTGCAGACATTGTGCTGGCCTTTGCCCAGACCTGGGCGGCCAGCGGCGGCAAGCCCTTTGAAATCGCGACCACCCCGCCGGCTCCCGCCGGCGGGGTGGCGCTGCGAGTGCTGGCCACCCAGCCCAATCTCGCCGGCCTCTACCGCATGGATCAGATGATCGCGGCACTGGCACGCGAAACGTTGTGGCTGACCGATGCCTATTTTGTCGGCATTCCAACCTATGTCGAGGCGTTGCGTGCAGCGGCACGCGACGGCGTCGATGTCCGTCTGCTGGTGCCGGGGGCCAGTGACCTGCCGCTGGTCGGCAGCATTTCCAGGTCGGGATACCGGCCCCTGCTCAAGGCCGGCATCCGTGTTTTCGAGTGGAACGGCCCGATGCTGCATGCCAAGACCGCGGTGGCCGACGGCCGCTGGGCACGCATCGGTTCAACCAATCTCAATCTGGCGAGCTGGATCGGCAATTACGAGCTGGATGTGGCGCTGGATGACGAAGGTTGTGCGGTGCAGATGCAGGCGATGTATGAGGAAGACCTGTGCAACGCCACGGAAATCGTGCTCGGTCCGAGGCAGCGGATCCGCCGCAGCCAGCCAGCCGCGCCACGCCTTGGCAGCCGCAGCGGCCGGGCCACCCGCGCCGCCGTTGGCGCGCTGCGCATCGGCAACAGCGTGGGCGCCGCCTTCAGCAGCCGGCGGCTGGGGCCGGCGGAGGCGGGCATGATGTCGACGGTTGCTCTCGCTTTCCTGCTGCTCGCCGTGCTGGCGGTCACGGTGCCGCTGGCAGTGACATTGCCGCTGGCGCTGCTGGCCCTGTGGATCGGCGTGACCCTGCTGGTGCGCGCGTGGCGGGTGCGCCACGGCAGTGAAGAGGATGAAAGGCGGGACGAAAAGCGGGATGAAAAGCAGGACGAAGAGCGGGATGAAAAGCGCTGAATCAGCGCCGCGGTGAAATGCGGCTCAACGCAGCAGCCGCAGCGCTTCGGCTTCGAGCCAGGCCAGCGGCAGCATCAGCAGCAGCTGGCAGGTAATGATCAGGAACAGCGGCGACAGGTCAACGTTGCCGATCGGCGGGATGCGCCGCCGGAACAGGCGCAGGAAGGGCCGGCTCATCGCGTCGAGCAGTGGTGCCACCGGGCTGCCGGGATTGATCCACGACAGCACTGCCTGCAGCAGCGTGGCGAACAGCACGATGTAAACCAGCATCTTGACCACGGCGATCACTGCCAGGGCTGAAAGTGCGGCGATGGCGATGCCGACGTCGTGGTTCCAGCGGAAACCGCGGATCTGCAGTATCGCCAGCCATTCCAGCAGCTGCATCAGCCAGGCCAGCAGCAGCGTCGGCAGGTCTATGCCCCACAGTCCGGGAATTACCCGCCGTGCCGGCCGGACCATGAAATCGGTCAGCGCGTTGACGAAATCAGCCAGTGGATTGCGGTACGGTGCACGCACCCACTGCAGGTAAAAGCGCAGCAGCAATGTGACCGTCAACAGGCCGAACACGACCTGCACCAGGAAGATCAGGGCTTCGGCGAGCATGATTAAGGTTTGTTGTCCGTATTCGTACCGTCCCGGCCGAGTTCATCGCCGAGTTCGACGGAGCGCTGCTGCGCGCCACGCACCGCCCTGACCATTGCCGCCCTGACAGCGGACTCGTCGAGCAGCGAGATGGCACGCTCGGTGGTGCCGCCTTTCGAGGTCACCCGTGCCCGCAGCGTGGCCGGATCGGCGTCACTGCCGAGTGCCAGCTTTACCGCGCCGGCAAAAGTGGCCAGCGCGCTGCGCCGGGCGATGGCCGGTTCCAGCCCCAGTTTGCGCGCCGCCTGTTCCAGCGCCTCGATGAAATAGAACACATAGGCCGGGCCGCTCCCTGACACCGCGGTGACCGCATCCAGGGCCTCTTCGTTATCCACCCAGAAGGTCTCGCCCACTGCGGCCAGCACGCTTTCGGCGTTTTTGCGCTCCTCGCTGCTGACACCGGGCATGGCATAAAGGCCGCTGATGCCTGCACTGACCAGCGCCGGCGTGTTCGGCATGGCCCGCACCACGCGCGCCTTGCCGCCGAGCCAGCGTACGAGATCGGCGCTGCGGATGCCCGCGGCGATGCTCAGCACGAGCCGGCCATCGACTGCCGGCGCCAGGGATTGTGCGACGGCGCGCAATTGCTGCGGTTTGACCGCCAGCACCACGCAGTCGGCCTTACGTGCCTCGGCAGTGCCGTCGCCGGCGGTGCGGATGCCGTAGCGGCTGCGCAGTGCTTCGAGTGCTGCGGGTGCCACGTCAACCGCGCAAAGGCTGGCCGCGGGCCAGCCCTTGGCGATGAGGCCGCCGATGATCGCGGCGGCCATGTTGCCGCCGCCGATGAACAGGATATTCATGATAAAGGTTCGTGATTCAGGAAAGCGGCCCGGAATGTCAGGGAAATCCAGGCTCCGCGGACATTATACGTAGCGATTCCCGAAAATCGCGGTGCCAACGCGCACCAGCGTAGAGCCTTCGGCGATGGCGGCCTCAAGGTCGGCCGACATGCCCATCGACAGCGTATCGGCTTCGGGATGGTTCTCGCGCAGGCCGTCGAGCAGCCCGCGCAGCCTTGCAAAACGTTCGCGCTGGAGCGCCGGGTCGGTGGTCGGTTCCGGAATCGCCATCAGGCCGCGCAGCCTGAGTCGCGGCATGTCGCGGATTGCCGCGGCCAGCGCCAGTTCCTCCCCGGGCGCAACCCCGCTTTTGCTCAATTCGCCGCTGACGTTGACCTGGATCAGCACGTTCAGCGGTGGCAGCTGCGGCGGTCGGGCGTCGTTGAGGCGGCGGGCTATCTTTTCGCGCTCGATGCTGTGAACCCAGGCGAAATGCTCGGCAACGGGGCGGGTCTTGTTGCTCTGGAGCGGGCCGATGAAATGCCATTCGATGGCAAGGGCTGAAAGGGCGGTGATTTTTGTCACGCCCTCCTGCACGAAGTTTTCGCCGAAGGCGCGCTGCCCGGCATGCCAGGCCTGCTCGATTTCGGCGGCGCTGAACGTCTTGCTCACCGCGAGCAGCTGAACGCTTTGCGGCAGGCGGTTCGCGGCTGTCGCGGCCTGCGCAATGCGTGTCCTCACAGCTTGCAAGTTGTCGGCGATTGTGACCATAATTTCAACGCGCTCAAAGGCTTGCCGACATGATGATCAATACAGGGGATCGGCATCGAAAACCGGCGCATGAAACACAGGCGCAGGAAAATCGTTTTCTCGTGCTCGGCACAATTTCCCGGGAATTATAAATGGACATCTCCGAACTGCTGGCCTTTGTCGTCAAAAACAAGGCCTCCGACCTGCACCTGTCTTCCGGTCTGCCGCCGATGATCCGCGTGCACGGCGACGTGCGCCGCATCAACCTGCCGGCGCTGGAGCACAAGGATGTCCATGCGATGGTCTACGACATCATGAACGACGGCCAGCGCAAGTTCTACGAGGAAAACCTTGAGTGTGACTTCTCGTTCTCGATTCCGAATCTGGCGCGTTTTCGCGTCAATGCCTTTGTACAGCAGCGCGGCGCGGGTGCGGTGTTCAGGACGATTCCGTCGAAGGTGCTGAGCCTGGAAGACCTGAAGGCACCCAAAGTATTTGTCGAGATTGCCAACCAGCCGCGTGGTGTGGTGCTGGTCACCGGCCCGACGGGCTCGGGCAAATCGACCACGCTGGCGGCGATCATCAACCACATCAACGAAAACGAGCAGGGCCACATCCTGACGGTGGAAGACCCGATCGAGTTCGTGCACGAATCGAAGAAGTGCCTGATCAACCAGCGCGAGGTCGGTCCGCACACGCTGTCCTTCTCCAACGCGCTGCGTTCCGCTCTGCGCGAGGATCCGGACATCATCCTCGTCGGCGAGATGCGCGACCTTGAAACCATACGCCTGGCGCTGACCGCGGCTGAAACGGGCCACCTGGTCTTCGGCACGCTGCACACCAGCTCGGCGGCAAAAACCATCGACCGTATCATCGACGTGTTCCCGGCCGAGGAAAAGGAAATGATGCGCGCCATGCTGTCAGAGTCGCTGCGCGCGGTCATCTCGCAGACACTGCTGAAAACCAAGGACGGCAGCGGCCGCGCCGCGGCCCACGAGATCATGGTCGGCACGCCGGCCATCCGCAACCTGATCCGCGAGAACAAGGTGGCGCAGATGTATTCGGCGATCCAGACCGGCGCCCAGCTCGGCATGCAGACGCTGGACCAGAACCTGCAGGATCTGGTCAAGCGCAACATCGTCTCGGTGGACGAGGCGCGCGGCAAGGCAATGAACAAGGACATGTTCCGCTGACCGCAGTCGCGGACCACCGGGACAGGGAAGAGCGACAACGGGAAAATTCGGGAGCAAAAGGCATGGAAAGAGATCAGGCAGTCAAGTTCATGCACGACCTGCTGCGGGCAATGGTCTCGAAGAAGGCATCGGACCTGTTCATCACCGCTGGATTTCCGCCGGCGATCAAGCTCGACGGCAAGATGACGCCGGTGGCGAACCAGGCGCTGACCAACCAGCACACCGCCGAACTGGCTCGCGGCATCATGAACGACAAGCAGGCCGGAGAGTTCGAGGCGACCAAGGAGTGCAACTTCGCGATCAGCCCCGGCGACATCGGCCGTTTCCGCGTCAACGCCTTCATGCAGCAGGGCCGTGTCGGCATGGTGCTGCGGACCATCAACACCTCGATCCCGAAATTCGATGACCTCAAGCTGCCGCCGGTGCTGAAGGACGTGGTGATGACCAAGCGCGGCCTGATCATCATGGTCGGCGGCACCGGTTCGGGCAAATCGACTTCGCTCGCCGCAATGATCGGCTACCGCAACGAGAACAGCTACGGCCATATCATCACCATCGAGGACCCGATCGAATACGTGCACGATCACAAGAACTGCGTGGTCACCCAGCGCGAAGTCGGCGTTGATACCGACTCCTGGAATGCGGCGCTCAAGAACACGCTGCGCCAGGCGCCGGACGTGATCCTGATCGGCGAGATCCGCGACCGCGACACCATGGACCACGCGATTGCCTTTGCCGAAACCGGACACCTGGCGATGGCAACCCTGCACGCCAACAGCGCCAACCAGGCGCTCGACCGGATCATCAACTTCTTCCCGGAAGAGCGAAAGCACCAGCTGCTGATGGATCTGTCGCTGAACGTGCGCGCGCTGGTGTCGCAGCGCCTGATCCCGAAAAAGGACGGCAAGGGCCGTGCCGCGGCGGTTGAAATCATGCTCAACTCGCCGTTGATCTCCGACCTGATCTTCAAAGGTGAAGTGCACGAGATCAAGAGCATCATGGCAAAGTCGCGTGAGCTCGGCATGCAGACCTTCGACCAGCACCTGTTTGATCTCTATGAATCGGGTGACATCAGTTACGAGGACGCGCTGCGCAACGCTGACTCGATGAACGAGCTGCGGCTGATGATCAAGCTGAACAGCAAGGACGCCAAGGACAAGGACGCGATGTCCGGCATTGAGCACCTGAATCTTGTCTGATCGCACGCTGTTTCCGCGGGAACGCCGGCCGCAGGGCCGGCTTTTTTGTTGATGCGCATTCCTGATGCATTCTCATTGATGTACCGCCGTTGATGGATTGGCTGCCCTTCGGCCCGGGAACCTGGGCCATCTGTGCGCTGATTGTCGGCGCTTCATACGTGATCTTCGGCATCACCGCCTTCGGTGCGGCGATGTTCACGGTACCGGCACTGTCGTATTTTTTTCCGCTGTCTTTCGTGTTGCCGATGTGCGTGATCCTTGACGTGTCGGCGTCCTTCGCGCTGGGTTCGCGCTTTTCGAAGGATGCCGACCTCGGCGAGCTGAAATGGATGGCGCCGTTCTCGCTGGCGGGGGCGGTGGCTGGCGTAACCGCGCTGGTGACCATTCCGCAGCAGGCGACGATTGCCGCCTTCGGCGTATTCCTCTGCGTTTACGGTCTGTATTCGCTGTACACCGGCGTGCCGCAGGGTGGCGTCGCACGCCATCCCTGGGCGGTGATCTCCGGTTTCTGCGGTGGCGCCGCCGGCACGCTGTTCGGCGTCGGTGCGCCGCCCTATGCCGTGTATCTGTCGCGGCGCCTGCCCGACAAGGCGGTGCTGCGTGCCACGCTGTCGAACATGGTGCTGCTGTCGACCTCGATCCGCGCGCTGGTATTCCTCGTCGGCGGGCTGATGCTGTGGGATCGCGTGCTGGGTGCGCTGATGCTGATCCCTTTTGCCCTCGGCGGCATCTGGGCGGGCCACCGTATCCAGCTCAAGGCTTCGCGTGAAACCCTGCTCAGGGCGATCAGTGTGCTGCTGCTGCTGATCGGCGGGTCGCTGATCCTGCGCGTGCTGCGCGCCTAGTCTTTTTCGCGCCGGTTGCTGCCGGCGACGATTTCATACCTGAACAACCGGCACTCCAGCGCGCC
>JAIENU010000169.1 GCA_019751125.1 Burkholderiales bacterium | reverse complement strand
GAAGTGGACTATGCGGTGGAGCCCAAGTTCGACGGCCTCGCGATCAGCCTGCGTTACGAAGAGGGCCGTCTGGTATCCGGTGCGACGCGCGGCGACGGCTATACCGGCGAGGACGTGACCGCGAACCTGCGCACCATTCCTTCACTGCCATTACGCCTGCCGGAGGGTGCGCCACCGCTGCTCGAAGTGCGTGGCGAGGTGCTGATGCTGCGCGCCGATTTCGAGCGCCTGAACCGCCAGCAGCAGGCGCAGCAGGCCAAGCTCTTCGCCAATCCGCGCAATGCCGCCGCGGGTTCGCTGCGCCAGCTGGATTCGGCCATCACCGCCCAGCGGCGGCTGACTTTTTATGCCTATGGGCTGGTCAGTGACAGTCTTCAGCCGCCTCTCGAAAGTCATCAGCAAGTCATTGATTTTATTAAGGAATTAAAATTCAAGGTGGCGCCTGAATGTACCGTGGTTCAGGGCGTCGCCGGGCTGCTCGGGTATTACCACCGGATTGGTGAAAAGCGCGTGGCGCTGCCGTATGACATCGATGGCGTGGTTTACAAGGTCAACAGCCTCGCTGCGCAGCAAAAGCTCGGCTTTGTGTCGCGGGCACCGCGCTTCGCGCTGGCGCACAAGTTTCCGGCGGAAGAGGCGGTCAGCGTGGTGCTGGACATCGATGTCCAGGTCGGCCGCACCGGCGTGCTGACACCGGTGGCGCGGCTGGAGCCGGTGTTTGTCGGCGGTGTCACGGTGACCAATGCCACGCTGCACAACATCGACCAGGTGCGCAGCAAGGATGTACATGTCGGTGACACCGTGGTGGTGCGCCGCGCCGGTGACGTGATTCCCGAAGTGGTGCGGGTGATTACTGAAAAACGGCCTGCCGATGTGCGGCGTTTCGAGATGCCCGAAGTTTGTCCGGTATGCCAGTCGCGGGTCGAGCGCATCGAGAGCGAAGCCGCCTACCGCTGCACCGGCGGACTGTACTGCCCGGCCCAGCGCAGGCAGGCGCTGCTGCATTTTGCGTCGCGCCGCGCGATGGACATCGAAGGCCTTGGCGACAAGCTGGTCGAGCAGCTGGTTGACCGCAATCTGGTGGCGACGCCGGCGGACCTTTATGACGAACAACGCCTGACGGTGGAAACTCTGGCCGCGCTGGATCGCATGGCGGAAAAATCGGCCGAGAACATCGTCGCGGCCATAGCCAAAAGCCGGCACAGCACGCTGGCGCGTTTTCTCTTCGCACTGGGCATCTACCATGTCGGCGAAGAGGTGGCGAAGATCCTCGCACGCCATTTTGGGTCGCTGGAAAATCTGCTCGCTGCAGACTGGAATGCGCTGAACGCGGAAAAGGAGCGCATCCAGAAGGACAACGTGAAGCGCAAGGCCAGGGGGCTGGCACCGCAGGATGTGCCGTTGGCCGGCATCGGGCCGGAGATCATGGGCAGCATCGCCAATTTCCTGCAGCAGCCGCACAACCGTGAAGTGATCGCACAGCTGATCCGGCATGGTGTGGTGTTTGCCGAAGAGAAGGCGGCTGCCGGGGGCGCGGTATCAGGCAAGGTGTTTGTATTGACCGGCACGCTGCCGACCATGGGCCGGGACGAAGCCAAGGCGAAGATCGAGGCGGCCGGCGGCAAGGTCACCGGCAGCGTGTCGAAAAAAACCGATTTTGTGGTGGCCGGTGCCGAAGCGGGCAGCAAGCTCGACAAGGCCCAGGAACTGGGCGTGGCGGTGATCGACGAAGCAGGGCTGCTGGCCTTGCTCGGTGAATGAACAGGGGGTTGATGTGGCACAAAAAAAGACGGTGAAGACTTCTTCCCGATCCTCCATACGCAAGGCGGTGTTTCCGGTCGCAGGATTGGGCACCCGCTTTCTGCCGGCGACCAAGGCGAGTCCCAAGGAAATGCTGCCGGTCGTCGACAAGCCGCTGATCCAGTATGCGGTCGAAGAGGCGGTTGCAGCCGGCGTCAAAGAACTGATTTTTGTGACGGGCCGCGGCAAACGCGCGATCGAGGACCACTTCGACCAGGCCTTCGAGCTGGAGCATGCGCTGGAGCGCGCCGGCAGGACGGCGCTGCTGGCGGAGGTGCGCGGCATCCTGCCGCGGGGTGTGAACTGCATTTTTGTGCGCCAGGCTGAACCGCTGGGCCTCGGCCATGCCGTGCTCTGCGCGCAGCCGGTGGTCGGCAACGAGCCGTTTGCGGTGCTGCTGGCCGATGACCTGATCAGCGCGAAGGTGCCGGCACTGGCGCAGATGGAGCGCCTGCATCGCAGTGAAGGTTGTTCGGTGGTTGCGGTGAAGAAGGTGCCTCGGGCTGAAATCTCGCGCTACGGCGTGGTCGCACTGGAGCGGGGTTCACGCTCTCCGCATGCCATCACCGGCATTGTCGAAAAACCGCCGGCGGCGCAGGCGCCGTCGGCTCTGGGTGTGGTCGGCCGCTACATCCTGACCCCGGAGATTTTCGGGGAGCTGTCGAAATCAAGCGCGGGCCGCGGCGGCGAAATCCAGCTCACCGATGCGATTGCCCGCCTGCAGCGGCGGCAGACGGTGCTGGCCCATGAATTCGAAGGCCGCCGTTATGACTGCGGCAGCAAGCTGGGCTACCTCGAGGCGAATGTCGAGCTGGGCCTGCGCCATGCCGAAATCGGCCGTGATTTCCGCCGTTACCTGCGCAAGCTGGATGCCTGAGCGTGGCAGGGTGCGTGCTAACATCAATCATCAATTCTGCATTTCCTGAGACTTAAAAACGCATGGCCAGCAAGCTGATGATCGTGATGGCGAATACCGACCCGGCGCGGGCCGCCGAGCTGGGAGCGCCGTTTTTCCAGGCCACGGTGGCTGCGGCGATGGATTACCACGTCGAGCTGGTGTTCACCGGCAGTGCCGGACAGCTTGCGAAAAAAGGTGTCGCTGAAAACCTGTTCGTCAAGGAAGGCGCGCAGAAGAGCGTTTACGACTTCATCCGTGACGCGCATGAGGCGGGTGTGCATTTCAAGGTGTGCACGCCGACGCTGGAGCTGTGGGGCGACGACCTGATTCCAGAGGTCACCGAAATCGTCGGCGGCGCCTACATCGTCGAGCAGGCGATGGACGACGACGTGGTCACTTTCACCTACTGAAGCAGCCGGGCCGCTTTTGGACAAGCCCACGATTGCCGCGGCCAAATCCGTGCTTGCGCAGGCCGATTGCCTGCTCGCCGCCGATGAGGTGGCTGCTGCGGTCGGCCGTGTTGCGGCTGCAGTCAATGCGGCGCTGGCCGGGCAGGAGGAGCGGCCGCTGGCACTGGTGCTGATGCGCGGCGGGCTGATTTTTGCCGGACAGCTGCTGCCCTTGCTCGAGCTGCCGGTGGACCTTGATTATGTCGATGCCACCCGCTACGGCGATGCCACTCGCGGCGGCGAGTTGCAGTGGCGGATGCCGGTGCCTGATGCAGTAGCCGGACGCACCGTGCTGATCGTTGATGATGTGCTGGACGAGGGCAAGACGCTGGCTGCGGTGCGTACCGAAGTCCTGGCCAAGGGGGCGGGACGTGTGCTGATTGTCGTGTTTGCCGAAAAACAGCTGGGACGGGCCAAACCGGTGTCTGCCGATTTTATTGGCGTCACGCTGCCTGACCGCTACCTCTTCGGTTACGGCATGGATGTACAAGGCCTGTGGCGCAACCTGCCGGCGATCTACGCCTTGCGCGGCTGATGCGGCGATGAAGGACAAAACCTTGCTTGGCATCATAGGCGGCAGCGGGTTGGATCGCGTCGAGGCCCTGGTTATTGAAGGCAGCGAAACGGTGAGCACGCCGTATGGCGAGCCTTCCGCGGCGCTGACCCGGGGCCGACTCGGCAGTTTGCCCATCCTGTTCCTGCCGCGGCATGGCAGCGACCATTCGATCGCGCCCCACCGCATCAATTACCGCGCCAATCTGTGGGCGCTGCACGCCGCCGGTGTGCGTGACGTTGTGGCTGTGGCCACTGTCGGCGGCATCCACGAGCGGATGCCCGCGGGCAGCCTGGTATTGCCCGACCAGATCATTGATTACACCTGGGGCCGGGAATCCACTTATTTCGACGGGCTGTCACAACCGCTGCAGCACATCGATTTCACGCAGCCTTTCAGCGCCGCATTGCGCGAGCGCCTGCGCCGAGCGGCAGTGCGGGCCGGCACGACCCTCATTGAAGGCGGGACTTACGGCGCGACCCAGGGTCCGCGGCTTGAAACCGCTGCTGAAATCGGGCGCATGGCGCGTGACGGTGCCGATCTGGTCGGCATGACCGGCATGCCGGAGGCGGCACTGGCGCGGGAACTGGGTCTCGAATACGCGATGCTGGCCGTGGTGGTCAATGCCGCGGCAGGACGTGGCGACAACCGCGAAGCCATCTCGCTGGAGCAGATACACCAGACCTCAGCGCGGGTGATGAAGGATGTGCTGCGGGTGCTGACAGCCATGGGCGAGGGAGGCTGAGGTGGCAGTGCGGCCGGTGCTGCGCATGGGCGATCCGCGGCTGCTGCAACGGTCGCAGCCGGTGGTGCGCTTCGGCACCCCGGAGCTGCATGAACTGCTGCGCGACATGGAAGACACCATGCATGCGCTGAACGGTGCCGGGCTGGCTGCACCGCAGATCGGCGTGCTGCTGCGCGTGGTGATCTTCGGCTTCAGCGCAAGCCCGCGTTATCCCGATGCCCAGCCGGTGCCGTACACGGTGCTGATCAATCCGCTGCTGGAGCCCCTGTCGGATGAGATGGAGGATGGCTGGGAGGGTTGCCTGTCGGTGCCCGGCATGCGTGGAGAGGTGCCGCGCTATCGCCGCCTGCGTTACCGCGGTTTTGATGCTTCCGGCCAGCCCATCGACCGCAGTGTTGAAGGTTTCCATGCCCGGGTGGTGCAGCATGAATGCGACCACCTCGACGGCATTCTGTACCCGATGCGCATCCGCGACCTGAGCCGCTTCGGGTTTACCGAAGAGCTGTTTCCGGGACAGAACGTCCCCGACGACTGACCGCATCCCGGCGGCTGCGGCAGCGTCTGCAGCATAAGCGCGCCCCCTTGTTTCTTCTTGGCAATTTCACCGGGGATTTGCCGTAATTCCTTTTTGTGCTGCGCCGCGCCAACGGTTGCCGCTGTCTTGTTTTTGACTATATGAGTTTATGCGCATATAGTCAGATATAACAATTTTTCTGTGGCGAGCCATGAACGAAATTGATGAAATATTCGGTGAGGTCGCGCAATATTTTTCGGTGATGTCGGAGCCGACGCGGTTGAAGATCATCCACGCGATCTGCCAGGCGGAGCGCACGGTGACGGAAATTGTCGAGGCCACCGGTTCGACGCAATCCAACATTTCACGCCATCTCAACCTGATGCACCGCAACGGGCTGCTGTCGCGCCGCCGCGAAGGCAACCAGATCTATTACCAGATGGCCGATGACACCATGGCGGAGCTGTGCCGCACCGCCTGCAACCGCATCGCCTCGCGCATTGATGACCGCCGTCCTATGAAGCGCCAGCTGGCAAAGCTGATGCCGCCCCCGGCCAGGCGGGGGGCGCGGGCGTGAAGCGGATCACCGCCATCGGCCAGGTTCGGCCGGCGGTGGAAGACCGCCGCCGTTTCCTGCGCAGGTCGCTGTCGCTGACCGGTGGCGCTGTGGCTGCGCTGTCAGGAGGTGCTGCGATGGCTCAGGGTGATCCGGCCATCCTGCAGTTGCCGGCGCACAGTACCGGCCTTGGCCAGCCGGTGGCGGCGCGCGGCTACGGCAAACCTTCGGAATACGAAAAAAACCTGCAGCGCCGGGAGAGCCCGGGCCTGACACGGGTTTCACAGTCCTCGGTGGCGTTTGCGCCGTTGCAGGGACTGTTCGGCATCATCACGCCCAACGGCCTGCATTTCGAACGCCATCACCAGGGCTGGTGGGACATCGACCCGCGCCAGCACCGGCTGATGCTGCACGGACTGGTCCGCGAGGCCAAGGTCTACACGATGGATGACCTGATGCGCCTGCCATCGGTCTCGCGCATCCATTTCATCGAATGCGGCGCCAACAGCGGCATGGAGTGGGCCAACGTCGCGGTACCCACCGTGCAATACAGCCACGGCATGCTGTCCTGCTGTGAATTCACCGGTGTGCGCCTGGCCACGCTGCTGGAGCATTGCGGCGCCGATGTTAAGAAGGGCCGTTACATCCTCGCTGAAGGTGCGGACGGCTCGGGCCTGACCCGTACCATCGGCATGGAGCGCGCGCTGGATGACGTGATCGTGGCCTGGGCGATGAATGGCGAGTGCCTGCGGCCGGAGAACGGGTATCCGCTGCGGCTGGTGGTGCCGGGCGTGCAGGGTGTGTCCTGGGTGAAATGGCTGCGTCGCCTCGAAGTCGGCGACCAGCCCTGGGATACGCGCGAAGAAGCCTTGCACTACATCGACCTGATGCCGGACGGGCTGCACCGCCAGTACAGCTCGGTGCAGGAGTGCAAATCGGTGATCACCACACCCTCCGGCGGACAGGTGCTGCTGAACAAGGGGCAGTACAACGTTACCGGCCTGGCCTGGTCCGGCCGCGGTCGCATCCGTCGCGTCGATGTTTCCGTTGACGGTGGACGCAACTGGAAGACTGCTAGGCTGGAAACGCCGGTGCTGCCCAAGGCATTGACCCGTTTCAACATGGCCTGGAACTGGGATGGCCGTCCGGCCATCCTGCAAAGCCGTGCAATCGACGACACCGGCTATGTGCAGCCGAAGATTGCGCAACTGCGTGCGGTGCGCGGCACGCGCTCGATTTATCACAACAACGCCATCCAGTCCTGGCTGGTCGCGGCCAGCGGCGAGGTTTCCAATGTCCAGGTGGAATAAGGCGCTTTGTGCAATGGCGCTGGTGCTGGCCGCGAATCAGGCCTGGGCGCAGCATTCCGGCATCGGCCGTGCCGCGACACCGGCTGAAATTGCAGCCTGGGATACTGATGTCCGCGGGGATTTCAAGGGGCTCCCTCCCGGATCGGGCAGCGTGTCCCACGGTGAAGTGGTGTGGGAGGCCAAGTGTGCGTCCTGTCACGGCAGCTTCGGCGAATCGAACCAGTTCTTCCCGCCGCTGATCGGTGGCGTCACCGCGGAGGACATCAGGACCGGCCGTGTCGCCGGGCTGGCGAAAGGCGGGGAACAGCGCAGCACGGTGATGAAGCTGTCGAAAATTTCCACGCTTTGGGACTACATCAACCGCGCAATGCCCTGGCAGGCACCGAAGACACTGACAGCCGACGAGGTGTATGCGTTGACAGCCTACATCCTGCACCAGGGCAATATCGTTCCCGGCAGTTTCGTGCTGTCCGACAAAAACATGGCCGAGGTGCAGGCGCGCCTGCCCAACCGCAACGGCATGACCCGCAAGCACGGCCTGTGGGAAACGCGTGGCAAGCCGGACGTCAAGGCAGTGGCCTGCATGCGCAACTGTGGTCCGGAACCACGCATCACCTCGCAACTGCCTGACCATGCCGCAGGATCTCATGGTGACCTTGTTGAGCAGTACCGGCTATTCGGGCCGGTGCGCATGGCAGCGTTGCCAGTGGCATCGGCGGTTCCGGCGGCCGCACCGGCTGTGGTGTCGGATCCGGGCCGCAGTCTGGCCGATAAAAACGGTTGCCTGGCCTGTCATGCGCCAAAACAGCGCACGATCGGGCCCGCACTGGCCGAAATTGCTTCAAAATACCGTGGTGATTCCGGTGCAGAATCGAGGCTTGTTGCCAAGGTTCGCGCCGGCGGCCAGGGGGTCTGGGGCACCACGCCCATGCCCCCGTTCCAGAATCTGCAGGAGCAGGACCTGCGCGCCATGGTGCAGTGGATTTTGAAGGCCGAGTAAAAACCGATTCAATAAAGTTTGAGCAACTACCGTTGAACGAGGAGGAACCATGAACCATTCACGAAGAAAAGCCATTCAGTCCGGTGGTGGCCTGATTGCCATGCTGCTTGCGGCGGGCGTCATCAGTCCCGGCGAGGCGCTGGCGCAGAGCGATCCTTTCACCATGAAAACCCTGGCCGAGGCGATGCGCGCGGTGGGCGGGCCGAACCAGACCGTTTCCGATGCGATCATCATCAAGGCGCCGGCGATTGCCGAAAACGGCGCCGTGGTGCCGGTGGGTGTTGAAAGCAAGCTGCCTGGCACGGAATTGATCGCCTTGTTTGTCGAAAAGAACCCGCAGCCGCTGGTCGGCAGCTTCGGCATCCCGTCGGGCACGGTCGGCAATGTATCGACGCGGGTCAAGATGGGGCAGACCTCCGACGTCTATGCACTGGTCAAGGCTGACGGCAGGTTTTATGTCGCGAAAAAAGAAATCAAGATCACCCTCGGCGGCTGCGGCGGCTGAACCCGGAGAAAAATCATGGCAGATCCGATGAGAATCCGCGCCGTTGCGCGCGATGGTGTGGTCAACGTCAGGGTGCTGATGAGCCACGAAATGGAAACCGGCCAGCGCAAGGATGCTTCGGGCAAGCTGGTTCCGGCGCATTTCATCCGCAACGTCACAGCCACGCATCAGGGCAAGACGGTGCTGACGGCGCTTTGGGGCCCTGCAGTGGCCAAGAATCCCTACCTTGAGTTCGAGTTCAAGGGCGGACAGAAAGGCGAGAAGATCATTGTCACCTGGGAAGACAACAAGGGCGACAAGCGCAGCGACGAAGGCGTGATCAACTGAAATCCCTGTTGCTTGTGTCATCCCGGCTGACCGGCAGTACGGCTTGGGATTGCTCGAGTTTTTTGTAAGCTGTTGTTTTATATAAAAAAATCGGATCCGGCAGTCTGCTGTGGACATCCCGCAGATTGATGCCGGACCTGCGTGGAGGGCTGCTGTAATGCACCCCGCGTCACATCATGAGGAGATCAGGATGAACAGATACCTGGGGATCGGCAAAAACCTCGGTTTGGCCCTGCTGTTCGGCCCGCTGCTGGCGGCGGGTGCATGGGCGCAGAACAACACACTCGACGAAATCGCGCGCTATCGCGCTCAGCTGCAGGACGGTAATCCGGCCGAGCTGTGGGAGGCCCGGGGCGAGGATCTGTGGAAACAGAAGCGCGGCCCGAAGCAGGTTTCGCTGGAGCAATGCGATCTCGGCAAGGGCAGGGGCGTGGTCAAGGGCGCCTATGCCGAGCTGCCGCGGTACTTTGCCGATGCCGACCGGGTGATGGATCTGGAAACCCGGCTTCTGCATTGCATGATGACGGTGCAGGGATTCAGCAAGGCCGATGCGACCAGACGCGTGTTCGGTTCCGGCAGCAACCGTTCGGATTTCGAAGCGCTGGCCGCCTGGATCACCTCCGAATCGAGGGGCGTGGTGATGAAGGTGTCGCTGAACCATCCCAAGGTGCAGCGTGCCTACGAACTGGGTGAAAAAGCGTTCTATTTCCGCGGCGGGCCCCATGATTTTTCCTGCTCCACCTGCCACGCCGAGGACAACAAGCGCATCCGACTGCAGGATCTGCCCAACCTGACGCAGAAAAAGGGCGCACAGCTGGGCTATACCACTTGGCCGGCCTACCGCGTTTCGCAGGGCGAGCTGCGCACTTTCCAGTGGCGGCTCTATGACTGCTTCCGCCAGCAGCGTTTTCCCGAGCTGGAATTTGCTTCGGAGCTGTCGATCGCGCTGACCACCTTCCTGGCCTACAACGCCAATGGCGCCGCGTTCAACGCGCCGGCCATCAAACGCTGAGGAGATGAACATCATGAAACCGGTGTATTGGGCATTGCCCGCTGTAGTCTCCGTGCTGGTAGCCGCAGGCTGTGCAACCGGTCCCCGCCAGATGGAGGCGGTGACTGCGGAAGACCTCAACATCATCAAGGCCTCGTTCAGGGCGCAAGGCCAGGCAGGACTGGACCGGCTGGATCAGGATGATGCGCAAAAACATTGCAGCAACCCGCCGACGGTGACCATCGCCAAGGAACTTGCGGCGCGCATCGAGAAAGCGAATTTTGCCGCGATCAAGTATCCGGCAGACGGCAATCTGATGGGCGACTGGCGCGCCGGCGAGCGCATCGCGCAGACGGGCGTCGGCATGCAGTTCTCCGACAATCCGAAAACCCCTTCGGGTGGCAACTGCTACGCCTGCCATCAGGTCAGCAAGGAGGAGATTTCCTTCGGCACCATCGGGCCCAGCCTGTACAACTACGGCAAGCTCCGGGGTGGCGCCTCGCCCGAGATGCAGCGCTACACCTACGGCCGCATCTACAACCCGCAGGCTTTCACTGCCTGTTCCAACATGCCGCGTTTCGGCCACAACGGCATCCTCACCGAGCAGCAGATCAGGGATGTCACCGCGCTGCTGCTGGATCCGAATTCACCGGTAAACCAGTGAACCGCAGGGAATTCCTGGGCACGCTGGCCGCGGCGGCGGCCTGCGGCGTGCCACTTGATGCGGCGCATGCCCAGGTTGCACAGAAGCTGTACGACCTGCCGCGCTTCGGCAATGTCAGCCTGCTGCATTTCACGGACTGCCATGCGCAGCTGCTGCCGATCCATTTCCGCGAGCCGAGTGCCAACATCGGCGTTGGCGAGTCGGCGGGACGGTTTCCCCACCTGGTCGGCGAGCATCTGCTGAAACAGGCCGGCATCACGCCCGGAACCGCCGAAGCACATGCCTTCACCTATCTTGATTTCGCGGCCGCGGCACGGCGTTACGGCAAGGTCGGCGGGTTTGCCCATATGACCACGCTGGTCAAGCGCCTGCGTGCAAGCCGGCCCGGTGCATTGCTGCTCGACGGCGGCGACACCTGGCAAGGTTCGGCCACCGCGCTGTGGACCAAGGGGCAGGACATGATCGACGCCTGCAAGCAGCTTGGCGTCGACATCATGACCGCGCACTGGGAATTCACCTACGGCGACCATCGCGTGCAGGAGGCGGTCAAGTCGCTGGCGCCGATCGAATTCCTGGCGCATAACGTGAAGACCACTGATTTCGGCGATCCGGTGTTCAAACCCTGGGTGATCCGCGAAATGAACGGCGTGCCGGTGGCGATCATCGGCCAGGCTTTTCCGTACACGCCGATCGCGAATCCACGCTATCTGGTGCCGGAGTGGACCTTCGGCATCCAGGAGTCCGAGCTGCAGGACCTGGTCAATGAAGTGCGCGCCAAGGGCGCTCGTGCAGTAGTGTTGCTGTCGCACAACGGCATGGATGTCGACGTCAAGCTCGCCGGCCGGGTGCGTGGCATCGATGCCATCCTCGGCGGCCACACCCATGACGGCGTGCCGGTGCCGGTGGTGGTCAGCAATGGCGGCGGCAAGACCGTCGTTACCAATGCCGGTTCCAACGGCAAATTCCTCGCCGTACTCGATCTTGATGTCAGCAGCAGCGGTGTCTCAGATTTCCGCTACCGCCTGTTGCCGGTGTTTTCGAACCTGCTGCCGGCCGATGCGCAGATGCAGAATCTGATCGATCGCGTGCGTGCGCCGTTCGCCGCAAAGCTGCGCGAACCCCTGGCCGTGACCGAAGGGCTGCTCTACCGGCGCGGCAATTTCAACGGCACTTTTGACCAGTTGATCCTCGATGCCCTGATGTCAGTAAAAGGTGCCGAGATCGGCTTTTCCCCGGGTTTCCGCTGGGGTACTACGCTGCTGCCGGGGCAGACCATCCTGCGCGAACACCTGATGGACCAGACCGCGATCACCTACCCGACGGTCACGGTCAACGAAATTTCCGGTGCCGACATCAAGATCATCCTCGAGGATGTCTGCGACAACCTGTTCAATCCGGATCCCTACCTGCAGCAGGGCGGTGACATGGTGCGTGTGGGCGGACTGACCTACAGCTGTGATCCGCGGGCGGCCATGGGCAAGCGCATTGATGACATGCGCATCGGTGGCCAGCTGATTGAGGCCGGCAAACGCTACAAGGTGGCGGGTTGGGCGCCGGTCAATCCCGGCGCGATTGGCGAGCCGGTGTGGGAAGTGGTGGAGAATTATCTGAAACAGATCAAGACGGTCAAGCCACGGCGGCCCAATCTGCCGCGCCTGATCGGCATGGGTGGCAACCAGGGCCTGGCATGACGCGTTTGCTGGTTGTCTGACGGCTGTCCTGTTGCGCGCCGGCGCAGGCCCTCGAGGCAATCCGCATCGCCCCCAATATCTGATACATCCGCGGCGAGACCGGCGTGCCTTCGCCGGTCAGACCTTGAGCTGGTCGAGCAGCTCGCTTTCAAACTGCACGCTGGCTTTAGGGTTGGACAACGCGGCGCCGCTGACCACAAAAATGTCTTCCGCGCGCGAGCCGAGGGTGTTGATCTTTGCGGAATGCAGATTGATATCGAAGGCGGTCAACGTGCGCGAAATCCGCGACAGCAGGCCAGGCCGGTCGCCGGCAACGATGGACAGGATGCGGTAGGTGCCGCGTTCGTCGGCCTGGATGCTGACCTGTGGCGTGATCGGGAAATGGCGCAATTGCCGGCTCAGCCGTGGCCGTGACAGCGGTGGCAGCGGGCCCTGGCTGGCCAGCCGCGCCGTGAGTTCGTATTCGATGTAGCTGATCAGGTCGCGGTAGCCGATCTGCCGCCCGGAGGCGTCCTGGATCTGGAAGGTGTCCAGCGCGTAGCCGTTGCGTGTGGGGTGCACCTTGGCTTCGAAGATGTCGAAACTGATGCTTTCAAAAAAACTGCAGATGCGCGAAAACAGTTCCTTCTGGTCGGGCGTGTAAACCAGCACCTGAAGGCCTTCACCCACCTGTGACAGCCGTGCCCGCACCAATGGTTCGCGGGTATCAACCTTGCCCGACAGCTGGCGCGTGTGCCATGCGATTTCCTGGGCGTCGTGGCGCAGGAAGTACGCGGTGTCGAGCTGTTCCCACAGCGCGCTGTAGGCTTTTTCGTCGAGGGCGTAGAGGCGGAGGATGGCGCGTGCTTCCTCCTGCCGCGCACGCTGGCCGTCCTGGGGCGCAGGGCTGTTGCCGGCGAGCAGCCGCCGGGTCGCATGAAACAGATCCTCCAGCAGCTTGGCTTTCCATGCATTCCAGACTTTGGGGCTGGTGCCGCGGATGTCGGCAACACTGAGCAGGTACAAGGCAACCAGACGGCGGTCGTTGCCGACGCGGTCGGCAAAGGCCCGGATGACCTCGGGATCAGCGAGATCCTGCTTTTGTGCAGTGGAGGACATCACCAGATGCTGCTCGACCAGCCAGGCGACCAGTTCACAGTCTTCCTGCGGCAGGTCGTGCAACTTGCAGAAACGCAGCGCATCACTTTTGCCGAGCTCGGAGTGATCACCGCCACGCCCCTTGGCAATGTCGTGAAACAGGCCGCCGAGGTAGAGCAGTTCCGGCCGCTCGAATTCACTGATCAGGCGGCTGCACAGCGGAAATTCGTGGGCGAGCTCGGGCACGGCGAAGCGGCGCAGGTTGCGCACCACTTTCAGGATGTGTTCGTCGACGGTGTAGACATGGTAAAGGTCATGCTGCATCTGGCCGACGATGCGGCCGAAGGCGGGGATGTAGCGGCCGAGGATGTCGAACTGGTGCATGCGCCGCAGCTCGCGGATCACCCGCGTCGGGCTGCGCAGGATGCCGAGGAACAGTTCATGCAGCCGCGGATCGCGCCGTGCCGAAGGTGTAATGCGGCGGCGCGCCCGCCAGAGGGCGCGCAGTGTGAAGGCGCCCACAGCCTTGATTTCAGGGTGCTGCTGCATCAATGCGAAGGCTTCGAGTATCGCCGCCGGGTCGCGCTCGAAAATGGTTTCGTCGGGTGCCGAGAGCAGGTCGCCAAGAATGACAAAACGCTCGTTGAGCGGCTTCACCTTGCGGTTGCCCGGCGGGGAAATGCGGCGGTCCAGGTTCTGCAGCAGGATGGTGTTGAGCTGCGAGACTGCCTTGGCCGTCTGATAGTAGCGTTGCATCAGCCGCTCGCTGGCACGCTTGCCGACCCGTTCGGCAAAACCGAGCTGGCGTGCGAGTGCGTGCTGGTGGTCGAACAGCAGCCGGTCCTCGCGGCGGCCGGCCAGGTAGTGCAGGCGTATCCGGAGCAATTCCAATACGCGTTCGTGGCGGCCGATTGCGACCGCCTCGTCGCGGGTGATGAAGCCGCGGCGGGCAAGTTCCAGCCAGGTGCGGCTGAGGCCAGCAGCCCGTGAAATCCATAGGATGGTGTTCAGGTCGCGCAGGCCGCCGGCGCTCTCCTTGAGATTGGGCTCCAGGTTGGTTTCTGCATGGCGGCGGTGGCGGTCCTGCTGCTCGAGGTGTTTGGCGCGGAAAAAGGCCGCAGGGTCGATGGACTGCTGCAGCTTGCGTGCAAAGCGTTGATGGAGCTCGCGGTTGCCGGCGAGCAGCCGCGATTCGAGCATGGTGGTCTGTACGGTGATGTCACTGGCGGCGACTTCGAAGCATTCCTCCAGGGTGCGCACGCTATGGCCGACTTCTAGGCCGATATCCCAGAACCGGCCGACCAGGTTTTCCAGCTTGCTGCGCAACGCCTCATCCGCAGCCTCGGGCAACAGGATCAGGATATCGACATCGGAGTATGGGAACAGCTGGCCACGGCCATACCCGCCAACAGCGACCAGGGCCGCCTCCCTTGGCATTTCCTGGGCATTCCAGGCGATTCGAAGGTGGCGGTCAGTGAGCAGGGCGAGCTGTCGAAGCAGTTCGCGACTGATCGTGCCGGCCTCGAAACGCTCACGCAGCGCACCGCGCGCGTCAGTCAGCGCGTTGCGCTGTGCAGCCGGATCGGTGGCGCTGCGCCGGGCGGCCATGCCGCTTATACCGTTGCGGGCTCGGGCGGGGTGCCCGCGGATACGGTCAGCACCTCGAAACCGGCCGGCGTGACCAGCACGGTGTGTTCCCACTGCGCGGACAGGCTGTGGTCCTTGGTGACAATGGTCCAGCCATCGGCCATCTGCCGGATGTCCGGCTTTCCGGCATTGATCATCGGCTCAACGGTGAAGATCATGCCGGCTTCAAGGCGCATGCCGGCCCCGGGGCGACCGTAATGCAGGATCTGCGGATCTTCATGGAATTTTTTGCCGATGCCGTGTCCGCAGAATTCGCGCACGATGCTGAAGCCGTGGCTCTCGGCGTGGCTCTGGATGGCGTGACCGATGTCGCCGAGGGTGTTGCCCGGCCGGATTGCACGGATGCCGCGCCACATGCAGTCGTAGGTCAGCTCTACCAGGCGTTTGGCCTGGATCGAAGGGGAACCGACGTAGAACATGCGGCTGGTGTCACCGTGGTAGCCGTCCTTGATCACGGTGATGTCGATATTGATGATGTCGCCGTTTTTCAGGCGTTTTTCACCCGGCACGCCGTGACAGACCACGTGGTTGACCGAAGTGCAGATCGACTTCGGGTACGGGGTATAGCCCGGCGGCGTGTAATTCAGCGGCGCCGGGATGGTGCCCTGGACATTGACGATGTAGTCGTGGCAGAGCCGGTCGATTTCCCCGGTGGTAATCCCGGCCTGGACGTAAGGCGTAATAAAATCAAGGACTTCCGAGGCCAGGCGACCGGCAATACGCATCCCGGCGATGTCTTCGGGAGTCTTCAGTTCTACGGACATGACAGGAGGGGTGGCGGTGTTGCTGCAGGACGGAGCGATTCTAACAGCTTGTGCCGATTAGAAAAATTTGACTGAAGAGGTCCTGCCAGGGTGATCCGGGCGGCTTGAGAGCGTGGTTCTTTGCGTGTTAAAATAACGAGTTAGCTTGGTTTGTCGCAGGGCCATGGTGGCGCTGCCGGACCGGGACTACTCACACTTGCCGACGTTAAGGGTGCCCGCAAGGGTTGTCTTGGGCGAGTGGCGGATCAACCCTAACAGGAGAATCACCATCATGTCAGTCACCATGCGCGAAATGCTCGAGGCCGGCGTCCACTTCGGCCACCAGACGCGTTACTGGAATCCGAAAATGGCGCCGTTCATTTTCGGCCACCGCAACAAGATTCACATCGTCAACCTCGAAAAGACGATGGCGATGTATCTGGATGCACTGAAATTCGTGCGTCAGCTCACCTCGAACAAGGGCACCGTGCTGTTTGTCGGCACCAAGCGCCAGGCGCGCGAGATCGTGCGCGAAGAGGCGCTGCGCTGCAGCTCCCCGTATGTCGATTACCGCTGGCTCGGCGGCATGCTCACCAACTTCAAGACGGTCAAAGGCTCGATCCAGCGCCTGAAGGATCTGCTGGCGATGCGTGAAGACGGCTCCTTCGAGAAGCTGTCGAAAAAAGAGGCTCTGACTTTTGACCGCGAAATCATCAAACTCGAGCGCAGCCTTGGCGGCATCAAGGACATGAACGGCCTGCCGGACGCGCTGTTCGTCATTGATGTCGGCTACCAGAAGGGCGCGATCTCGGAAGCCAGGAAACTCGGCATCCCGGTGATCGGCGTGGTCGATACCAACCATTCGCCGGAAGGTGTGGATTACATCATCCCCGGCAACGATGACTCCAGCCGCGCGATCAAGCTCTACGCCCGCGGCATGGCTGACGCCGTGCTCGAAGGGCGCAGCAACAGCATCAAGGAAATCGTCAAGGGTGGCTCCGACGAGTTTGTCGAGGTCGAGGACGGCGAAACCGCCGGCGCCTGAACGGCCCTCCAGATACATTCAAGGGGCTCAACAGCCCCTTTTTTTTAAATTGAAGCAAGAGGAACGGAAGCAATGGCTGAAATAACTGCGGGCATGGTTCGCGAACTGCGCGAGAAAACCGATGCACCGATGATGGAATGCAAAAAAGCGCTGACCGAAGCGGGCGGCGACCTGGCAAAAGCCGAAGAAATCCTGCGGGTGAAGCTCGGCAACAAAGCGAGCAAGGCGGCATCACGCGTTGCAGCCGAAGGCGTGGTGGCCACCCATGTCGCGGCCGACGGCAAACTGGGCGCGATCATCGAAGTCAACTGCGAAACCGATTTTGTTGCCAAAAACGACGACTTTCTGGCCTTTTCCGGCGCGCTCGCAAAACTGGTGGCCGAGCACAAGCCGGCCGATGTGGCAGCGCTGTCGGCGCTGTCGTTGGACGGCGCCCCGGTCGAGGAAAAGCGCAAGGCGCTGGTTGGCAAGATCGGTGAAAACCTGTCGATCCGCCGTTTCGAGCGTGTCGAGGCCAAGGGCAAGCTGGCCACCTACATCCATGGCGGCGCCAAGATCGGTGTGATGGTTGATGTTGCCGGCGGCGACGAAACCCTGGGCAAGGATATCGCGATGCATATCGCGGCGAGCAAGCCGAAGGCGCTGGATGCTTCCGGCGTGTCGGCCGAGGCAATCGAGTCCGAGCGTCGCGTGGCCACCGAGAAGGCTGCCGAAGATGCGGCCAAGTCCGGCAAGACCATCCCGCCGGAAATCATGGCCAAACGCGTCGAAGGTTCGGTGCAGAAATTCCTGAAGGAAGTGACGCTGCTGGGCCAGCCTTTCGTCAAAAACGACAAGCAGACCATCGAACAGCTGCTGAAGTCCTCAAACGCCAGCGTCGCCCGCTTTGATCTTTATGTCGTCGGTGAGGGCATTGAGAAGAAAAAGGATGACTTTGCTGCCGAAGTGATGGCCCAGGTCGGTCAGGCAAAACAAAAATAATCGTTTAAAAACAAAGGGTTATAAATGCCAGCCAGTCCCGCTTACAAGCGCATCCTGCTCAAGTTGAGCGGCGAGGCGCTGATGGGAGATGACCCCTACGGCATCAACCGCGACACCATCGGCCGTATCGTCGCTGAAATTGCAGAGGTGGCGCGGATGGGCATTGAGGTCGCGGTGGTCATCGGTGGCGGCAATATCTTTCGCGGTGTCGCCCCCGGTGCCTCGCATATGGACCGTGCCACGGCTGATTACATGGGCATGCTGGCCACGGTGATGAATGCGCTGGCCCTGCAGGACGCAATGCGCCAGGTCGGCCTGCTGAGCCGGGTGCAGTCGGCGCTGAACATCGAGCAGGTGGTCGAGCCGTACATCCGCGGCAAGGCCATGCGCTACCTGGAAGAAGGCAAGGTGGTGATCTTCGCCGCCGGCACCGGCAATCCGTTTTTCACCACCGACACAGCAGCGGCGCTGCGCGGCATGGAAATGAATGTCGATCTGGTGCTGAAGGCGACCAAGGTCGACGGCGTCTATACCGATGACCCGAAAACCCACCCGGATGCGATGCGTTACAAGCGCATCACCTTTGACGAAGCCATCATCAAGAACCTGAAGGTGATGGATGCCACGGCGCTGACCCTGTGCCGCGACCAGAAGCTCCCGATCAACGTGTTCAGCATCTTCAAGCCGCAGGCGCTGAAACGGGTGGTGATGGGTGAAGACGAAGGTACGATGGTTCACGTTTGACGGAGGTCCAGATGATTGCCGACATCAAGAAAAACGCCGAGCAGAAAATGAAAAAGTCCGTCGAGGCGCTGAAAACCGACCTCGGCAAGGTGCGCACCGGCCGTGCGCATGCCGGGCTGCTAGATCATGTGATGGTTGATTACTACGGCAACCCGACGCCACTGCCACAGGTTGCAAACGTGACGCTGCTCGACGGCCGCACCATCGGCGTCAGCCCTTGGGAAAAGAAGATGGCCCAGGCCATCGAAAAGGCAATCCGTGACAGCGAACTGGGCCTGAACCCGATGACCCAGGGCGACATGGTGCGGGTGCCGATGCCGGCGCTGACCGAAGAGCGCCGCAAAGACCTGATCAAGGTGGTGCGCCACGAAGGCGAGAACGCTCGGGTTGCGGTGCGCAACATCCGCCGCGACGCGAATACCCAGCTCAAGGACCTTCTGAAAAAGAAAGCCGTGGCCGAAGACGAGGAGCGGCGGGCGCAGGACGAGGTGCAGAAACTCACCGACCGCTCGATCGCCGAAATCGACAAACTGCTCGAGGTCAAGGAAGCCGACCTCATGGCGATCTGATCCGGTGACCAGTTCCACCGAGGGCATACCCGAGGTAGCCGTTGTGCCGCGGCACATCGCCATCATCATGGATGGCAACGGCCGTTGGGCGAAGCAGCGTTTCCTGCCGCGTGTCGCCGGGCACCACAAGGGTGTCGAGGCGGTGCGCAATACAGTGCGCTCCTGCGCGGAAAGCGGTGTCTCCGCGTTGACGCTGTTTGCCTTCAGCAGCGAGAACTGGCGCCGTCCGGCGGAAGAGGTTTCACTGTTGATGCAGCTCTTTGTCAGCGCGCTGCAGCAGGAAGTGCGCCGGCTGCACGAAAACGGCATCCGTTTTCGCGCCATCGGTGACATTTCCCGTTTTGATCCCAAGCTGGTGCAGCTGATCGAATCGGCGCAGGAGCTGACTGCAGCAAACACCGGTCTCACGCTGACTGTTGCCGCCAACTACGGCGGCCGCTGGGACATCATGCAGGCAATGAACAAACTGCGTGCTGAACCGGGTTCCGGCCGGACCTGGGTTGAGGCCGACCTGCAACGTTACCTGTCAATGGGGGATTTGCCCGAACCGGACCTGTTCATCCGTACTGGCGGCGAACAACGGATCAGCAATTTCCTGCTCTGGCAACTGGCATATACCGAGCTCTATTTCACCGACACACTGTGGCCCGATTTTGATGCCCAGGCCTTCCAGCTCGCGCTGGAATCGTATCGCCGGCGTGAACGGCGTTTTGGCCGTACCAGCGACCAGCTGGCAGACGACCCCGGGCGCTCGCTGAGCGCCTGAGTGTCCGGGACAAGAACGGCGCACAAGGAGAGGGCACAAGGCCATGCTGCTCAAACGCGTGTTGACGGTGGCGGTGCTGTTGCCGCTGTTTCTAGCCGCGCTGTTCATGCTGCCGCCCACGGGCTGGGCCTTCGCCTTGCTGCTGATGCTTGGCGCAGGGGCTTACGAATGGGCACGCCTGGGCGGGCTTTCGGCCCGTGATGCATGGATCTATACCTTGTTGACGCTGGCCTGTGCCGTCGCCTGGATCATCAGCGCGACACAGCACCCGCTGCAACCCTGGGCAAAAGCGGTGTGGCTGATATCGGTGCTGTTCTGGGTTTTCGTGGTGCCGCTCTGGCTGTGGCGTGGCTGGCGGCCGCAATCGACTTGGCTGAGGCATCTCACGGGTTTCATCGTGCTGTTTCCAACCTGGCTTGCGCTGGTGCATCTGCAGCGCGATCCGTGGCTGATGCTGGCCCTGATGGGGGTGGTGTGGGTGGCAGACTGTTCAGCCTATTTTGCCGGCCACCAGTGGGGGCGCAACAAGCTGGCGCCATCCATCAGTCCGGGCAAGACCTGGGAAGGTGTGGCCGGGGCGGTGCTTGGAGTCGCGGTGTATCATGCCGCGGTCTGGTATTGGGGGCTGGCTTCCTCCATGGGCGGCGCGGGGACAGGCCTTGCGCTGCTGGTGGCGGCGATGGTTCCACTGAGCATCTTGGGCGATCTTTTTGAGTCATGGGTGAAGCGGCAGGCTGGCGTCAAGGACAGCGGCACCCTGCTGCCGGGACATGGCGGCGTGCTCGACCGCATCGATGCACTGACTTCGACCCTGCCGCTGGCGGCGCTGGCAGTGACCTGCCTGTCTGTCTGGGCTGCATGACATGCAACGCCTGACCATATTGGGATCCACCGGCAGCATCGGCGCCAGCACGCTCGATGTGGTGGCGCGTAATTCCGGGCAATTTGAAGTCGTGGCATTGACGGCGCGCAGCCGTGCCGATCTGCTGTGCGAGCAATGCCTGCGTTTCAGGCCGCGTTATGCGGTGCTGGCCGATGCTGCGGCAGCAGGGCTGTTGCAGCAGGAATTGGCGGCGGCTGGTTCTGCAACCGAGGTGTTGAGTGGCACTGCGGCACTGGAGCAGGTGGCATCGCTGCCAGAGGTGACCACGGTGATGGCGGCGATTGTCGGCATTGCCGGCCTGCGCGCCTCGCTGGCCGCGGCACGCGGCGGTAAACGCGTGCTGCTTGCCAACAAGGAAGCGCTGGTCACGGCCGGAGGCGTATTCATGTCGGCGGTGCGCGAGCACGGTGCAGAACTGCTGCCGATTGACAGCGAACACAATGCGATTTTCCAGTCGCTGCCGCAGGGCGGTCGTGACGGCATGGCCGCCTGCGGCGTGCGCCGCATCCTGCTCACCGCTTCCGGAGGGCCGTTCCGCACCACGCCACTGGCACAACTGGCCGGCGTCACGCCGGAGCAGGCGGTTGCCCACCCGAACTGGTCAATGGGCCGCAAGATTTCAGTGGATTCGGCGACGATGATGAACAAGGGCCTCGAAGTCATCGAGGCGCGCTGGCTGTTTGATGCCGATCCCGGGATGATCGAGGTGGTGATTCACCCGCAGAGCGTGGTGCATTCACTGGTCGAATACCAGGACGGCTCGGTTCTCGCGCAGCTGGGCAATCCCGACATGCGCACGCCGATAGCACATGCCCTGGCTTATCCGCAGCGTATTGCATCGGGTGCGGATTTCCTGGAACTCGCGGCAGTGGGCACCCTGCAGTTTGAACCTGTCGATACCGGACGTTTTCCCTGCCTGCGCCTGGCCTATGAGGCGCTGCGTGCCGGTCCTTCAGCGGTGATTGCGCTCAACGCCGCGAATGAAGTGGCGGTGGAGGAGTTCCTGCAGCGCCGCATCGGCTTCCTCGATATCCCCCGGGTGATCGAGACGGTGCTGGCGCGCGTGCCGCATCGCCGGATTACCGGCCTTGAAGAGGTCGAAGCAGTCGATGCCGAGGCGCGAATTGCTGCGACCCGGGCCTCCGTGGTCCCCCAAAAGGCAAGGGCGCTGTCATGAGCGTGTTGCTGACCGTGGCTGCATTCATCGTTGCGCTCAGCGTGCTGGTGGTCGTACATGAGTATGGCCATTACTGGGTGGCACGCCGCTGTGACGTGAAAGTGCTGCGTTTTTCAGTGGGTTTCGGCCGCGCGCTGTGGTCCCGCCGCTTTGGCGCGGACCAGACTGAATTGCGCATCGCGCTGATCCCCCTGGGCGGCTACGTCAAGATGCTCGACGAACGGGAAGGGCCGGTGAGTCCGGCCGAACTGGAGCGTGCCTTCAACCGCAAACCGGTTTGGCAGCGTTCAGCGATCGTGGTGGCTGGTCCGCTGGCCAATTTCCTGGCGGCGATCATGATTTACTGGGCCCTGTTCATGCATGGTGTACCCGGAGTCGCACCCCAGATCGATGCGCCGATGCCCAAAAGCGCGGCTGAAGCGGCCGGTTTTGTGCGTGGCGAAACCATCACCGCGGTTGGTGGTGATGCGGTGGCCTCCTGGCAGGATCTGCGCTGGCTGATGCTGCAGCGTGCGCTGGATGGCGGCAGCACACTGATCGAATCCCGCGGCGAAGGCGGCGGCGCCCTGCAGCGCCGCATGCTGGATTTTTCCAGACTGACCCGTGATGAGCTTGAAGGTGACCTGTTGCGCGCGCTGGGTTTTGCCCGGCTGCGTCCGCCGCTGGATCCGGTGCTGGGTGATCTGTCACCTTCAGGCGCCGCGGCGCGTGCCGGACTGCAGGGCGGCGATCGTGTGCTGTCCGTCGGCGACACCCGGCTGGCATCCTGGGAGGATCTGGTACGGCTGGTGCGTGCGGCGCCGGGTGAGCGTCTTGAATTCCGCATCCGGCGCGGCGAGGTCGATCTGCCGCCGGTAACCGTCACGGTGGATCGCGTGATGGAGCGCGACACGGCCATCGGCCGCATCGGTGCCGGTCCACGCGTCGATCCCGAAGCGCTGCGGCGGATGTCGGTGCAGGTGTCCTACGGTCCCCTGGAGGGCCTCAGCCGCGCCGTGGTGAAGACCTGGGATACTGCGTGGTTCAGCCTGCGCATGCTGGGCAAGATGCTGGTCGGCGAGGTGTCCATGAAAAATCTCAGCGGTCCGATCACCATTGCCGACTATGCCGGCCAATCGGCACAAAGCGGCTGGATTTCCTATCTGCTGTTTCTGGCTTTGATCAGCATCAGTCTAGGCGTGCTCAACCTGCTGCCCGTGCCGTTATTGGATGGGGGGCACTTGTTGTATTATTCGGTGGAAATTCTGACGGGAAAGCCGCTTTCCGAGCGCGTCATGGAAATGGGGCAGCATGTCGGCATGGCACTGCTGTTCATGCTGATGGCTTTCGCCGTTTACAACGACATCTTTCGCCTGATCGGCAGTTGACATGCATTTGCTTCGTAGCGTCCTTGCAGCAGTCCTCAGTTTGCCCGTAACCGTTTTTGCGCTCGAGCCCTTCGTTGTGCGCGACATTCGCGTCGAAGGCATCCAGCGTGTCGATGCGGGCACGGTGTTCGGCTATCTCCCGGTCAAAGTCGGCGAGACGATGACCGAGGAAAAGGCGGCGCAGGCGATACGCGCGCTGTTCGGCACCGGTTTCTTCAAGGATGTCTCCATCGAGGCTGATGGCGGTGTGCTGATCGTTGCGGTCCAGGAACGGCCATCCATCGCGCAGATTGATTTTGTCGGCGTCAAGGAATTCGACAAGGAAGCCCTGCTGAAGAGCCTGCGCCAGATTGATCTGGCCAATGGCCGCATTTTCGACCGCTCCCAGCTTGACCGTGCCGAGCAGGAACTGAAGCGCCAGTACCTGAGCCGTGGCCGTTACGCTGTCGTGGTGACCACCACTGTGACACCTCTCGAGCGTAACCGGGTGGCCATCAATTTCAGCGTCGATGAAGGCGAGGTTGCCAAGATCCGCCAGATCAACATCATCGGCGCCAAGGCTTTCCGCGAAAAAGACCTGCTCGACCTGTTCATCCTGCGCACCCCGGGCATGATGACCTGGTGGAGCAAGCACGACCAGTATTCGCGTCCGAAACTCTCGGCCGACCTTGAGACGCTGCGCTCGCATTATCAGGACCGCGGTTACCTCGAATTCAACATCGATTCAACGCAGGTCACGATTTCACCGGACAAAAAAGACATCTTCATCAGCGTCAGCATCACCGAAGGTCCGCGCTATACGGTGTCTGACATCCGCATCGGCGGCGAGCCGCTGTTGCCAGAGGCCGAGATTCGCAAGCTGATCACGATCAAGCCCGGTGAGGTGTTTTCACGCACGAAGATCGCCGAATCCACCAAGAACATCAACGACCGGCTCGGAAATGACGGTTATGCCTTTGCCAACGTCAATGCCGCGCCGGATCTCGACAAGACCAAGAACCAGGCGTCGTTCACCTTTTTCATTGATCCGGGCCGCAGGGTCTATGTCCGCCGCATCAACATTGCCGGCAACACCAAGACCCGTGACGAAGTGATCCGCCGCGAGATGCGCCAGATCGAGGGCGGCTGGTACTCGGGAGAGAAAATCAACCTCTCCCGCAGCCGGGTTGACCGGCTGGGCTATTTCACCGAGGTCAATGTGGAAACCCCCTCGGTGACGGGCACCACGGACCAGGTTGATGTCAACCTTTCGGTGATCGAAAAACCCACCGGCAACATTCTGCTCGGTGCCGGTTTCGGCAGCGGCGACGGCGTCACGCTGTCGGGCGCGATTTCCCAGCAGAATATCTTCGGCTCAGGCAAGCATGTCTCGGCACAACTGAATTCGGGTCGCATCAATACCGTATATGCCCTGTCCTACACCGATCCGTATTTCACGACGGATGGCATCAGCCAGGGTTTTGACGTGTTTTCGCGCGAGGTTGACGGCACCCGCGGCGGCATCGGCCGCTACATCACCAAGACCCTGGGTGGTGGCGTCCGTTTCGGCGTACCGGTGACCGAACGTGACACCATCAATTACGGCCTGTCCTACGAAAATACCGAGATCACCACGTTTACCGACAGCCCGTTGTTCTACTCAAACTACGTGGCCGCGTTTGGCAACAAGAACGATGCCTTGATCGGTTCCATTGGCTGGGTGCGTGATGGTCGTGACAGCCTGATTTACCCGACCAAGGGCACATTCCAGCGTGCCGTCAGTGAAATGGGCATTCCTGGCATCGGCATGTCGCTTGAGTATTACAAGGTCAATTACCAGTACCAGCGTTATTTCCCGCTGTCCCGTCAGTACACCCTGATGGTCAATGGCGAAGCCGGTTTCGGTGATGGCCTGGGCAACAATCTGCCGCTGCCGTTTTTCAAGAATTTCTTTGCCGGTGGCGTGAGCACCGTGCGCGGCTACCGCAATTCCTCGATCGGCCCCAAGGACCAGAATGGCGATCCACAGGGCGGCAGCCACCGCATCCTCGGCAACGTCGAGTTCCTGTTTCCGTTCCCGGGATTGCAGAACGACCGTTCTGTGCGCTTGAGCGCCTTTGTGGATGCCGGTATGGTGGCCAACAAGTTTGACGGCGGGGCTTTCCGCTACTCAACCGGACTGGGCGTGTTCTGGTCCTCGCCTTTCGGACCGCTGAAAGTAAGCTTTGCCGCGCCGTTGAATGCTGCCAACCTGGACCGTAAACAGATGTTTCAGTTCACGTTTGGCGGGGCGTTTTGACCCGGCGCAGGGTATGCTATCGGTTGGGCTGCTGAAGCCGGTGGCAAGAGATTCAAGGAGACAGTGTCGTGTTTGAGCGAACCATACATGTAACAGCCGCGCTGATGATGCTGGCCTCGGCCTCGGCCGTCCAGGCTGCCGAGGTGAGGATAGGTTTTGTCGACCAGGAGCGGATCACCCGGGAAAGTGTTCCGGCCGATCGCGCGAGCAAGCAGCTGGAAAAGGAATTTGCTCCGCGTGCCCAGGAGCTGCAGCGTCGAGAGTCCCAGATCAAGAGCCTGCAGGCCCAGCTCGAGAAGGATTCGCTGACGATGAACGAGAGCGACCGGCGCGCCCGCGAACAGGAGCTCGGGCGGTTGACCCTCGATTACCAGCGCATGCAGCGCGAGTTCCGCGAGGATCTCAACCTGCGGCGGAATCAGGAGCTGGGCGCCCTGGCCGAGAGGGCCAACCGGGTGATCAAGCAGATTGCCGAGTCCGAGAAATACGACATCATTCTGATCGAGGCGGCATACCGAAGCCCGAAGATCGACATCACCGATCGCGTGCTGAAGGCGCTGGCTGCGGACGGTAAATAACCACGGCCAGCCTGCGGCGCTGAAGTTGCCGGAGCGGGTCCCGGACCGCCACCAGGAAAATCAGGCAGCGCATGGCTTCATACTCCCTGTCAGGTATTGTTGAACGCCTGGGCGGCACGGTGATCGGCGACGCCGGCACGGTGATCAGCCAGGTGGCGACCCTCGAGCGCGCCGCTCCAGGTACCATCAGTTTTCTGGCCAATGAGCGCTATCTGGGGCAATTGAAGAGTACCCGGGCTGCCGCCGTGATCCTCGGCGAATCCTTCAGTGCCGTGGTGGATCTGCCGCGTATCATTGCCGGCAATCCTTATGCCTATTTTGCCCGCGTCTCGGCGCTGCTCAACCCGCAGCCTGCGTTGGCCGCCGGCCGGCATCCCTCTGCGGTCATTGACCGCTCGGCAAAGGTTGCGGCCTCAGCCTGCATCGGCCCCGGGGCGGTCATCGAAGGCGGCGCGCAGATCGGTGAAAACGTGCTGGTTGGCGCCGGCTGTTACATCGGCCGTGATGCCGTCATCGGTGAGCGCAGCCGGCTGTATGCCCATGTCACCGTTTATCACGGTTGTATCATCGGTCCCGATGCGCTGATTCATGCCGGTGTTGTCATCGGTGCCGACGGTTTTGGCATTGCGATGGAGCAAGGGCAGGACGGCGGGCATTGGCTCAAGGTGCCGCAGATCGGCGCAGTGCGCATCGGGCGTGATGTCGAGATCGGCGCCAACACCACTATTGATCGCGGTGCAATCGAAGACACTGTAATCGGCGACGGCGTGAAACTCGACAACCAGATCCAGATCGCCCATAACGTCGAAATCGGCGCCCATACCGCGATTGCCGCCTGCGTCGGCATTGCCGGCAGTTCCAAGGTCGGCGCCTATTGCCGGATTGGCGGCGCCTCGGGCATCGCCGGCCATCTCAGCATCACTGACCACGTCGAGATATCGGCCCATACCCTGGTCACCAAATCGATTACCGAACCCGGCGCCTATACCGGCGCCTATCCCTTTGGACCGAATCGCGAGTGGCGCCGCAACGCGGCCGGCCTGCGCCGTCTCGGGGACCTGAATGATCGCGTGCGCGCGCTGGAGAAATCGCTGGCGGAAGCGCTTGCGGTGAAAACGAAAGGAAAATAAGAACATGAACGGCATGGACATCAACGAGATACTGCGTTATCTGCCGCACCGTTATCCCTTCCTGCTGATCGACCGGGTGCTGTCGTACGAGCCGGGGAAAAATATCGAGGCGCTGAAAAACGTCACCATCAACGAACCGTTTTTCCCGGGGCATTTCCCGCACCATCCGGTGATGCCCGGCGTGCTGATCGTCGAGGCAATGGCTCAGGCTGCGGCGATCCTCTCTTTTGTGACCATGGGTGCGAAAGCCGATGACAAGTCCATCTATTACTTTGTCGGCATCGACAATGCCCGCTTCAAGCGGCCGGTGACACCCGGGGACTCGCTGCGCCTGAGTGTCGAACTGGCCCGTCATACCCGTGGCATCTGGAAATTCACGGCTGTGGCGCGGGTGGATGATGTCGTGGCAGCCGAGGCTGAGCTGATGTGCACGGTGCGCGATCTGCCGGCTTGAGCATGGGTTTGAAATGACGCAGGCACGCATCCATCCCACCGCGCTGGTAGATCCCGCGGCAGAACTTGCCGCCGATGTCGAAGTCGGCGCCTATTCGATCATCGCCGCCGGCGCGCAAATCGGCGAGGGCACCCGCATCGGGCCTCATGTGCTGATCGGGCCGCATACCCGCATCGGCAGGCGCAACGTTTTTTTCCAGTTCAGTTCCATCGGCGAGGCGCCGCAGGACAAGAAGTACAAGGGCGAACCGACGCGGCTCGAAATCGGTGATGACAACACCATCCGCGAGTTCTGCACCTTCAATCGCGGTACTGCGCAGGATGCCGGCGTGACCCGGGTCGGCAACGGCAACTGGATCATGGCCTATGTCCACCTGGCCCACGATTGCCAGGTCGGCAACGGCACCATTTTCGCCAACAACGCGCAGCTGGCCGGCCATGTCCATGTCGGTGACCAGGCGATCCTCGGCGGGTTTACCGTCGTGCACCAGTTCTGCCGCATCGGTGCCCACAGCATCACCGCGATGGGCACCATCCTGCTGCAGGATCTGCCGCCTTTCGTGATGGCCTCGGGCAACACTGCGGTGCCGCATGGCATCAATGCCGAAGGCCTGCGCCGCCGCGGCTTTTCGGCGGAGGCGGTGGCTGCGGTCAAACGCGCCTACAAGACGCTCTACAAATCCGGGCTGTCATTCGCCGAGGCGCAGGCACAAATCACCGCCGAAACCGCTGCGCAGCCGGAGCTGCAGGTGCTGGCCGATTTTCTCGCCAGCGCCGGCCGCGGCATCGTTCGCTAGTCATTGATGGCGGCTTCCAGCAGCAGCTCACCGCTGATCGGCATTGTTGCCGGCGAACCTTCCGGCGACCTGCTCGGCGCCGAGCTGGTCAAGGCATTGCGCCGGCTGGAACCCCGTCTGCGCTTTGCCGGCATTGCCGGGCCGAAGATGATGGCCGCCGGCGTCGATGCCCTGTATCCGATGGACAAGCTGGCGGTGCGCGGCTACGTCGAGGTGTTCAAGCACTACCGCGAGATTGTCGGCATCCGTTCGAGCCTGCGCCGGCACTTTCTGACGGAGCGTCCCAGCGCCTTCATCGGCATTGATGCGCCGGATTTCAACCTGGATCTTGAAGCCTCGATGAAATCGGCGGGCATACCGGCCATCCATTACGTCAGCCCCTCGATCTGGGCCTGGCGTGGCGGCCGTATCCGCAAGATCGGCCGTTCGGTGTCGCGGATGCTGACGGTGTTTCCCTTCGAGGCGGCTTTGTACGAGCGTGCCAACATACCGGTGACCTATGTCGGTCATCCCCTGGCGGACATGCTGGCGAAGGTGCCGTCCCGTGCCGAAGTCCGTGCCGAACTGCGCCTGCCGGCGACAGGTCCGGTGGTGGCCCTGTTGCCGGGCAGCCGGGTCAGCGAACTCGAGCAACTGGCCGACCTGTTTGTCGCCGCGGCAGAGCGCATCGCCAAGGCGGTACCCGGCGTGCGCCTGCTGGTGCCGCTGGTCAACCGCCAGACCCGCGAATTGTTCGAGGCGGCACTGTACCGCCGCGAGAGCGGCGAACTGGAAATCACGCTGCTGTTCGGCCATGCGCATGAGGCAATGGCCGCCGCCGATGTGGTGCTGCTGGCCTCGGGTACCGCGACACTGGAGGCTGCGCTGCTGCAGCGGCCGATGGTGATCAGCTACCGCATGCCGCGCCTGTCGTGGTGGATCATGAACAGCCGCCGCTACCAGCCCTGGGTCGGCCTGCCGAACATTCTTGCCGGGGAATTTGTGGTGCCCGAGCTGCTGCAGGATGCGGCAACGCCTGATGCACTGGCTGCCGCGGTCATTGACCTGCTGCAGGACAAGGCAAAACGCGAGGCCATCGAGCAGCGTTTCGCGGCCATGGCAGCCGAACTGCGGCAGAACGCGGCGGAACGTGCCGCGGCCGCGGTGCTCGCCGAGCTGCGCGGCGGCCGCTGATGGCGCATTGGGTTTGCGGCGTTGATGAGGCAGGGCGCGGACCGCTGGCCGGACCGGTGTATGCAGCTGCGGTCATTCTTGATCATCCGCTGCTGATCCGGGGACTGGCCGATTCCAAAAAGCTGACGGCGAAACGGCGCGAGTCGCTGGCCGCTGAAATCCGCGAGCGTGCCGTGGCCTGGGCCGTGGCCAGCGCATCAGTGGAGGAAATCGACCGCCTGAACATCCTGCGTGCAGCCTTGCTGGCAATGCAGCGTGCCGTGGAAGCGCTGGTGCCGCAACCGCTGCAGATTGAAGTGGACGGCCTGCATGTGCCGGTGGTGATGATGCCGGCGCGTGCGGTGGTGCGGGGGGATGCCACTGTGCCGGCGATTTCGGCGGCGTCGATCCTGGCCAAGGTGGCACGTGATGCGGCGATGCTCGAGTTGCATGCCGCGCATCCCGGATACGGTTTTGACCGGCACAAGGGTTATGGCACTGCGCTGCACATCGACGCACTGCGCCGGCTGGGGCCGCTGGATGCTCACCGGCGTAGTTTTGCACCAATCAAGGATATGATAAAATAGTCAATAAAAACAATGATTTAAATATTTAATATAAAGCGGATTGTAACTATTTTTCAGTGACCGCTTTAATCACGGCACGCAGCGCACGGCGTTCATTGCTGCGACTGACCAGCCGCCTTTGCCGGCGACAGGCGGCCTGCAATCCGGCCAGAAAATCAGGCGATTGCTCCGACCGCGCCATCAGCCGGGCCAGCGCAGCAGAGTTGCCGACGGGAAAAAAGCCGCGGTAGTCCTTGCCCAGCAGGCCGACATTGCCGGGGATGCGTGAGGCCAGCACCGGCACCCCCGCGGTCAGTGCCTCGCTGACAACATTGGCGCCACCTTCCAGCTTCGAACTGATCAGCATCAGCCTTGCCCGCGCCAGCGTGGCCAGCGCACGGGCACGCGGCAGTTCGTCCAGCCACTGGTAACGCGGCTCCCGTTTCATCCACTGCCGCGCCTCGCGTGCCAGCGCCGGGTCGCGCGCGCCGCCGATATGGGTGATGCGGATGCGGCTTGAGGCGGGCAACAGCGACAGCGCCTCGGCACCACGAAAAGGATCCTTTTCATCACGCAGATGGCCGCTGACCACGATCTCGAAACAGCCGGGCAGGGGACGCAGACGCCTGATCGCCTCGCAGGACTGCAGCACCACATCGGTCTTGCGGCGCAGCGGGGGCGACAGTTCGCGCAGGCCCAGCGGCTGCAGCACGATCATCCGCGTCGCCAGTGCCATCGATTCCTGGGCATTGGCATCTTCACGGATGTCGCGGTAGAGGTCGGTGCCGGTCAGTGCGAGCAGCAGCGGCCGCTGGGGGTGTCGCTCGGCAAACCGCGCGATCGAGTCATGGCTGCGCCGGGCATGCAGGGCAAGCATCAGGTCGGCATTGCGGCCATTCCAGTGTTCGGCAATGCTGACCTGGTGGCCCAACTCGCGCAGCAACCCGGCCCAGCGCACGGCGGTGTTGCGGTTGCCGTAGCGCGAGGTGGCCGCGGCCGGCGTAATCAAGGCAATTTTCATCATCAGCACAGAGCGGATAAACTGCCGCGGACTATACCAAACCGGGCTGTCCGCTTGTCGCAACTTTCCGATTCAAACAGCACATCAACACCGCTGCCGCAGATTCTCGCCATGCTGGATGCTGCGCGACAGCGCACGCTGGGCCTGATTGCGGATCTGCATTCCGGGCAATGGCTGGGGCCGCAACTGGCCATCGTCAATCCGCCCTTGTGGGAATTGGGGCATCTCGGCTGGTTCGAGGAATTCTGGTGCCTGCGTGGCGGCAGTCATCAGGCTGCGAGCGTGCTGGAGCGGGCTGACCGGCTGTATGACTCGGCACGGGTGGCCCATGGCACACGCTGGTCGCTGCCCCTGCCTGATCCGGACGCAACCCGGCGTTATCTCGATCAGGTGCGCAGCCGCGTCATCTCCGCGCTGGCGGACAGGCCGGCGCTCGCTTATTTCGGCCAGCTCAGCGCGTTACACGAGGAAATGCATGCCGAAGCGCTGACTTATACCCGGCAAACGCTGGCGTATCCGGCACCGGCAGCTGCCAATGCCGCGGTCGAGGGGGCGGCATGGCCCGGTGATGCCGAGGTGCAGGGCGGCCGTTTCCGGATGGGGGCCGAACGCGGCAGCGGTTTTGTATTCGACAATGAGAAATATGCGCATGACATCGAGATACGGGATTTCCGTATCGCCAGGGCCGCGGTCAGTAACGGGGATTTTTCCGAATTTGTCGAGGCGGGTGGTTATCGCCGCCGCGAATGGTGGAGCGAGGCCGGCTGGCAGTGGCGTGAAAGTGCCGGCATTGAAATGCCGCGCTACTGGCAGCGCGTCGATGGCCGCTGGCACTGGCGCTGCCACGATCGCATGGAGCGCTTGCCGCTTCATCACCCGGTGATTCATGTCAGCTGGTACGAAGCCGAAGCCTGGTGCCGCTGGGCCGGCCGCCGCCTGCCGACCGAGGCGGAATGGGAATATGCGGCGGCCACCGTGCCCGGCTCGCCTGGCCTGAAACGCCGCCATCCCTGGGGGGACGAAGCACCTTCGGCGGAACGGGCCAATCTTTACGGCACGGCCGGCCGCTGTGTGCCGGTCAATGCCTGTGCGGCGGGTGACAGCGCCTGGGGACTGCGCCAGATGACCGGCAATGTCTGGGAATGGACGGTCGACTGGTTTCAGCCATATCCGGGCTTTGTCCGCGATCCCTATGCCGAGTATTCGGAGCCCTGGTTCGGCAGCCACAAGGTGCTGCGCGGCGGCTGCCATGCCACGCGCGATACACTGATCCGGAATACTTGGCGCAATTTTTATACGCCCGACCGCAACGATGTGTTCGCCGGCTTCCGCAGCTGTGCAATATGAGACATACCGACAGGCAAGCCGCAGCATGAAAGTCATCACTTCCACCGACAACCCGCGTTTCCGCAAACTGCTCAAACTTGTGCAGTCCTCGCGCGAACGCAAACACTCGGGGCTGTCCCTGCTGGACGGTGTGCATCTGGTCGAGGCCTATCAGCATCATGCCGGCCCGCCGGATGAACTGGTGGTCAGCCGCGGCGGGCTGGACAACCCCGAGGTGCGGGCACTGCTCGACGGCGCCGGTGGTGATGCCCTGGTGCTGGGTGATGCGCTGTTCCGGCAGTTGTCTTCAGTGGCGACGCCGACCGGCATCATCGCCGTGGTGCCGACGCCGCGGGTCGCCGTGCCGGAGCGTCTCAGCGGCTCCAGTGTGTGGCTGGAGGACATACAGGATCCGGGCAATCTGGGGTCCATCCTGCGTTCGGCAGCGGCGGCCGGTGTGGCCACGGTTTGCCTGTCACGGCAGTCGGTGCACGCCTGGTCACCGCGGGTGCTGCGTGCCGGCATGGGTGCACATTTTGCGTTGCGCATTATCGAGGGCGCCGATCTGGTTGAACTGGCGGACCGCTACGACGGCTGCTTGGTGGCCACCAGCCTCAAGGCCAAAAAAACGATCTATGACACCGACCTGCGCGGTGATGTGGCCCTGCTGTTTGGCAATGAAGGGGCGGGGCTGTCGGCTGCGCTGGCGGCAAAAGCCCGGGTTCAGGCCTGTATCCCGATGCCCGGCACTGCCGAGTCGCTGAACATCGGCGCTGCGGCGGCGATCTGCCTGTTTGAACGGGTGCGCCAGCTCCGCGCTTAGTAGATGCGCCGCTCCAGCTTGGCTTCCTGGAGAATGGTGGTGGCCAGTTCCTCGACCGACTTGCTGGTGGCGTCAAGGTAGGGGATGCCTTCCTGGCGCATCAGCGCCTCGGCCTCGCGGATTTCAAATTCACAGTTGGTCAGCGTGGCGTACTTGCTGCCGGGACGGCGTTCATTGCGGATCTGCTGCAGACGGGCGGGGCGGATGGTCAGGCCGTAAAGCCGGCCGCGCAGAGACTTGATCTGCGCCGGCAACTGCATCGAGCTGAAATCCTCGGGGATCAGCGGGTAATTCGCGGCACGGATGCCGAATTGCATCGCCAGGTAGAGGCAGGTCGGCGTCTTGCCGCAGCGGGAAACCCCGACCAGAATGATGTCGGCTTCGGTCAGCTCCCGTTTTGATACGCCATCGTCGTGGGACAAGGCGTAGTTCACCGCCTCGATGCGGTGGTGGTAGTTGGCGAAATCGTTGACGCTGTGCGAGCGGCCGACGGTGTGGGAGGCCTTGGCGCCCAGTTCGCGCTCCAGCGGTTCGATGAATATCTCAAAAGAATCAAGGAACAAGGCGTTGGCCTTGGCGACAATTCCCGAAATCTCGGTATTCACCAGGGTGCTGATGACGATCGGCCGGACGCCATCCGTCTGGGCCGTGGCATTGACCTGACGCACGAACTGCTGGGCTTTTTCGGCGGAATCGATGAACGGCACGGTGATTTCGCGCAGGCGCACCCCGTCAAACTGGGTGAGCAGGCTGTGGCCGAGCATCTCGGCAGTGATGCCGGTGCGGTCAGAGACAAAAAAGGCTGTGCGTTGCGGGCTCATGCTCGGAACCGGAATGTGGATTCGGTAAAATAACGGCTTTTGATGCAGCACACAATGCGCTGCAAATCGTGGCGCATATCGCGGCACACAACGGCGGGGGTGGCGGCATGAGCGGCAAAGAACTGGTGTTACCACTCGGCGCGCTGCGCATGAGTGACGTGGGTCGGGTCGGCGGCAAGAACGCCTCGCTGGGTGAGATGATCAGCCAGCTTTCCGGCGCCGGTGTGCGGGCGCCGGGCGGTTTTGCCACGACTGCCGACGCCTTCCGGCTGTTTCTCGCCGAAAACGGCCTCGCCGCAAAAATCTCCAAACGTCTCGCCGGCCTGAATGCGGATGACGTCAACGCGCTGACTGCGGCGGGCCGCGAAATCCGCGAATCCATCCTTGCCCAGCCTTTCAGTGCCGAATTCGGCAAGGTCATCGAGTCGGCCTACAACCAGTTGGTCTCAGAATCCGGCGCCGATGTCTCCTTTGCCGTGCGCTCCTCTGCCACCGCGGAAGACCTGCCCGATGCCTCCTTTGCCGGCCAGCAGGAGACCTATCTCAACGTTCACGGCCTCGACAACCTGCTTGAAGCGATCAAGCACGTGTTTGCTTCGCTTTACAACGACCGCGCGATTTCCTATCGGGTGCACAAGGGCTACACCCACGACGAGGTGGCGCTGTCGGCCGCGGTGCAGCGCATGGTGCGCAGCGACAAGGGTGCCAGCGGCGTAATGTTCACGCTGGACACCGAATCCGGCTTTGACCAGGTGGTGTTCATCACTTCGGCCTACGGGCTGGGCGAGACCGTGGTCCAGGGCCAGGTCAATCCCGACGAGTTCTATGTCTACAAGCGCGGCCTGAGGGAAGGCAGGAGCGCCATCCTGCGCCGCGGGCTGGGTTCCAAGGCGCTGCGCATGGTGTTCACCGACAGCCGTCAGGCCGGCAAGTCGGTGCAGACCATCGAAGTGCCGGAGGCTGAACGCCGCAAATTCTCGATCAGCGATGACGAAGTGATGGAATTGTCCCGTTACGCGATGATCATCGAGGCACATTACAAGCGTCCGATGGACATCGAGTGGGGGCGCGACGGCAACGACGGCAAGCTCTACATCCTGCAGGCGCGCCCGGAGACGGTGAAGGCCAGCGAGAAGGTCGATACGCTGCGCCGCTACCGGCTGAAGGAGCGTTCCGAAGTGCTGACCACCGGTCGTGCCATCGGCCAGCGTATCGGCAGCGGTCCGGTGCGGTTGATCAAAAGCGCCGCCGAGATGGACAGCGTCAAGCCCGGCGATGTGCTGGTCACCGACATGACGGACCCGGACTGGGAGCCGGTGATGAAGCGCGCGTCGGCGATTGTCACCAACCGCGGCGGCCGTACCTGCCATGCTGCGATCATCGCCCGCGAACTGGGCATTCCGGCGGTGGTCGGCTGCGGCGACGCCACCGAATTGCTGAAGGACGGCAAGCCGGTCACCGTATCCTGCGCCGAGGGCGATACCGGTTTTGTCTACCGCGGCGAGCTGCAGACCGAGGTCATCGACCTTTCGCTGTCGAGCATGCCGAAATCGCCGGTGAAGATCACCATGAACGTCGGCAACCCGGAACTGGCCTTCGAGTTTCAGCGCCTGCCCAACGAGGGTGTCGGCCTGGCACGGCTGGAGTTCATCATCGCGCGCATGATCGGCGTGCACCCGAAGGCGGTGCTCGCCTATCCCGACCTCAGCGCCGACCTCAAGCAGGCGGTGGAGGAGCACAGCGCCGGCTATGCCGATCCGGTGACTTTTTATGTCGACAAGCTGGCCGAAGGTGTTGCAACCCTCGGTGCCGCGTTCTGGCCCAAGCCGGTGATCGTCCGCCTGTCGGATTTCAAGTCGAACGAATACTCCAGCCTCACCGGCGGTTCGCGTTATGAGCCGCACGAGGAAAATCCGATGCTGGGTTTCCGCGGCGCCTCGCGTTATGTGTCGCAGTCCTTCCGCGACTGCTTCGAGCTGGAATGCCGCGCGATGAAAAAGGTGCGCGACGAGATGGGCCTCACCAACGTCGAAATCATGGTGCCCTTCATTCGCACCGTGGACGAGGGCAAGCGGGTGCTGAAGCTGCTCGCGGAGAACGGGCTGGAGCGCGGCAAGAACGGCCTGCGCATCGTGATGATGTGCGAGATTCCGTCGAACGCGATCCTCGCCGACCAGTTCCTCGAGCATTTCGACGGGTTCTCGATCGGTTCCAACGACATGACGCAGATGACGCTGGCCCTGGACCGTGACTCCGGCATCATTGCCGACGCCTTCGACGAGCGCGATCCGGCCGTGAAACACATGCTGCACCTGGCCATCCAGGCCTGCCGCAAGGCCGGCAAATACGTCGGCATCTGCGGCCAGGGTCCTTCAGACCATCCCGATCTCGCCGAATGGCTGGTCGAGGAGGGCATCGAGAGCCTGTCGCTGAATCCGGACACCGTGGTCGAAACCTGGCTCTATCTGGCGAAGAAGGCGAAGCCCGCTTGATTGGATTGGCCCGTGAATTGGGTTAAAATGGGAAAACATTGGTACTCATGAGATGACTCAATATATCTTTGTCACTGGTGGTGTGGTTTCCTCCCTTGGCAAAGGCATCGCCGCCGCCTCCCTCGCAGCGATACTTGAATCCCGCGGCATCCGGGTCTCGATGCTCAAACTGGATCCCTACATCAACGTGGATCCGGGGACGATGAGTCCCTTCCAGCATGGTGAAGTGTTCGTCACCGAAGACGGTGCCGAAACCGATCTCGACCTGGGCCACTACGAGCGCTTCATCAATGCGCGCATGGCCAAGCGCAACAACTTCACCACCGGCCAGATCTACGAAAGCGTGATCAAGAAGGAGCGCCGCGGCGACTACCTCGGCGGAACGGTGCAGGTCATTCCGCACATCACCGACGAGATCAAGCAGTTCATCCGCCGTGGCGCGGGTGATGCCGAAATCGCGCTGGTCGAAGTCGGCGGCACGGTGGGCGACATCGAATCGCTGCCTTTCCTCGAGGCCATCCGCCAGATGGGCATCGAGGTCGGCCGCAACAATGCCTGCTTCATCCACCTCACGCTGGTGCCGTTCATCGCCTCGGCCGGCGAGATCAAGACCAAACCGACCCAGCACTCGGTCAAGGAGCTGCGCGAAATCGGCATCCAGCCCGATGTGCTGCTGTGCCGGGCAGACCGTCCGCTGCCCGAGGGCGAGCGGCGCAAGATCGCGCTGTTCACCAATGTCGGCGTCGAGGCGGTGATTTCCGCGGTTGATGTCGACAGCATTTACAAGATCCCGTCGATGCTGCACGAGCAGAGCCTCGACACCATTGTCTGCAACAAGCTGTGCATCAATCCGCCGCCGGCCGACCTCGGCAGCTGGGACCGTGTGGTGTCGGCGCTGCAGAATCCGCGGCATGAAGTCAGCATCGCGCTGGTCGGCAAATACGTCGATCTCACCGAGTCCTACAAGTCGCTGTCGGAGGCGCTGATCCATGCCGGCGTGCATACCGGCTCGAAGATCAACATCCATTACGTTGATTCCGAAACCATTGAGAAAAACGGCATCGGCTGCCTCGAAGGCATGGATGCCATCCTGGTGCCCGGCGGTTTCGGCAAACGCGGCGTCGAAGGCAAGATCGCGGCGATCCGCCACGCCCGGGAGCAGGGCATACCCTATCTCGGCATCTGCCTCGGCATGCAACTCGCGGTGATCGAATACGCGCGTGACCTGGCCGGGCTGAAAGGGGCACACAGCACCGAGTTCGATGCAGATACGCCGCATCCGGTGGTCGCACTGATCACCGAATGGCAGGACCGCGACGGCCGTGTCGAGCGCCGTGATGCATCCTCCGACCTCGGCGGCACGATGCGCCTCGGCGGCCAGGAATGCCAGCTCAAGGCAGGCTCGCTGGCACGCAGCATCTATGGCGCAGACCGCATCACCGAGCGCCATCGCCATCGCTACGAGGTCAACAACCATTACCTGCAGCGTCTGCAGGATGCGGGCTTGAGCGTCAGCGGCCGTTCGCTGACCGGCGACCTCTGCGAGATGGTCGAGATTCCGGGACATCCGTGGTTTGTCGGCGTGCAGTTCCATCCTGAATTCACCTCGACCCCGCGTGCCGGCCATCCCCTGTTCAAATCCTTTGTCGAGGCGGCGCTGAAAAACGCCGGCGCCAGGCAGTCGGCGGCACGACCGGCACG
>JAIENU010000197.1 GCA_019751125.1 Burkholderiales bacterium | reverse complement strand
TGAATTCCGAAAAACGCCTGGCGAAGCCGATGCTGAAGCGCGATGGCCGCTGGCAGGATGTCGAATGGCCGGTGGCGATGGAATTCATTGCCGCTGAACTGAAACGCATCAAGTCCGCCCACGGCGCCGAAGCGATTGGCGCGCTGGCCACGCCGCATCAGACGCTGGAAGAACTGCACTTGCTGCAGAAGCTGCTGCGCGGCTTTGGTTCCGGCAACGTCGATTTCCGCCTGCGCCAGACCGATTTCTCGGCCGACGGCAAGCGTGCCGGCCTGCCCTGGCTGGGCATGAGCATCACCGACTTCGCCCAGCTCGAGCGCGTGCTGGTGGTCGGCTCGACGCTGCGCAAGGACCATCCGCTGCTCGCCCACCGGTTGCGCCAGTCGACCAAGAAGAAAACCGAACTGAGCATCATCCATGCGGCCGACGATGACCTGCTGATGCGCGTCGCCAACAAGGCGATCGTGCAGCCCGCGCTGCTGCCGCAAACCCTTGCCCAGGTGGTGAAGGCCGCGGCCGCATTGAAGAACGTGGCGGTACCGGAAGCCGTGCGTGCCGCAGTCGAAGCTGTCACGGTCGGTGATGCTGCGAAACGCATCGCCGAAAGCCTGGTGTCCGCCGAGAATGCCGCTGAAAAGACCGGCGTGTTCCTTGGCAACTTCGCCGAACAGCATGCCCAGGCCGCGACGCTGCAGGCGCTGGCGCAGGCGCTGGCGCAGGTTCTTGGCTGCCGTTTCGGTTTCCTCGGCGCTGCGGCCAACAGCGTGGGCGGTTATGTCGCCGGCTGCGTGCCCACCGGAAAAGCTGGTGGTCAAATAAGCGGCAAAAATGCCAAGCAGATGATCGAGTCGCCGCTGAAGGCCTATCTGCTGCTCGGTGCCGAAGCCGAACTCGACTGCGCGAATCCGCGCGCCGCCGTCGCCGCGATGAAACAGGCGGAGCTGGTGGTTGCGCTGAGTCCCTTCCAGCACGGCGCCGCCGAATACGCCCATGTGCTGCTGCCGATCGCGCCGTTTACTGAAACGGCGGGCACTTTTGTCAGCACTGAAGGGCGCGTGCAAAGCTTCAATGGCGTGGTCAAGCCGCTGGGCGAGACGCGTCCGGCGTGGAAAGTGTTGCGTGTACTCGGCAACCTGCTCGGCCTCGAAGGCTTTGAGCACGATGGCGCCGACGATGCGCAGCGCGAAGCCCTCCACGGCAAGAATGAAATATTCAATAAAAACAATGGCTTACAGATAACCGTCAGCGCGCTGCCGGTTGCTGCTGCGGGTGTGGCCCGTATCGCCGAGGTGCCGATCTACGCCGCCGATGCGCTGGCGCGGCGTGCACCGAGCCTGCAGAAAACCCGTGATGCGTTGCCGCCGCTGGCGTCGATGAACCGCGCGCTGGCCGACAAGCTGGGCCTGCGCGACGGCGACATGCTGCGTGTGGTTCAGGATGGTGGCGAAGTGCTGGTGGCTTACGCCATCGACAACGGTCTGCCTGCGGATTGTGTCCGCCTTGCCGCGGCGCGTGCGGAAACCGCCGCGCTGGGTGCCGCCGATGCACCGCTGGTGCTGGAGCGTGCGGCGCAGGCGATGAAAGCGAGCGCCTGATGATCGACACGCTGCTCGTTTATCCGCAGCAACTGCTCGGCCCGCTGTGGCCGACGGTCTGGCTGCTGGTGAAAATCCTCGCGCTGATCGTGGTGCTGATGGTGGTCTTTGCCTATGTCACTTATGCCGAGCGCAAGATCATCGGTTTCATCCAGCTGCGCATCGGACCCAACCGCGTCGGCCCGCTGGGCCTGATCCAGCCCTGGGCGGATGCGGTCAAGCTGCTGACCAAGGAAATCGTGGTGCCCACCGGCGCCAATAAGCTGCTGTTCATCACCGCGCCTTCGCTGGCGTTCATGATGGCGATCGCGGCCTGGGCGGTGGTGCCGTTCTCGCCGGAAGCGGTGTTCTCCAACATCGATGCCGGGCTGCTCTATCTGCTGGCGATGACTTCGCTCGGCGTCTACGGCGTGCTGATCGCCGGCTGGGCGTCGAACTCGAAATACGCCTTCCTCGGCAGCCTGCGCTCGGCGGCACAGATCGTGTCCTACGAAATCGCGATGGGTTTCGCGCTGGTCGGCGTGCTGATGGCGGCGCAGAGCCTGAACCTGGTGCAGATTGTCCAGGCGCAGCAGGGCGGCGCCGGACTGCTCAGCTGGTTCTGGGTGCCGCTGTTTCCGCTGTTCGTGGTTTACCTGATCTCCGGCGTGGCCGAGACCAACCGCGCACCCTTCGACGTCGCCGAGGGCGAGTCGGAGATCGTCGCCGGCTTCCACGTCGAATATTCGGGCATGGCGTTTTCGGTGTTCTTCATGGCCGAATACATGAACATGATCCTGATCGCGATGCTGACCGCGCTGCTGTTCCTCGGCGGCTGGCTGTCACCGTTCCCGGCGTCTGTGCCGGCGCTCGGCGCTGCGGGACTGCACTGGCTGGTGCTGAAGGCCGGCTTCATCCTGTTCTGTTTCCTGTGGTTCCGCGCGACCTTCCCGCGGTACCGTTATGACCAGATCATGCGCCTGGGCTGGAAGATTTTCATTCCGGTGACCCTGGTGTGGATCGTGGTGCTCGGCGCCTGGATGCAGACGCCGCTTTGGATATGGTGGAAATGATGATCCAGAGCATTGGCCGTTTTTTCAATACCTTCCTCCTCGTCGAACTGCTCAAGGGCATGGCGCTGACCGGGCGCTACCTCTTCGCGCGCAAGATCACGGTGCAGTTTCCCGAGGAAAAAACCCCGCAGAGCCCGCGCTTCCGCGGCCTGCATGCGCTGCGCCGGTATCCCAACGGTGAAGAGCGCTGCATCGCCTGCAAGCTGTGCGAGGCGGTGTGCCCGGCGATGGCGATCACCATCGAGTCCGAACAGCGCGAGGACGGCACGCGCCGCACCACGCGCTACGACATCGACCTCACCAAGTGCATCTTCTGCGGTTTCTGCGAGGAGTCCTGCCCGGTGGATTCGATCGTCGAGACCCGCCTTTTCGAGTACCACGGCGAGAAGCGCGGCGACCTGATTTACACCAAGCCGATGCTGCTGGCGATCGGTGATGCCTACGAAGAGCAGATTGCGAGCGACCGCGCGTCGGACGCGAAATACCGCTGACCCTGCCGCCGCCCAACAGAACAACGACATGACCTTCCAAGAAATCATCTTCTGGTTTTTCTCCGCGGTGCTGGTGTTCGCGGCGCTGCGCGTGATCACCGCGAGGAACCCGGTGCATGCCGCGCTGTTCCTGGTGCTGGCCTTCTGCACTTCGGCCGGGCTGTGGATCCAGCTCGAGGCGGAGTTCCTCGGCATCGCGCTGATCCTGGTCTATGTCGGCGCGGTGATGGTGCTGTTCCTGTTCGTGGTGATGATGCTCGACATCAACATCGAGCGCCTGCGCCAGGGCTTCTGGAGCTATCTGCCGGTGGGCGGGCTGGTCGCAGCACTGCTGGTGGTGGAAATGGCGCTGGTGCTCGGCGGCCCGTGGTTCGGCCTCGGCGAAGCGCCGCGTCCGGCGCCGGCGCCCGAGGGCTACAGCAACACCAAGGAACTCGGCCGCCTGATCTATACCGACTATGTCTATCCCTTTGAGCTCGCCGCGGTGATCCTGCTGGTGGCGATCGTTGCAGCCATCGCGCTGACGCTGCGCCGGCGCAAGTCCTCGGGCCGCCAGATGGATGTCGCGCAGCAGGTGCAGGTGAAACGCGCCGACCGCGTGCGCATGGTGTCGATGCCGGCCGTGAAGGAAGACAAAGTGGAAGCCAAAGAGGAGGGGGGCAAATGATTTCCCTTTCCCATTACCTGATCCTCGGCGCGGTGCTTTTTGCGATCTCGGTGATCGGCATTTTCCTGAACCGCAAGAACATCATCGTGCTGCTGATGGCGATCGAGCTGATGCTGCTCGCCGTCAACATGAACTTCATCGCCTTCTCGCATTTCCTCGGCGACACCGCCGGACAGATTTTCGTGTTCTTCATCCTGACCGTGGCGGCTGCCGAGTCGGCGATCGGCCTGGCGATCCTGGTGGTGCTGTTCCGCAACCTGCGCACCATCAACGTCGAAGACCTCGACCGGATGAAGGGCTGAGGCGACCATGACTTCGATGCAAAAACTCTATCTGCTGGTGCCGCTGGCGCCGCTCGCCGGGGCGATTGTTTCCGGCCTGTTCGGCTGGCTGATCGGCCGCCGCGCGGCGCATGTCATCACCATCCTCGGCATGCTGGTCTGCCTTGCGGCCTCGATATTCGTCTACATGGACGTCATGGCCGGCAACCTGTTCAACGGTCCAGTCTATACCTGGCTCGCCTCCGGCAGCATCCGCTTCGAGATCGGCTTCCTGATCGATCCGCTGTCGGCGACGATGATGATTGTGGTGTCCTTCGTCTCGCTGATGGTGCATGTCTACACCATCGGCTACATGGCCGATGACCCCGGCTACCAGCGTTTCTTCTCGTACATCTCGCTGTTCACCTTCTCGATGCTGATGCTGGTGATGAGCAACAACTTCCTGCAGCTGTTCTTCGGCTGGGAGGCGGTGGGCCTGGTGTCGTACCTGCTGATCGGCTTCTGGTACAACCGGCCGACGGCGATCTACGCCAACCTGAAGGCCTTCCTCGTCAACCGTGTCGGTGACTTCGGCTTCCTGCTCGGCATCGCGCTGGTGCTGATGTATTTCGGCACGCTGGACTATGCCGCGGTGTTCGCCGGCGCCGAGCGCCTCTCTGCCAACACCATCGAGCTGTTCCCGGGCCATGCCTGGTCGCTGATGACGGTGATCTGCATCCTGCTGTTCATCGGTGCGATGGGCAAATCGGCGCAGTTCCCGCTGCACGTCTGGCTGCCGGACTCGATGGAAGGCCCGACCCCGATCTCGGCGCTGATCCATGCCGCGACGATGGTGACCGCGGGCATTTTCATGGTGGCGCGGATGTCGCCGCTGTTCGAGCTGTCGGAAACCGCACTGTCGTTCGTGCTGGTGATCGGCGCGATCACTGCCTTCTTCATGGCGCTGATCGCCACCGTGCAGTACGACATCAAGCGCGTGGTCGCTTACTCGACGCTGTCCCAGCTCGGCTACATGACCATGGCGCTGGGTGCCTCGGCCTATTCCGCGGCGATCTTCCACCTGTTTACCCACGCCTTCTTCAAGGCGGTGTTGTTCCTCGGCGCCGGTTCGGTGATCATCGCGATGCACCACCAGCAGGACATGCGCAAGATGGGCGGCCTGGCGAAATACATGCCGATCACCTACCTGACGGTGCTGATCGGCGCCATCGCCAACGCCGGACTGCCGCCCTTTGCCGGATTCTTCTCCAAGGAGACCATCGTCGAGGCGCTGCATCACGCCACGGTGCCGGGTGCGGGTTTTGCCTACGCGCTGGCGGTGGCCGGTGTGTTTGTCGGTGGCTTCTACTCCTTCCGTCTGGTGTTCTATGCCTTCCACGGCAAGGAGCGTTTTGCCGATCCCGATCATCCGGACGTGAAGGCGGCGGATGCCGAAGCGAAAGTCGCGGCGCTGCACGATGACCATGCACATGATGACCACGGCCATGACGACCACCACGGTGACCATGGCCACGGCAAGCCGCACGAGTCGCCCTGGGTGGTGACCCTGCCGCTGGTGATGCTGGCGATTCCCTCGGTGTCGGCGGGCTGGCTGATCGGCACTTTCGTTTACGGCAACTACTTCGGCAGCGCGATCACCGTGAATCCGGCGCATACCGCGATGGCGGTGATGGCGCAGAACTTCCATGGCGTCATCGGCATGATGAGCCATGCGCTGGGCACGCTGCCGTTCTGGCTGGCGGTGGCCGGTGCCGCGACCGCCTGGTTCCTCTACATCGCGCGTCCCGCGCTGCCGGCGCAGCTGCGCCGCCAGTGGGGCGTGGTGGTGACCGTCCTGATGGAGAAATACGGCCTAGACCGCTTCAACGACTGGTTCTTTGCCGGCGGTTCGCGCGCGCTGGGCACCGGCCTGTGGAAGGGCGGCGACATCGCGGTGATCGACAACGTGATGGTCAACGGTTCGGCGCGGCTGGTCGGCTGGTTTGCCGCGGTGATCCGCCATGTGCAGTCGGGCTACATCTACCACTACGCCTTCGCGATGATCATCGGCATCCTGATGCTGCTGACGCTGGCCTACACCCGGTGATTCGGTAAACCTGAACAAGAAAAACTGACGAGATGATGCAGGGACTTCCACTACTGAGCCTCGCCATCTGGGCGCCGATCATCGCCGGTGTCGCGGTGCTGCTGACCGGCGGCGACCGCAATGCATCGGCTTCCCGCCTGATCGCGCTGATCGGTGCGCTGATCAGCTTCGCGGTGACCATCCCGCTCTACACCGGCTTCAATGCACAGGCCGGCGGTTTCCAGTTCGTCGAGATGCGGCCGTGGATTGACGCCTTCAATGTCAATTACCACCTCGGCATCGACGGCATCTCGCTGCTGCTGATCCTGTTGAACAGCCTGACCACGGTGATCGTGGTCATCGCCGGCTGGGAAGTGATCCAGAGCCGCGTGTCACAGTACATGGCGGCTTTCCTGGTCCTGTCGGGACTGATGAACGGCGTGTTCGCCTCGCTCGACGGCCTGCTGTTCTACGTGTTCTTCGAGGCGACGCTGATCCCGATGTTCATCATCGTCGGTGTCTGGGGCGGTCCCAACCGCGTCTATGCCGCGGTGAAGTTCTTCCTCTACACGCTGCTCGGATCGCTGCTGACGCTGGTCGCGCTGATCTATCTTTACTTCGCTTCCGGCTCGAGTTTCAGCCTGTTCGACTTTTACCAGGCGCAGTTACCCATGGCTGCGCAAGTACTTGTTTTTATTGCATTTTTTATGGCGTTTGCAGTCAAGGTGCCGATGTGGCCGGTGCACACCTGGCTGCCCGATGCACACGTCGAGGCGCCCACCGGCGGCTCGGTGGTGCTGGCCGCGATCATGCTGAAGCTGGGCGGCTACGGCTTCCTGCGCCTCTCCCTGCCGATCGTGCCGGATGCCAGCCTGCTGCTCGCACCGGTGGTGATTACGCTGTCGCTGATCGCGGTGGTTTACATCGGCCTGGTCGCCCTGGTGCAGACCGACATGAAAAAGCTGATCGCCTATTCATCGATCTCGCACATGGGTTTTGTCACCCTCGGCACCTTCCTGTTCAACGCGCAGGCGGTGGAGGGTGCGATCATCCAGATGATCTCCCACGGCTTCATCTCCGGCGCGCTGTTCCTCTGCGTCGGTGTGCTGTATGACCGCATGCACACACGCAACATCGCCGATTACGGCGGCGTGGCCAACCGCATGCCGGTGTTTGCCGCGCTGTTCATGCTGTTTGCGATGGCCAATGCCGGCCTGCCCGGCACCAGCGGCTTTGTCGGCGAATTCCTGGTGATCATGGGCGCGATGCAGGTTAATTTCTGGTACGCCTTTGCCGCGTCGGTGACGCTGATCTTCGGCGCCGCCTACACGTTGTGGATGTACAAGCGCGTGGTGTTCGGCGCGGTCGCCAACGACCACGTTGCCCAGCTGCAGGACATCAATGCCCGCGAATTCCTGATTCTCGCCGTGCTCGCGGTGCTGACGCTGTGGATGGGTATCTGGCCGCAGCCTTTTGTCGAAGTGCTGCACGTTTCGGTCAATGACCTGCTGGCGCACGTGTCGTTCAGCAAACTGCCGGTGCAATAGGGATTCTATGGAATACATCATGCCGCTGTGGCCCGCCTATCCGGAGCTGTTCCTGCTGGTGATGGCCTGCGTGATCCTGCTGGTCGACCTGTTTGTCAGCGATGACAACCGCATCGTCACCTACGGGCTGACCCAGTTCACTCTCGCTGGCTGTGCGCTGCTGACCTTTTTTACCGGCAATGCCGAGCCGGTCTACACCTTCAGCGGCATGTTCGTCGATGACCTGATGGCCGATGCGCTGAAACTCGCCACCTGCGTTGCGGTGATCACGGTTCTGGTCTACGCCCGGGCCTACAACGCCGCGCGCGGCCTTTTTACCGGCGAATTCTTCACGCTGGCGCTGTTCGCGACCCTGGGCATGATGGTGATGATTTCGGCCAACCATCTGCTGACGCTGTACCTGGGCCTCGAACTGCTGTCGCTGTCGCTCTATGCGATGGTCGCGCTGCAGCGCGACTCGGTGCGCGCAACCGAGGCGGCGATGAAGTATTTCGTGCTCGGCGCGCTGGCCTCCGGCATGCTGCTCTACGGCATGTCGATGCTCTACGGCGCCACCGGCACCCTGGAGATTACCGAGCTGGCGCGTCTTGCCAACGAGGGCGTGCGCGCCCAGGTGGTGCTGGTGTTCGCGCTGGTGTTCATCGTCGCCGGCCTCGGCTTCAAGCTCGGCGCGGTGCCTTTCCACATGTGGGTGCCCGATGTCTACCACGGCGCCCCCACCGCGGTGACGCTGTTCATCGGTTCGGCGCCGAAATTCGCCGCCTTCGCTATCGTGATGCGCCTGCTGGCACAGGCCCTCGGCGCCGAGGCGCTGACCGAGGAATGGCGCAACATGCTGGCGGTGATGGCGGTGCTGTCGCTCGCCATCGGCAACCTGACCGCGATCATGCAGACCAACCTGAAGCGCATGTTCGCCTACTCGACGATCTCGCACATGGGTTTCCTGCTGCTCGGCGTGTTGTCCGGCAGCATCGACGGCTACGGCGCAGGCATGTATTACGTGGTGGTCTATGTGCTGATGACGCTGGGCGCCTTCGGCATGATCCTGCTGCTCGCCCGCGACGGTTTCGAGGCGGAAGACCTCGATGACTACAAGGGCCTCAACCAGCGTAATCCCTGGTATGCCTTCCTGATGCTGCTGCTGATGTTCTCGATGGCCGGCATCCCGCCGACGGTGGGCTTCTACGCCAAGCTCTCGGTGCTGCAGGCGGTGGTCGAGATCGGCATGTGGTGGCTGGCGGTGGTTGCGGTGCTGTTCTCGCTGATCGGCGCCTTCTACTACCTGCGCATCGTCAAGCTGATGTATTTCGACGAGCCGGCCGACAACGCGCCGATTTCAGCCTCCGGCGACGTGCGCGCGCTGCTCTCGGTCAACGGGATTGCCGTGCTGCTGCTCGGCATTGCGCCGCAGCCGCTGCTGGTGCTGTGTATCGAGGCCGTGCGCGCCTCGATCTGATACCGGCGCCCTGAACCACCATGGACTGGAGCACCGCGGCACTGCTGCTGCTCGCACTGGCCCTCGCCAACCTGCCGTTTTTCAGCGAGCGCATCCTGTTCCTGCGCGCCGCGCCTGCCGGCGGCAAACACCTCGGCTGGCGCCTGCTCGAGCTGATCATTCTTTATGCCGTCACCGGCGTGGTGGCATGGCTGCTGGAGAGCCGGGCAGGGCAGGTGCACGCCCAGCGCTGGGAGTTCTACGCGGTCACCGTCAGCCTGTTCCTGGTCTTTGCCTATCCCGGCTACGTATACCGTTACCTCTGGCGCAAGCCCGGGTTGTGAGCGGCCGGTGAAGACGCCGCGGCCTGGTGCTGATACTGATTTCAGCGAAACGCAGCTGGATTCGGAGGCGGTGTTCGAGGGCCGGCTGCTGCGGGTGCGCCGTGACCGGGTGCGTCTGCCGGATGGCGGCGAAGCCACCCGTGAATATATCCTGCATCCCGGCGCGGCAATGATCCTGGCCTGTCCCGATCCGGATACGGTGATCCTGGAGCGGCAGTTCCGTTATCCGCTGCGCCGCCATTTCATCGAATTGCCCGCGGGCAAGATCGACACCGGTGAGGAAGCGCTGGCCACGGCGCAGCGCGAACTGCGCGAAGAATGTGGTTACAAAGCACGGGAGTGGCGGCACCTGATGACGCTGCATCCCTGCATTGCCTATGCCGACGAGCGCATCGAGCTGTTCATGGCCACCGGATTGAACGCAGTCGGCAGCGCACTGGACGAAGGCGAGTTTCTAGAAGTGATGACGCTGCCGCTGGCGGAGGCGCTGGACTGGGTGCGTGAAGGACTTATCACAGACCCGAAGACTGTAACCGGCCTGTTCTGGGCCGAGAAGCTGCGGCGCGGGGATTGGTAATCGATACCGGCGGCAGCGCCGGGATCAGTTGCCGGTGCCGTTATCCGTGCCGGTACTGACCTGCAGGGGTTCGACTGCACCGAGCGCGGTCACCGGCTGGAAATAGCGGCCTTGAGCGTAAAGCGCGCCGGCCTCACGCAGCAGCTGAAGCTGCAGCGCGGATTCGACGCCCTTGGCAATGACCTGACGCTTGAGGTCGCGCGCCAGCCCGTTGACCGCGCGCACAAAGGCGCGGCTCTCCTGGTCGTCATCCAGGGTCTGGGTGAAGGCGCCGCTGATTTTCAGGTAATCCACCTCGAAATGGCGCAGGTAGTAAAAGGAGCTGAAGCCGGTGCCGAAATCGTCGAGCGCAGCGCGTGCGCCGAGGTTGCGCACCTGGCTGATGAAGGCCGCCGTGGCGTCGATGTTTTCCATCGCCGCGCGTTCACTGATCTCGAACACCAGCCGCTCGCCGGCGACTTCCGAGCTGCGAATCATGTCGGCCAGCTCGCGTATCCAGTTCGGATCGGCAATCGAGGCCGCGGAAACGTTGACCGCGCAGGGCTGGCGCCAGCCGCTGCCGTGTTCATGCATGTGGGTCAGCACCCGGCTGACCACCCGCTGGTCCAGTGCGGGGGCAAAACCCAGCGATTCCGCAGTGGCCATGAACTGTGCGGAATCGGCCCAGCGCCCGTGCTCGTTGCGGATGCGCAGGAAGATTTCGTGGTGCAGCACTGCGCCATTGCGTATCTGCACCGCAGGCTGCATCGACAGCGAGATTTCGTCGAGTTCCAGCGCGTCGGCGATCAGCCGCGTCCAGTGGGTGCGGCGGTGCGTTGAGCGCAGCGCATCCGAGGCCGGGTTGAACATCGCGACACGGTTGCGGCCGTCATCCTTGGCCTGGTGGGTGGCGCTGTCCACCGCCGCGAGCAGGCTCAGCCAGTCGGCGCCGTGGAAGGGATACATCGCAATGCCGATCGAAGCGGTGAGATTCGACACCACACGGTTGTGCGCGAGTTCGAGTCGGTAGTTCTGGACCGCATCAAGAACCGCCGAAGCCGCATTTTGGGCGTCATCGCGCAGTGCTTCCGGCAGGTGCAGCAGGAACTGGTCCTCGCCGATGCGGTAGAGCTCGCCGTTGCGGTTGCGGGCGACGCTGCGCAGCACGCCGGCGAGTCCGACCACCAGCTGTTCCGCGGCGCCGTGGCCGAACACCGCATTGATGCGCTTGAAATGATCCATGTCCACCAGCAGCAGCCCGCCGACCTGGCTGATCTGCAGCGCGGATTCGATCTGGTGCTGCAGGGCGTGGCGGTTGGGCAGGTCGGTCAGTGCATCGTGCATCGCGACATGTTCGGCGCGGCGGATTGCCAGGTGCTGCTGGGTGACGTCGCGTGCCGTACCGCGGATGCCGAGCATGCCGCCGTTGTCGTCGCGGGTGACGCGGGCGTTGATGCCGATCCAGCGGTCTTCGCCGCGCGCGGTGGTGAGGTGGGTGACGTGGTTCTGCACTTCGCCGTGGCGGCGCAGCGTCGACAGGAAGCGCCGGTTCGGCACGTGCGAGCCATTGGCTTCAAAGCTGAAAAAGCAGCGGCCGATCAGGTCGGAGGGGGCGAGGCCGAAAATGTCGTAGGCGGCGGCATTGAGATAGGTGAAGCGGCCTTCGGCGTCGGTCTGCCAGATCAGGTCATGCGAGGTCTCGACGAGGTCGCGGTAACGGCCCTCGCTTTCGATCAGCAACTGGATGATGCGGCGCTTTTCATCGAGCGAACGCTTGACGCTGGCGAGCTCCAGCGACGCCATGTCGCTCAACGCGCCGGCATTGGCCTGCACCAGGCGGTCGACGAGTTCCTTCGGGTAACGGCGGTGCCCGCCTTCGGTACGCAGTGCCGTGAGCACACCCTGCTCATCCCAGCGCCGCAGTTTCTGCGGCGAGATGCCGAGCAGCTGGGCGGTCTGCTCGATGGTGTAGGAGTGCTCGAAATCGGACATGCTGTCGGTGGCGAAAAAACCGTTCATCGAATGCGTCTCATGCAAGGCGGATCATGCCTTTCGGGCGGACGTGCGCCGGTCAAACCGCGCGCGTACCCCGTGCGTGAACAGCCTCCCTGCCAGTTTATAGCAGAGCGGGTGCTCCCGGGGAAAAGGCGTTTTTCAGCGCTTTTCAGTGGACGACCGCAGGTTCCTGCAGGCCGTTCTGGCGTGAAACCAGGCGCTGCATCAGTTTCAGGTCGCGCGGGGTCAGGCGCAGCGCGGCGTCCACCCAGACATCGACCACGTCTTCCAGCTCCTCGTAGCTGATCTGGTGCACTCGGCGGCGCACCGCAGCCAGGGCTGCCATGCCGTTACGCGAGCGCGAACGCTGCTTGATCAGGGCATTGACCGCGGTTTCGCCTTCTCCATCCTCGGCGACGACGTCAATCACGCCCAGGGCCTGCATTTCCTCGGCGGTGTAGATCTTGCCGGATGAAATGATCTCTTCGGCGCGGCGCTGGCCGACCTTGCGATCGAGGAAGGAGTAGGCGCCCATGCCGGGGAACAGGTTGAACAGGATTTCCGGAAAGCCGAAGCGCGAGCGCCGCTCGGCGATGATCAGGTCGCTCGACAGCGCGGCCTCGAAACCTCCGCCCAGGCATTCACCCTGCACCAGCGAGATCGTGGTCAGCGGCAGGTCATGACCGCGGTAGTTGCGGTAGAGCACATCGATGCAGGCGCGGCCGTAGATGGACAGCGCTTCGCGGTCGCGGCGTTCGATTTTCTGGCGGAACAGGTCGAGGTCACCGCCAAGCTGGAATACTCCGGGCATGCCGGAGGCCAGAATCACATATTCGATTGGTTCCGTTGTATCGCCGCAATCCAGCTGGCCCTCGCTTTCTGCGACAAAGTTGTAATAGGCGCGGATGTCGGAAAGCAGTCCGGCATTGAAGCAGGGCCGTGGCGCCGCGGTCCAGCGCGACCATAAAGCGCGGGTCTGGCGGTCGAAGTGCGCCTGCAACTGCGGCGAAAAACGGTATTCGCTGCTGCCGAAATCGGGTTTGACTACGGCGTGGTGGACGTCAATGACGGCGGCTGGAATCTGCATTTCCATGTTGAATTACCCCTGTATGTAATTGATGAAACAGTGCTTTTCAGTGCGTTTACACGCGCCTGAGTGCGATTAGAAAGGGGCTTTGCCGCCACAGCAAATCTACCAAAATGATAAGTTTAGAAAAATTACTTATAAATCAATATCTTACAATTTACATTTGTAGGGTTTTTTGGGTTTTTCCGTGATTTTTTTTGCACGGCCGTGCTTTTTCAGGGGTCTGCATCCCGAAAAACTGCATCAAATGGCCGGAAATGCCGTTTCATGCCGATGTTTGACTGCGGCGGGCAGGTTGGTTAAAAGCAGACGCAGACCTGCGCGTGACCGCGGTCACGGCGCCTATTGAACAGCTGAATTCGGAATCGGACTGACCCGGTGTTGCGCACTCTCCTGAAATGCCTGGCCGGCCTGTTGCTGCGCGTGCGCGTGGCCGGCCATGTCAGTGAACTGCGGCGCGTCCGTCCGCTGGTGGTGGCCAACCACAATTCGGCGATCGATGCGCTGCTCATCGCGCTGTTCCTGCCGGGCAATGCGCTGATTGTGGTGCCGCAGGCGCTGGCCGGCACCCGGGTGCTGCGGCTGCTCCGACGCATAACCGACTGCGCAGAACTCGGCAGCGGCGGCAATACCACCGTGAAGGGGCTGGTGCGCACGCTGAGATCCGGCCGTCCGGTGGTGATTTTCCCGCAGGATCGAGTCACCACCACCGGCGGCCCGATGAAGATTTACGGCATGGCGGCGCTGCTGGCGGCGCGTGCCGACGCCGACATCGTGCCGCTGCGCATCGAGGGCACCCAGTACAGCTGCTGTGCCGCGGTGGGTTGCCAGTGGCCGAAACGCCGGCTGCCACAGGTGAAACTGATCGTGCAGTCGGCGACACGCCTTTCCGCGCGCAGCGCCACCGGAGCGGCACGCCGTCGTCAGCAGGCCGGCGAACTGCTGCGCATCCTGCAGCGCTCGATGGCCGACGCCGTGCCGCGGCGCACGCTGATCGAGGCGCTGCTAGACGCCGCGCAACTGCACGGCCGTCGCACGCAGATCATCGAGGACCTGCGCGGCCAGGTGCGCAGCTACAACGATCTGATCAAGGGCGCATTCGCGCTGGGCCGGCTCACCGCGCGCTTCACCAGCCCCGGCGAGCGGGTCGGCGTGCTGCTGCCCAACCTCGGCGCGACGGTGTGCCTGGTCTTCGGCCTCACCGCGCGCGGCCGTGTCGCGGCGATGCTCAACTACTCGAGCGGCGCCGAGGCGCTGCGTGTGGCGGTGCAGGCGGCGACGCTGCGAACGGTGATCACTTCGCGCGCCTTCCTCCAGGCGACGAAGCTGGAATACCTGCTGGATTCGATGACCGGCTGCGAGATCGTCTATCTCGAGGATTTGCGCGAGACGCTGACCCTGGCCGACAAGCTGTGGATCGTGCGCGCGCTGCTGCATCCGCGCAGCGCCTTGCCGGCGCAGGATCCGGCGGCGCCGGCGATAGTGCTCTTCACTTCGGGTTCTGAGGCCCGGCCCAAGGGTGTGGTGATTTCGCATGACACCATGCTCGGCGTGATGGCGCAGCTGCAGTCGGTGATCGAGTTCGGCCCCCAGGACAAATACCTCAACGCGCTGCCGATGTACCACACCTTCGGCCTCACCGCCTGCACGCTGATGCCGCTGGTCACCGGCACGCGGCTGTTCCTCTACACCAATCCGCTGCACTACAAGGCGATCCCGGAATACGCCTACACCCGCGACTGCACCTACATCTTCGGCACCAGCACCTTCCTCGGCAATTACGCGCGCCAGGCCGACCCCTTTGATTTTTACCGCGCACGTTTTGTCATCGCCGGCGGCGAGAAGCTCAATATTGAAACCGAGAAGCTGTGGTTATCCAAGTTCGGGCTGCGCGTGCACGAAGGTTATGGCGCCACCGAATGCGGTCCGGCGATGTCGCTGAATACGCCGCTGGCCTTCCGTGCCGGCACCGTCGGCCGTTTCCTGCCCGGCGTCGAATATCGCATCGTGCCGGTGCCGGGCATCGAGCAGGGCGGGGTGCTGCATGTGCGCGGCCCCAACCTGATGATGGGTTACCTGTTTTCCGATGCGCCCGGTGTGCTGCAGCCGCCGCGCTCGGAGCTCGGTGCCGGCTGGTACAACACCGGCGATGTGGTCAGCGTCGATGACGACGGTTTTGTCACCATCCATGGCCGGGTCAAGCGTTTTGCCAAGATTGCCGGCGAGATGGTGTCGCTGGAGCGCGTCGAGCAGATCGCCTACCAGGCTTCACCGTCATTCAAGCATGCCGCGCTGGTCGAGATGACCCGTGGCGGCGAGAGCACGGTGCTGCTGACCACCGATCCCGCACTCGATCGCATGAGCCTGCTGCAGGCCGCGCGGCAGATCAACGCCCAGGAGATGGCGGTGGCCAAGCGCATCGTCAAGGTCGATCACCTGCCGCTGCTGGGCTCGGGCAAGGTCGACTACGTCACGCTGAAGCAGCAGTCATTACAACAATAAGTTTGCAGCAATGATGACTGCGATTCATCGAAGGCCGGATTTTCAGGGAGAACAACAATGAGCGATACGTCCGCGGACAAGGTTGCGACGCCGGTTTGGGATCTGCCGGTGCGGCTGTTCCACTGGCTGCTGGTGCTGCTGATCGGGTTTTCCTGGCTGTCCGGCGAAATGGAGTGGATGGACTGGCATTTCTATTCGGGTTATGCGGTGCTGGCGCTGATCCTGTTCCGCATCCTCTGGGGCTTTGTCGGCAGCACCCACGCCCGCTTCGGCGATTTTCTCTACGGGCCCGGGGCGGTGATCGGCTATATCCGCACGCTGCCCTCGCGCACCGCGGCGAAATTCGCCGGCCACAACCCGCTGGGCGGCATCAGCGTGGTGCTGATCCTGCTCTGCGTGCTGCTGCAGACCGGCACCGGCCTGTTCTCCAACGATGACATCCTCTACGAGGGGCCGCTCTACAAGCATGTCACCAAGGAACTCAGCGACTGGCTGACCACCATCCACAAGTACAACTTCAACATCCTGCTCGCGCTGATCGGTGTCCACGTGGCAGCAGTGCTGTATTACCTGCTTTACAAGTCTGAAAACCTGATCAAGCCGATGTTCACCGGCCGCAAGCAGCTGCCGCCGGGCACGGTGCCGGCGAAGATGGCGAGCGCCTGGCTGGCGCTGGTGCTGATCGCGGCCTGTGCCGTCATGGTGTGGTTTGTGGTTACGCGTTGACCGCGGCCATCCCCAGAAAAAAAGCCGCCCGGAGGCGGCTTTTTTGTCGAACGGTAAAGCTTATTACTTGACGCGATAGCTGTCGTGGCAGGCGCCGCAGCTCTTGGCGACGGCGCTGAACTGGCCGCGCACCGCATCGACGTCCTTGGCCGTGCGTGCAACCTGCACCAGCTTCGCGGTCTCGGCCTGGAAGTTGTCCATGACCTTCTTGAAGCCGGCGGCGTCGCTCCAGATTTCGGGCTTGGCGCGGGTTTCGGCGCCTTTGTCCGAACCGGGGGCAAACGCTTCGGGAGCAACCGAGGCAATGTCCGCAACCATTTCGGCATTTTTCAGGAAGACCGCCTGATCAAAGGGCATCTGGCCCTTGACCATCGCGCCGAGGGGGCGCATGTGCCAAGCGGCCACGGTGTAGACGCTCTTGCGGTACTTGATCACGTCTTCCGGCTTGGCCTGGGCGAGTACGCTGCCGCTGGCGAGCAGGGTGGAAGTGCCAATCAGTGCTGCGATCAGTGCATGCTTCATGAAACAGTCTCCCGTCGGTTATTGAGTGGTGGTGTTCGTTGCCCGTGGCTGCCGTCGCAACCCGCTGCCGGTGCTGCGCCGCCATGTTGCGTCATTAGTGTGACACGACATGGCGTGAACGCCGCAGTGTCAGGGTTTATTCCGGCGCAGCGCGAATGAGAGCCCGCAGTGTAGCAGTGAGGTATGGCGGTGCAGCGGTGACACTGCGGACATGGCAGGGATCATTTTCAAGTCATTGATTTTATTCAATTAATCATCATTTCCCCGGCGCTCGCGCTTGAGCTCGCCGCGGCGCCGCTTGTCATCCAGCCGGCGCCGCTTCGATGCCCGTGTCGGTTTGGTGGCGTGTCGGGTTCTGGGCGGTGTTGCCGCGGCGCGGATCAGTCCGGCGAGGCGTTCACGCGCGTCGGCGCGGTTGCGCGCCTGGCTGCGGAAGCGCTGCGCGGCGATCACCAGCACGCCGTCGCCGGAGATTTTTCTGCCGGCCAGTGCAACCAGCCGGGCGCGCACGCTGTCGGACAATGCGCTGGAGCGCAGCACGTCGTAGCGCAGCTCGACCGCGGTGGCGACCTTGTTCACGTTCTGGCCGCCGGGGCCTGAGGCGTGGATGAAGCGCTCAACCAATTCGGTTTCGTCGATGACGATGCTGCGCGTGACTCGCATATTGGATTGAGTATAAAGTAACGCGCCCGCGGGCAGGGCCGGAAAAACACGGGTCAACGAGGAGAATCAACATGCAAAAAATCCGCGCAGGTGTTGCCGTGATGGCGCTTGTTTCCGGGGCTGCGCTGGCGCTGCCCGCCGCCGCCCATCACGGCTGGTCCGAATACGACGCGGGCAAGGAGCTGCGGCTCACCGGCACCATCGCCGAATCCGGCTATGAACATCCGCATGGCCACATCCGCCTGGTGACGCCGGGCAAGACCTGGCACGCCGTGCTCGCGCCGCCTTCGCGCATGACCTCGCGCGGCCTGCCGCCGGCCGACCTGAAAAAAGGCGCCACCGTCACCGTCGTCGGTTACGCCAACCGCAGCAAGCCCGACGAAATGCGCGCCGAACGCATCATCGTCGGCGACAAGACCGTCGAGCTGCGGTGATCGATCCCGCATCACCGCTGGCCGCGATCGAGCGCCTGCCGCTGGCGGTGGCGATGCGCGAGGACCTCTGGCTGTATCCCACGGTGGAGATCGTGCACATCGTCGGTTTTGTGCTGCTCGCCGGTTCGATCGCGGTGCTCGACCTGCGCCTGCTCGGCCTGTCGCAGCGGCTGCCGGTGCGCGCGCTGGCGGCGCATGTGCTGCCGTGGAGCATCGGCGCGCTGCTGCTGATCGTGCCCTCGGGGCTGCTGATGTTCATCACCCATGCCGGTGATTTTGTGTCGAACCCGGCTTTCATCACCAAGATGGCGCTGCTGATGGTGGCGGGACTCAATGCCGCACTGTTTCATGCCGGCGTGTTTCGCGGTGCGGCATCCTGGGATGCCAATGCCGCGGTGCCAGTGACTGCCAGAATGCACGCTGCGTTGTCGCTGCTGCTCTGGATTGCCATACTGGCCTGCGGGCGGCTGCTCGCCTATGTCTGAACTTCAAAACCCATGATCATCAATATCAGATTGCTTTATCTCGCCGGTGCCGTGGCTTGTGCCGCGCTGCTCGGTTACGGATTGTGGCTGCAGCATGTTGACGGCCTCGAGCCCTGTCCGCTGTGTGTGTTCCAGCGGGTGGCCTTCATCGTGCTCGGCCTGATTTTTGTGGTGGCCGCGCTTCACGGCCCGCGACGCAACGGCGCGATGGTTTATGGCGTGCTTGCTGCGATTGCCGCTGCAGTGGGCGCCGGTATCGCCGGCCGCCATGTCTGGCTGCAGAACCTGCCCGCAGACCAGGTGCCGGCCTGCGGCCCGGGGCTGCAGTACATGCTCGAGCAGTTTCCGCTGCAGCGGATGATCGAAAAAGTGCTGTCGGGGTCGGGCGAATGCGCCAGCGTGGACTGGAGCTTCCTCGGCCTGACGATACCGGGGTGGGCGCTGGTCTGGTTTGTGCTGCTAGGGATCTACGCGCTATGGCTGATCGGGCGCGCGGGGAGGGCCTGAGTTTCTAGGCGGGGATGTCGGGTGTCAGCTGCCGCTCAAGCAAGGAAATCTGATCCTTGACCAGCAGCTTGCGTTTTTTCAGCCGCTGCATCTGCAACTGATCCTGCACCGGCGTTTCAGTGAGGCGCTGAATCACGTCGTCGAGGTCGCGATGCTCGAGTTTGAGCTCGGCCAGGCGGGCCTCAATGGCGGCGATGTCCTCGGAATTGAGCATGCGGTGCCGGTGTGGTGCAGGATTAAATGCAGGGGATGCGCAGTATAGGCCCGGTCATCGGCTGCAGCAAGGCGGAATTTATATAACTCATTGTTTTTATTGAATAATATATATGGCTCTGACGATTGAAGTAAACGGCAAGACACGCGAAGTGCAGGCTGATGCGGAAACGCCGCTGCTCTACGCCCTGCGTAATGACCTCGGACTGGTCGGCACCCGCTACGGCTGCGGCCTTGCGCAGTGTGGTGCCTGCACGGTCATCATCGATGGCCAGCCTGTGCAGTCCTGCGATGTGCCGCTGTCATCGGTGGTGGGCAAAAAAATCACCACGGTCGAGGCGCTGGGCAGCGATGCTTCACTGCATCCCCTGCAGAAAGCCTTCATTGCCGAGCAGGCCGCGCAGTGCGGTTACTGCGCCAGCGGCATCCTGATGGCGGCAAAAGCGCTGCTCGACAGCAACAACAATCCGTCGGATGCCGAGATCCGCAAGGCACTCGAACGCAACCTCTGCCGCTGCGGCACACACAGCCGCATCCTGCGCGCGATCAAAAACGCGGCCAAAGAAATGAGGGGAGCCTGAGCATGGCGCAAGCGAACAGCACCGTACCCGCGCGCAAGCTGCCGGGCAGCCTTGAAACCAACCGCCGGCTCGAGCGCTGGTTATCGATCAACGCCGACGGCACGGTGACGCTGATCACCGGCAAGGTCGAAATCGGCCAGGGCATCCTCACCGCGCTGATCCAGATGACCGCGGAAGAGCTCGACATCGACGTGTCGCGTATCCGCCTCAGGGCGGCCAGCACCGCATTCAGTCCCGACGAAGGCATCACCTCGGGCAGCCGCTCGATACAGGAAAGCGGGCTCGCGCTGCGCCATGCCGCGGCTGAAGCGCGCGACCTGCTGCTTGCTCGCGCCGCGCAGAAACTCGGCGTCACGCTGGAAAGCCTGACCGTGAAAGACGGCGTGATCAGCGTGCGTGGCGGCGGCTCGGTGACCTACTGGGAACTCGCCACGCCGGACCTGCTGGCGCGTGAGGCGAGCTTCGATGTGACATCCAAGCTGCCGCAGGAGCATGTGGTGGTCGGCACTTCGCTCGAGCGCGTCGATATTCCGAACAAGGTCACCGGCAAGCCGTCCTTTGTGCAGGACATGCAGCTGCCCGGAACATTGCACGGCCGTATCTGCCGGCCGCCGGGACCCGGTGCAACACTCAAGGCCATCGATCTCAAGGAAGTGCGGCAGATGCCCGGCGTGGTGGCCGTGGTGCGCGACGGCAGCTTCCTCGGCGTGGTCGCCGAGCGCGAAGAGCAGGCGATCCGCGCCGAGCGCCGGATGGCGCGCATTGCGCAGTGGACACCAGGGCCGGAACTGCCGGCCAACGACCCGCGCCACCTGCTGACACTGCAGGCCGAAGCCGAAACCGAAGTCATCAGCACCAAAGGTAATCCTGATAATGAGCCGGAAACCGCGGGTGCGAAGCAGCTCAGCGCCGAATACACCAAGCCGTATATCGCCCATGCTTCTCTCGCGCCGTCCTGCGCCATTGCGCACTGGGAGGATGGCAAGGTAAAAATCTGGACCCACAGCCAGGGCATCTATCCACTGCGCGGCGACATGGCGCAGGCGCTGGGCCTGCCCGAGCAGGACATCATCATCACCCACGCCGAAGGCGCGGGTTGCTACGGCCACAATGCAGCCGACGATGTCACGCTCGACGCGGTGCTGCTGGCGCGGGCGGTGCCGGGCAAACCGGTGCGTGTGCAGTGGATGCGCGAGGATGAATTCGGCTGGGAACCTTTCAGCTCGCCGATGGTGATGCACATGAGCGCATCGCTCGATGACCAGGGCAACATCATCAACTGGGGCCATGAACTGTGGAGCCACGCACACAGCACACGGCCCGGCGGCAAGGGCGGCGTCAACCTGCTCGCGGCCTGGCACCTCGAGAAGCCGCTGCCCGCAGCCAAACCCGGCAATCCGCCCTTGCCCGGCGGCGGCAGCCACCGCAATGCGGTACCGCTGTACGACTTCCCCAACCAGAAAGTCACCAACCACCTGATCCGCCGCTCGCCGCTGCGTGCTTCCGCACTACGCGCGCTGGGCGGTTTTGCCAACGCCTTTGCCATCGAGTGCTTCATGGACGAACTGGCCGGGGCGGCCGGCGTCGATCCGGTGGAATTCCGCCTGCGCCACCTGAAGGATGCGCGGGCGAAGGCGGTGATCGAGAAGGTTGCGCAGATGGCCGGCTGGAAAGCCAACGAGCAGGGCGACGGCGAACGCGGCCGTGGCATCGGCTTCGCACGCTACAAGAATCTCGCCGCCTACATTGCGGTGATTGCCGAGGTGCAGGTCGGCGAGGAGGTACGGGTGACGAAGCTGTGGGGTGCGGTCGATGTTGGCCAGGCGATCAATCCCGACGGCGTGCTGAACCAGATCGAGGGCGGCATGATCCAGAGCGCGAGCATGGCGCTGAAGGAACGCATCGATTTCGACAAGGTTGGCGTCACCACCCGCAACTGGGATGACTACCCGATCCTGTCCTTTGTCGAGGTGCCGGAGATCGAGGTGGCGCTGATCAACCGTCCCGAGGCGCCGCCGGTCGGCGCGGGCGAGGGCACCCAGGGTCCGGTGGCCGCCGCGATCGGCAACGCGATCCACAACGCGCTGGGTGCGCGGCTGCGCGACATGCCCTTTACCCGCGACCGCATTGTTGCGGCGCTGAGTGCGTGAAGACTCAAGGCGAATTAACAGGATGGACAGGATGGACAGGATGAACAGGATAAAAACATGGGGCGCGAGCCCGGTGTTGGTGTTTGGGTTGCTGGCGGCAGTGCTGACTGGTTTCAGTTCTGTGGCAAGTGCGGCCTGGCCTGAGCGGCCGATTCGCCTGATCGTGCCTTTTGCGCCGGGGGGCAATGTGGATCTCACCGCCCGTGCGGTCACTCCGGGCATGGGTGAACTGCTCGGCCGCAACATGATCATCGACAACCGTGCCGGTGCCGGCGGTTCGGTGGGCAGTGAGATCGTTGCCACCGCACAACCCGACGGCTACACGCTGCTGTTTTCCTCGACCGGCTCGCTGACCATTGCGCCGGCCGTGTCGAGCAAGCTGCGCTACGACCCGGTGCGTGACTTCGAGGCAATCTCGCTGGTGTCCAACGTGCCGGTGATCATGCTGGTGCCGCTGGCCTCGCCTGGCAAGACGGTCAAGGAATTTGTCGCCCATGCCAAAAGCCGCGGCGAACTGATCATGGGTTCCTCGGGTAATTTTTCCACCGGCCGGCTGGCTGGCGAGCTGTTCCAGGGCGTCACCGGCACGCGTTTCACCCATGTGCCGTACAAGGGCGGTGCGCCGGCGATGCTGGATCTGATTGGTGGCCGCATCGACGTGATGTTCGACCAGATTTCCTCGGCCATCGGCCACGTCAAGGCCGGCAAGGTGCGGGCGCTGGCAGTGAATGCGGTTAACCGTTCGCCGGAGGTGCCGGAAGTGCCGACGATGAAGGAGGCGGGTGTGGCCGGTGTCGAGGCCGGCACCTTCACCGCGATGCTGGCGCCGGCAAAAACGCCGAAGGCCATCGTGGCCCGCCTCAATGAAGACCTGAACAAGGTGATCAGGACGCCGCTGGTGCAGCAGAATTTCGCACGTTACAGCGCCGAATCCATCGCCACTACGCCGACGGCGAGCCAGGCCTATATCAAGGCCGAGATCGAAAAATGGCGCAAGGTGGTCAAGGCCGCCAACATCAAGGAAGAGTGAGCATGAAAGTACTGGTGATCCACGGCGCAGGACTGAACATGCGCGGCAAGGTGCAACTGGATGTGTTCGGGCCGATGACACTGGCGCAGTACGAGGAACACATCCGCGGCTATGCCAGGGAACTTGGCATCGAGGTGTCGTTTTTCCATTCCAACATCGAGGGTGAAGTCGTCAACAAGCTGTACGAGGTGTTCGACAGCGACCTCGCCGGCGTGGTGATCAACCCTGGCGGCTACACCATGGTCACCGGCCCGCTGCGCGCAGCCGTGGCGCAGATGAAATTCCCGGTGGTTGAAGTGCATCTATCAAACCCCACCGCGCGCGGCACGGTGTCGGTGTTCCAGCCGGTGTGCAAGGCTTCGGTCTACGGCATGGGCATCGAGAGCTACCGGTTTGCGCTGACCGGGCTGAAGAACCTGGTCAAGAAATAAGACGCCATGCGCGTCATCCTGCCGCGATGACGGCGTGATGGAGGAGGTGGCCGTTGAAGTTCGGTGATTTCGTCAAGATCAAGTCGCTGGCCACGCCGGCGGGCTTCAAGGACAACCTGAAACGCATGGGCCTGGCCATGCCCTGCGACGACACACTCGAACCGGCGCCGTCCTCGCCGATGGCGCAGCCGCTGCACATCGACGGGCTGACCATCGGCAACCGCTACACCATCCATCCGATGGAAGGCTGGGATGCCGAGGCCGATGGCCGCCCTTCGGACAACACCCGCCGCCGCTGGCGCAATTTCGGACTGTCCGGTGCCAAGCTGATCTGGGGCGGCGAGGCGGTGGCGGTGCGGCCCGATGGCCGCGCCAATCCCAACCAGTTGCTGCTCAACGATCACACCGAGCGTGAGATCGGCGCCATGCGCGAAGGGCTGGTCTCCGCACACCGCGAGGCGATGGGTGGTGACGACGGTCTGGTGGTCGGCCTGCAGCTCACGCACTCGGGCCGTTTCTGCAAACCCAACGACCACCACAAGCAGGAGCCGATGATCCTCTACCGGCATCCGATCCTCGACCGCAAGTTCAAATTGGCGGCGGATTATCCGGTGATGAGCGACGGCGACATCCGAGCGCTGATTGATTGTTATGTGGATGCGGCAAAACGCGCGGCCAAGCTCGGATTCCAGTTTGTCGACGTCAAAGCCTGCCACGGCTACCTTGGCCACGAATTCCTGTCGGCGAAGACCCGCGATGGAGAATTCGGCGGCTCGCTGGAGAACCGCACGCGCTTCATGCGCGAGATCGTCGCCGGCATCAAGGCCGAGGCACCGGGGCTCAAGCTCGGCATGCGCCTGTCCGCCGCCGACCTGGTGCCGTTCAAGCCCGACCCGGCACTGACCACGCCGGAAGCGATGGGGCCGGGCACGCCGGAAGAATTCGCCGGCCTGCTGCCGTACCGCTACGGCTTTGGGCACAGCGAAGCCGATCCGATGCACATCGACCTTGCCGAAACCAGGGCGGTGATCGCCATCGCGCGCGATCTCGGCATCAAGCTGTTCAACATCACGCTGGGCAGCCCGTACTACAACCCGCACCTGACGCGGCCAGCGCTGTATCCGCCCTCCGACGGCTATCACCCGCCGGAAGATCCGCTGATCGGGGTGATGCGCCACCTGAATGTCGTGCGCGAACTGAAGCAGGCCTTTCCCGAGCTGGCCTTCGTTGGCAGCGGTTACACCTATCTGCAGGAATTTCTGCCCAACGTCGCACAGGCGGCGGTACGCGCCGGCTGGACCGACAGCGTCGGCCTCGGCCGCATGGTGCTCGCCTATCCCGAACTGCCCGCTGACGTGCTCGCCGGCAAGGTGATGCAGCGCAAGCGCCTGTGCCGCACCTTCAGCGACTGCACCACCGCGCCGCGCAACGGCCTGGTGTCCGGCTGTTACCCGCTGGATACGCATTACAAGAAGTCGCCGGAGATGGTGAAGGTGAACCAGATCAAGAAGGCGGCGAAGCTGTCGTGATGGGTTGGTAATTTGTAAGCCATTGTTTTTATTGATGTATTTATCCTCACCCGGCCAAGTCAATAATTCCATTGACGGAATATTCTGTTGATGGAATGATGGTGCATGAGCTGGGAAGTCGAATTCACCGATGAATTTGAGGCTTGGTGGAGCGCGCTGAGCGAGGATGAGCAGGTGTCTGTCGATGCCTCGGTGCGATTGCTGGAAGCGCGTGGTCCGCAACTGCCATTTCCCCACAGCAGCGGCATCAATGGTTCCAGGCATGGCCACATGCGGGAGCTTCGAACGCAGCATCAGGGCCGTCCGTACAGAACCCTGTATGCCTTTGATCCGCGGCGCACGGCGATTCTGCTGATCGGTGGCGACAAAACCGGTGATGAGCTGTGGTACGAACGCATGGTGCCGGTTGCCGACCGGCTTTATGACGCGCATTTGATCGAATTAAAACGCGAGGGCCTGATCGATGGCTAAGAAATTTTCAAAATTGCGGGAAAACATGTCTGCTGAAGCGCAGGCCAAATCCAGCGCCAGGAGCGCAGCCATGCTGGCGGAAATGCCTTTGCATGAACTGCGTCGTGCGCGCGGACTGTCGCAGCAAACCCTGGCCTCAGCCCTGCATATTCAGCAGCCCGCCGTCGCAAAACTTGAAAAGCGTACGGATATGTATGTGTCCACCCTGCGCAACCATATTCGGGCAATGGGCGGGGAGCTGGAAGTGATTGCGCGTTTTCCCGATGGTGAGGTGCGGATTGAGAATTTTTCGGAGACAGGTGGGGCGGTTGCTGCGGTCGGTGAGCCGGAACCGGTGAATTATGGCGCTGCGGATATTAAGGTGCGGAAACGTTAAATAAATTGACCTCGACAATTTAATCTGCAGAGCATTTTTTTAATGCGTGCGTATGAATATTCCTGATTACGAATATCCAGTCGAGCAGTGCGATGTGCCTGAGGTTCGGCGGATGGCACTTGTCGAATATCGTACGTTTCGTAGGAAATGCTTGGATTACATGCGAGGTGATTCTGATACATCTGTGATGAATCAGGTCCACGATCTTGCATGGCACACAGTGGTTTTTCGAACATTAAATGAAGCAAGGAGAATTGAGCCGGATCGCCTTGTTAATGGCGCATTATGGGAGCTGACAACAGCTGGTTACGCAAGTCTGATGACTTTGGGTATTCGAAGGTTAGTGGACAAAAATCCAAAGACAGACTCCGTTTGGAATGTGATTGCTCTGGTAGAGCGTCGCCCCGAACTTTTGACGCGTGAGAAATTCATTTGTTATGACGGACTACCTTATGACTACGAGGCGGTGCAACGTACATATATCCAGTCGCTCGATATGAGTGGCGGTGGTCACGTTGGTTGGCTCCCCACGAGTGGACCAGAGGCTTGGGCAATGTCGGAGATTATGCACAAGGCTTTTGATAGATTGGCTGGTAATCCTGTAAAGAGAAAGCGAATTGATACTGTTGATTTGTCTATTCTGGCTGCACTGCGGGATCGCCTCTTGCATCCTGCGATAGAGAAAGTTTGTGCAATGGCTGATCGACGCGTTGCTCACGCTGAGCGGATTGCCGAGGGTTCAGAGACGGCGCCTATCGTTACTTATAACGACATTGATGATGCTCTGCGGCAGATTGTTTACGTTGCTAATTTTCTCTCCACATCCTTTTTCTACGATGCGGCATTTGGGTCAGTAGTGCGCACTCCACAGTTCAATGTATTGGAGGCGCTAGACAAGCCATGGGTTACTACCGACAATCTGGAGAAGCTAAATCGTTATTGGCACGATCTTTCGGTATCAATGGATGGTTGGGCGAATACTGCGCAGGATGAATTTCTGCTTTCTAGGCAATAAGTAGGGTCGGAGTAATTTTTTGATCTGAAGGATATATTTAACATGCCCAACACCATCAAACTTCACCGCGTCCTCCGCGCCCCACCCGAACGCCTCTACAAGGCCTTCACCAATGCTGACGGCCTGGCCAAATGGCTGCCGCCGTACGGCTTTACTTGCACGGTGCATCACCTCGAGGCGAAGGTCGGCGGCAGCTTCCGCATGTCCTTCACCCATTTCGGCAGCGGCAACAGTCACAGCTTTGGTGGCGAGTATCTGGAGCTGGTTCCACATACGCGCATCCGCTACACCGACAAATTTGATGATCCCAACCTGCCGGGCGTGATGACGGTGACGGTTGAACTGAAAAAAGTGTTCTGCGGCACCGAGCTGAATGTCGAACAGGCGGGGATTCCGGAGGTCATCCCGGCCGAGGCCTGTTATCTGGGCTGGCAGGAGTCGCTGGCGCAGCTTGCGCTGCTGGTGGAGCCGGAAATTCCAGGTTGAGGCTGGCCGGGATGGTCCGTGCAGCACGACCGGTCATAATCCCTGTGCCGGCGGATCAGATCCGGCTACTCTGAAGCCTCATCATCGATCGAGGTAAGGCCATGTCCCGAGTCATCTGGTTTTCCGCTGGCGCTTTGGCTGTCGTGCTGGCCATCGTGCTGAACCCGTCAGCGGAGCGGCATCGTGACAAGATCAAGGAGGCCGTCGCGGAGCGCAGTCAGCTGGCCGCGGTGTTGCACCTGGGCAATCTGACCGCCTTTGTGTCGAACTACCATTCCCTGGGCGTGGCTTCGTACACCACGGTCAATGACAAGCTGCTGTCCTTTGGCCTGCTGGGCATGGTGTTCGTCACCGACGGCGACAGCGGTAAGTCCAGGTGATGCCAGGCTAGACGCCGTAGACGGTGAGCAGCGTTTTCATCCGCGCCACCGCCAGTTCCGGCTTCAGCAGCAGCCCGGCGGCATCGGCCAGCTTGAACAATTCGACGAAGTGCATCAGCGAGCGCGCGCTCTGCTGGCCGCCGATCATCGTGAAGTGGTCCTGGTGACCGTTCAGCCAGGCCATGAACACCACGCCGGTTTTGTAGAAACGCGTCGGCGCGCGGAAGATGTGGCGCGACAGCGGCACGGTCGGCGCGAGGATGGCGTCGAATTGTGCGCGGTCGTGATTGGCCAGCGCGAGCAGTGCGGCGCTGGCGGCCGGGGCGATGGCGTCGAAGATGCCGAGCAGGGCGTCGCTGTGGCGGTGCATCGGGTTGTCGCCGATTTCGTCACCGGCGATCAGTTCGGCATAGTTGAAATCGTCGCCGGTGTACATGCGCACGCCTTCGGGCAGGCGCCGGCGCACCGCAATCTCGATGTCCTTGTCGAGCAGTGACATCTTGATGCCGTCCACCTTGGCGGCATTCGCACCCATCACACCAAGCGCGGTGTCCACCGCGGACTGCACGTCGCCGCTGCCCCAGTAACCGGCGAGCGCCGGGTCGAACATTTCGCCCAGCCAGTGCAGGATTACCGGTTGCCGCGCCTGGCGCAGCAGGCGGTCATAGACCTTCTCGTAATCACCGGGGCCGCGCGCCACTTTTGCCAGCGCGCGGCTGGCCATCAGGATCAGCCGGCCGCCGGCGGCCTCGATCGCTGCCATTTGTTCTTCATAGGCGCGGATTACGTCATCGACGCTGCGTGCATCTTCCGGCGCGAGCTGGTCGGTGCCGCAGCCGGAGGCAATGAGTGCGCCGGGGAAGTCCTTCGCTGCATCCACCGAGCGGCGGATCAGCTCCAGCGATTGCGGCCAGTCCATGCCCATGCCGCGCTGCGCGGTGTCCATCGCTTCGGCCACGCCGAGGCCGAGGCTCCACAGGGTGCGGCGGTAGGCGAGTGTGGCGTCCCAGTCCACCGCGCAATCAAGCCAGGGATCGATGCGGGCGCGCGGATCGGCAACGACATGCGCCGCCGAGTAGGCGATGCGTGTCAGCTGCGCGGGTGAGGTTGCGGTGGTGTAGCTGCGCGGTCCGCGCAGGCGAAACAGTTCCGTGCGGCCATCGGCCGCCGGAAGCCTGATTTCGGGGGAGGTGCTGCCGTCCATGGCGCTGCGCCCGCGGTTGCCGGAGGAGCCGGCATTATAGGCCCGCGAAGCGCAGCGCCGGACGCGCCGCCACGTCAGTTGAAGGGGATGTAGACGTTCGGCAGCACGACGTGGATGCCGGCCGAGGGGCTGTAGTACGACGGCGCATAGTACGACGGGCCGTAGTAGTGATGCACCACGCGCGGCGGATGGTAGCGATGCACATGCTGCACCACATGCCGCGGCGGGCCGTAGTGGTAGGCATGCTTGTCATGCTTCCAGTGGTGTTTGCCGTGACCGTGGCCATGACCACGATCATGCCCGCCACCGGCATAGGCCGGCACCGCGGCGAGCAGTGCGGCTGAGAGCACTGCAGTGATCAGTTTTTTCATGTTCATCTCCTTGGTTGTGCGCGGCGGCTTTGAACCGCTGCGCCTGGCCCTTCTGGCTACTCGGTCTGTGATGCGGGTCTGTACTGCGTGATCCATGACCGCAGATCACGACGACAGCTTAGGCAAAGCCCTCGCAACGCACCGTAATCGTTTGTAAGGAGATGTTTCGGGATGCCTAAAATTATTGAATTAAAACAATGGCTTACGGTTGTGTCGCCGATTGGCGCCAGGCGCCGAGGGTGTGGGTGCGTTCATCGGCGGTGAGTGTCTCGGGTGTGGCTGCTGTTGTGGTGCTTGCATGGGCTTCAAGCACCTGCGGTGCGATCGCGGCGATGCCGGCGCGGGTTGCGGGATCGCGCAGCGCCAGCGCGAGTGCAGCGGTGTCCTGCCACAACACGCGGCCCTGTGCGATGCGCAGCCAGATGCGGCCGCTGTCGCGGTCGGCGAAATTGACGCGGGGCAGGCGCCGCACACATTGCTCAAGGAATTGGGTGTTGCGCGCGGCAGCCATGTCATCACTGCCGGGATACACGGCGTCGGCTTCGCCGGCCTCGACGTTGATCTTGCGGTAACGCTCGATGTTGATCAGGCCGCCGACGTCGAGCACGTTCAGTTCGCCGTTCCAGCCGAAGGCGATGCTGCGCGGGGTTTCGCCGAGTGCGACGCTGTTGTCGAGGAATTCGTAGTGCACCTTCTTGTCGGCGGCGAGCGCCCAGGTGAAAAACACCTCGGGCATGCCGGTATAGGCCTCAATGTTGTGCGCGAGCAGGTCGTCTACCGCCTTGTAGCGGCCGACCTCGAGGCCGCGGTGCCAGGCGCGCTCGACGGTGGCATGCGGCGGCGTGATCATGAAAAACAGGTAGACGATTTCGCCGAAGCGCGTCAGCAGGTTGCTGCCGGCGACGTCGGAAGCCGGCGCGAAGGTGTCGAAGCGGAAGCGGTCGATCAGCAGGTGCGACATCGCGCCGCGCGCGGCCTTGTGCGCCATCACGCGGTCGAGCTTGCGGTCGACCACCTGCAGTTCGTGGCCGGTGAAGGAGCCGGCGTACTTGTAGGCCTCGCCCAGCGTCGAGTAGTCGAGCAGGAACTTGCGGAAAATATCGGGGCTGATCAGCGCGAAGTCCTGCCAGCTCACGCCGAGCCGCGCGGCGAGCGCGCGCTGCAGCGGGCGCAGCGTGCTCTTGCCCGCGGCGGAGGCGCCCTTGGTGTTCATCACCACCGGATGCGCCTGCACCGGCAGGCGGCGGAAACCCTCGGCGGCGGCGGCGCGTTCGATCAACGGCTCGATGCGGCGGCCGATCTCCTCGCTGCCGTAGTCGTTGGCGGCGAGGTCGGTGGCTACTTTCGCGATCAGCGCGGTGTCGCGCCACAGCCGGCCGTGGCGGGTGAGCATCGCATCGGCCACGCGCCCCAGCGCAGCACAGGCGGCGGCCTGCAGCGGATCGCTTGTGCGCAGGGTTTCGCTTTCACGCTCCCATTGCCGTACGCAGCGCATGTCGCCGCTTTCGGCGTCGGCTTCAGCTGCTGCCGGGGTTGCCTTCGCCTGTCCGAACAACCTGGCGATCAGGCCGGGACGCTGCGCGGCGGCCGGTGCAGCCTGCGGGCCGAGTGCGCGGTCCAGTGCCGCCTCGGCCGCGGCACGCAGGCGCAGGCGCAGGGCCTCATGTTCTTCGGCGATGCGTGGCAGCTCGGGCACGATGTGCCTGCTGAGGATGGCCTCGGTCATGCGCCGGAAGTTGATGCCAAGGTCTTCGGTTTTCTGGCCGTCCTCGACGGTGAAGTCGGCGGTGACGCGGGCGAGCAGCTCGTGCAGCACCAGGCGTTCGGCGCGGAAGGCGACCAGTTCCTCCATCGGCAGTCCGGTGAGGTCGGCGAGTTCGCGCGCTTCACGCAGCGCGGTGTGTACGTGTTCGGCGCGATGGATCGTCGCCAGCGGCAGCAGCGCCTCGGGGATCTGCGATTGCAGTCCGGGGTTCCACGGACCTTCTGCTGCGTGGCTGGTCATGGTTTCAGTCTACGCCCCGCAGCAGACCTTGGCGGCTGCCGGCGTCGGTGATGCGTCCGCATTGCGCGGCAGTGAGCACGGTGTTGCCGGGCGTGGTGTCCTCGGCCATCAGGTTGCCCGGCGTGGCGACATGTTCGCCGCTGTCCATCAGCACATGCACCAGCTCGTGGGCGATGACGATGCCGAGGTCGCGTGCACCGGGGGCGATCCACACCGTGCTCGCCAGCTCTGGGCTGCGCCGGCTGTTGCTGCGGCCGTAGGCCACGGCGTCGTAGGCCGGAAGCTGCCGCGTGCCGGCGGTGAAAAACAGTGCGGGCTTCGGCAGGTCGAGCGCACGAGCGAGCTGGCGTGACTGCGGCGGATCAAAATGACGCTGCGCCTGCGGTGCATTGACGCGCAGCAGATCGACCCTGCTGCCGTGGATGCCGCACTGGCCGAGGATGCGCGCAGCTTCATGCACTGCGGCCTGGATTTCATCGTGGCTCCAGGCTTCATGAAGCACCACCACACGCAGTTCAAGCCGGTGGCGGGCTTCGGCGGGGCGTGGCAGGTCGTGCAGTACGGCCAGTGGCTCCACGGTCAGCGCCTGCGCACCAGCAGGGTGCGCGAGCAGTGCGAGCATGATGAAAAAAACCGGCAGGATTGCGCTGAGCAGCGGCCGGCGTGATTTTGCTGAAAAAGTAAGCACTTCAGCTAAGTGTGGCGCGCATCCCCTTTCGGGCTTGCGTTTTTTCGGCTTGCTCACAGACTTATCCACAGAAAATGTGCATGGTTTTTCGTGCCAGCCCACGAGTCTCCCGTATTGTGGGGCCTGCAGTCCTGCGGATTGCCGGGCTGATCTTCGCAAAATAAATTTCAGGGTGTTGTTTCCCTCTCGGAGAGGGGTGAAAAAGGATTTAAAAACAATGGGTTGTGATGTGTCAAAAAAGTGTCGCAAAAGCCCCTTTGCGTCAAACACTTAGCGCGCATTTGCCCGTGGAGTGTCTTGCCGTGGTGGTGGTGATTGACGCTGATTACAGATTTTTGTAGGCGGCGTGCGCGGCTGCGCTGCACCAAGATATCAACATCACGCTTCGACACCGGGCGTGGCGGTCTGTCAAGGCCAAAACCAGTGTTTCCGGCAAGGCCTCAGAAGCCGAACAGATTACGCCGGGCGTGCTGCAGGTGGGCGAGGATGGCGGCACGGGCACGGTCGGCGTCGCGGGCCTTCAGCGCGCTGACGATGGTGCGGTGTTCTTCCTGGTATTTGAGGCGGCGCTCGGGGGTGACCACGCGGTCCTTGAGCTTGCCCCACTCGGTCTGGTGGCGCACCGCGGTGGCCATGTCAAAGACGCGGATCACGAAGCGGTTGTGGGTGGCCGCGGCCAGCGCCTGGTGCAGGGCGGCGTCCCAGACCTCGAAATCGTCGAGCGAGGTGCCGCGCTCGGCGCGGTCGAGGCAGGTTTCCATGCGTTCGAAGTCGGCCGGTGTGGCGTTGATCACGATCAGCTCGGCCATCGCCGGTTCCAGCCGCATCCGTGCCTCCATCAACTCGGCCGGGCTGGTGTGGGTGATGCTGTCGGCGGGAAAACCGCCGGTGTCGGCAAGATAGGTGCCGCGGCCGACGTGGCGGGTGATGGTGCCTTCGGCTTCGAGCTGGGCCAGTGTCTTGCGCACGGTATTGCGCGGCATGCCGAAACGCGCAGCCAGCTCGCGCTCGGTCGGCAGCTTGCCGCCGGGACCGACGATGCCCTGGGCCACTGCTTCGAGCAGGAAGTTGCGGATCTCCTGTGCGCGGTCACGCTTGCCGTTGCGGCGCAGATTGCCGGTGTCGGTGCTGGGATCGGCGGGGCGGCGGAAGGTGGACATGGGCTCCGGAAACGGGGATGGATACGCTGCGGGATGGCTCCGAGCGCGGATTGTGCGGCCTTGTACCAATTCGGTCAATTGGTTGTAATTGGCTGTAATGATCGCAACCATGAATCAGGCTAGGGTGATTGCGGTATGGGGTTATTCCACTCTTGTGCGGCGCATCACGGCAGGTGTGGCCGGCCAGCAGCCACAGTCAACCAATTTGGCCAAATCGTTGACTATTGGTTGACCAAAGTCTAGGATGCCCGGGCGTCTCGGCAGGGCTGCGGCGCAATCGGGCTGCTTCAGTGCCTGGCAGGAGTTCACTGCCGCACACAAGCAACCACAACCGCAACTACAACCCAAAAATATCCGCGAGGAGCGCATGTCCGCAGCCGCAGCAGCGCCGGTAAAACTGGCGATCATTTCTGAAGGTGTGAATGCCTGGCCGCTGTATGTGGCGCAGGGCCGCAGGATGTTCGAGGCCGAGGGTGTGGCGGTGGACGTCACGCTCACCGGCTCTTCAACCCATCAGCTCGAGCAGATGCGCAGCGGCGGTTACGACATCGGTTTCCAGCAGTCCGACCATGTGGTGCGTGCCGTCGAGACCGGCAGCGACCTGTGCATCGTGATGGCCCAGGGCCATGCGCCGGAGTTGTCGCTGGTGGCGGCGAAGGATGTGAAATCACTGGCCGACCTGAAAGGCCGCGACATCGTCGTCGATGGCGCCAACAGCGGTTATGCGCTGCTGCTGCGCAAGCTGCTCGCCGAGAATGGCCTCGCCAAAACCGATTACCGCTTCGTCGAGATCGGCGGCTCGCAGGAGCGCTTCGATGCGATGAAGGCGGGCAAGGGTGCGGCGAGCTGGCTCAATCCGCCGTTTGACCGCAACCTGTTCGCGCTGGGCCTGGGTTCGCTGGGCACCACCACGCAGTTTTTTCCGACCTATCCCGGCTCGATCGCCGCCTGCCGCCGCAGCTGGGCTGCGCAGAATGGTGAACGCCTCGTTGCTTTCATCCGCGCCTTCCGCGGTGCCTGCCACTGGCTGAAGAATGCGGCGAACAAGGCGGAGGCCATCACCTTGCTGCCCACGCGGCTGAACATCGCCCCGGAGCTCGCGAGCAAGGCCTTCGATGCCTTCGTCGCGCGGCCGCTGCCGTCCATTGACGCCGCCGGTGTGCAGCAGGTGATCGATGTCTACTGGCAGGCCGAGGGGCTGACCACACCCAAGGGCGCGCCGGAAAAATACATGGACCTGAGTTATCAAAACAAAGCGGGACTTTGATCCTGCACACCACCGAACCGGAGGAAAACATGAATATCCTGAACAGCGGAATGTCCGTAATGGCCTGTGCCTTGTTGCTGGGCGCCTTGCCCGTGCAGGCAACGGAACCGGCGGACAAATATCCCTCGCGTCCGATCCGTATCATGGGGCAGGGCGCGGGCAGTACCGCCGACTATCTGTCGCGTTATATCGGCCAGCGGCTCGGCGAGCGCTGGGGCCAGCCGGTGGTGGTGGACAATCGCGCCGGGGCCGGGGGCACGCTGTCCGCCGAAGTGGTGGCCAAGGCCACGCCCGATGGCTATTCGCTGGTGATGGGCCACGCCGGGCCGATGGTCAGCGCGGTCGCGCTATATCCGAACCGTGGTTATGACCCGCTGAAGGATTTTTCGCCGATCACCAAAACGACGACCGGCGTCACCGTGCTGGTGCTGCACCCTTCGGTGCAGGCAAAGTCGGTGCCGGAACTGGTGGCGCTGTCGAAACAGAAGCCGCTGACCTACGCCTCGGCCGGCAACGGCACCATCAGCCACCTCACCGGTGAATTGTTCAAGCAGGTGACCAAGGCCGATATCCAGCACATTCCGTACAAGAGTGCCGGCTTCGCGCTGACTTCCATCCTGTCGGGTGAGACACAGATTTCCTTCCTGTCGCCGATCACCGCTTATGCCCAATTGAAATCGGGCAAGGTGCGTGCGCTGGCGGTGTCGGGCAAGGAGCGCTTCCCCGGCGCGCCGGACATCCCCAGTGCCACTGAGGCCGGCATACCGGGCATGGTCGCCGAGTTGTGGTTCGGCCTGTTCACCACCGCGAAGGTGCCCAAGCCCATCGTCGACAAACTGCACAAGGAAGTCACCGCCATCCTCAACACGCAGGAGGTGCGCGATGGCCTGCTGCAGCGTGGTGCGATCGCCTCACCTTCGACGCCCGCCGAATTGCAGGCTTTTGTAAAAAGCGAGATTGAACGCTGGACGCCGATCATCAAAGGGGCGGGCATCAAAGCCGATTGAGATTGGTGGATATGCATAAGCAATTGATTTTATTGGAGAAATTTTAATGGCGCGGAAAACGAAAAAAGTCGAACCGAAGCTGGTCAAGGCCTCGGGGATCGATCCGAAGAAGCGGGTGTCTTCGGCGCCGGATGGTTTGTACGATCCGGCGAATCCCAACCATCGCTGGGACCGTCCGCTGCAGGCGCCGGGCCGCATGCAGGTGGACTTCGAGGAGCGTGTCGATTTCCGCCGCCTGCACGAGTACCGCCTCGCGCGCACGCGCAATGCGCTGAAAAAATCCAAACTCGGCGCGCTGCTGGTGTTCGACCAGATCAACATGCGCTACATCTCGAGCACGGTGATCGGCGAATGGGCGCGCGACAAGCTCACGCGCTGGTGCCTGCTCACCGGCAACGGCGAACCCTGGGTCTGGGACTTCGGTTCCGCGGTGCGCCACCACAAGCTCTATGCGCCCTGGCTGCCGAAGAATCATTCAATCCCGGGTCTGGCCGGCCTGCGCGGCGCGGTGTCGCCGAAAGTCGGTTTGTTCGAGGCGGCTGCCAAGGAGATTTACGACATCCTCAAGCAGGAAGGTGTCGCCGACATGCCGATCGGCATCGACGTGGTCGAGCCGCCCTTCCTGTTCGCGCTGCAGAAGCTGGGCCTGAAGGTGATGGACGGCCAGCAGGTGATGCTCGACGCGCGCGAGATCAAGAGCCATGACGAGATCACGCTGCTCAATACCGCCGCGGCGATGGGCGACGGCGTGTATCAGGACATTTTCGAAGCGCTGAAGCCGGGTGTGCGCGAAAACGAAATCGTCGCGATGGCGACCAAGCGTTTTTACGAAATGGGTTCGGACTGCGTGGAGGCGGTCAATGCGATTGCCGGCGAACGCTGCAGCCCGCACCCGCACAACTTCACCGACCGGCTGATCCGCCCCGGCGACCAGGCCTACTTCGACCTGATCCAGTCGTACATGGGCTACAAGACCTGCTACTACCGCACCTTCACCGTGGGCAGCGCCACGCCGGCGCAGCACGATGCCTACAAGCGCGCGCGCAAGTGGATGGACGATGCCATCGCGATGCTCAAGCCCGGCGTGTCCACCGACGCGGTGGCGAAGATGTTCCCGAAGTGCACCGAGATCGGCTTTGAGACCGAGATGGCGGCCTTCGGCCTGAACTTCTGCCACGGCCTCGGCCTCGGTCTGCACGAACGGCCCCTGATCTCGCGGCTGAACTCGTTCAAGGATCCGTACGAGCTGAAGGCCGGCATGGTCTTCGCCGTCGAAACCTTCTGCCCGGCCAAGGATGGCGTGTCGGCTGCGCGCATCGAGGAAGAGGTGGTGCTGACGCCGGACGGTGCGAAGATCATCACGCTGTTCCCGGCCCAGGAACTGCCGATTGCCAACAAGTATTGAGACATTGGGAAACCTGCAATGGATGCCAAAGTGAAACCGAAAAAAGCCGCCGCGGCTGCGGATGAGGACATCGGCCGCGATATCCGGCTTGA
>JAIENU010000066.1 GCA_019751125.1 Burkholderiales bacterium | reverse complement strand
CTGATTGACGGCCAGCCCGGGAACCAGATTCCCGCCGATGACCGCGGCCTCGCCTATGGCGATGGCGTGTTCCGCACACTTCCTTTGCGCGGCGGCATCGCCCCGTTGTGGGATCGTCATTACGCCAAACTTGCAGGGGACTGTCGTGCACTGGGCATCACGCCGCCTGCGGAGCAGGATCTGCGCGCGGATCTCGCCCGGATCGCCGGCAAACATCCGGACTGCGCCATCCGCATCACCGTGACCCGCGGCAGCGGCGGGCGCGGCTACGCCATACCCGAAGCCGCGCAAGCACGGCGCATTGTTTCCGCATCGCCATTGCCTGACCATCCCGCACATTGGCCCCGTGACGGTGTCAGCGTGCGTTACTGCAGCACCACGCTGGCGTCACAGCCGCGGCTTGCCGGAATCAAGCATCTCAACCGCCTCGAAAACGTGCTGGCCCGGGCGGAATGGCAAGACGCGGAAATCGCGGAAGGTTTGCTCGGGGACAGTGCGGGACATCTGATCGAAGGCACCCGCTGCAACCTGTTCATCATCGAGCAGGGTGCACTGGTGACGCCCGATCTTTCCGCCTGCGGCGTTGCCGGCGTGATCCGCCAGGCCATGCTCGAAACCGGGGCCAGCCACGGATTTTCCGTGCGTATTGATGCCATCAACCGCGCACGGCTCGAGGATGCCGACGGCCTGCTGCTGGTCAACAGCCTGATCGGCGTATGGCCGGTGGCCCGGCTGGGTGAACGGCACTGGCAGGGGTTCTCCGCTGCTTACCACCTGCAGGAATGGCTGGATGAACTTGCAGGATTACCCGGATGATGCGCTTCATTAAACGTGCGCTGATTGCCGCAGTCCTGGCCGTACTCGCCGCGGCCGCCGGGCTTTATGCCTACGCCCAGCATACGCTGCAGTGGCCGGCCGCCAGCATGACTTTTGACGTGCGCAGCGGCAGCAGCCTGCGCTCGGTATCCGCCCAGCTTGCCGCAGCCGGCATCATCGGCAGGCCGGAACCTTTCGAATTACTGGCCCGGGTGCTGGGTGAGTCCGGCCGCCTGAAAGCCGGCAACTACGAATTCAATGCGCCGCTGACGCCGCTGGAGTTGCTGCAGCAAATGACCCGTGGCGACGTGGCGCAGATCGCGCTGACCATCGTCGAAGGCTGGAATTTTGCCCAGGTGCGCAAGGCGCTCGAAGCACATCCGAAAATCCGTTCCGAACTGGCGGGGCTTGGCGACCGCGACGCGGCGCATCGCATCGGCATTGACGCTGAGACGCCGGAAGGCTGGATCTATCCCGATACCTACCATTTCAGCGACGGCAGCAGCGATGTGGCCATCCTCAAGCGCGCGCACCGGCTGATGCAGAAACATCTCGCCGAGCAATGGCAACAGCGCGCCGCCAGCCTGCCGTTACAGACGCCGTACGAGGCGCTGATCCTGGCCTCGATTGTTGAAAAGGAAACCGGCCGCGCCAGCGAGCGGCCACTGGTCGCCGCCGTGTTCATCAACCGCCTGCGCATCGGCATGCGCCTGCAGACCGACCCCACGGTGATCTACGGCATCGGCCCGACCTTCGACGGCGACATCCGCAAGCGCGACCTGCTGACCGACACGCCCTACAATACCTATACCCGCAACGGATTGCCGCCAACCCCGATCGCCATGCCCGGACTCGAAGCCCTGCGTGCCACGCTGAATCCCGCCGCTAGCGATGCGCTGTATTTCGTTGCACGCGGCGATGGCAGCTCCAAGTTTTCCAGAACCCTGGCCGAACACGAACGCGCGGTTGATCAGTACCAGCGCCGGGGAAGACGATGAGCAGCGCGATGAACCGCGGCCTGTTCATCACGCTGGAAGGCATGGACGGCGCGGGCAAGACCACACATCTGGAATGGCTGCGCGAACGACTCGCGGCAGTGGGTACCGGTCTCACCGTCACGCGCGAACCCGGCGGCACCGCGCTAGGCGAAACCCTGCGCGAATGGATGCTCCACGGCGGCGAACCGCGCCAGCCTGACACCGAAGCGCTGCTGATGTTCGCCGCGCGCAACGAACACATTGCCCGGGTGATTCGCCCCGCGCTGGAAGCCGGACGCTGGGTGCTCTGCGACCGCTTTACCGACGCCACCTATGCCTACCAGTCCGGCGGCAGCGGCATGCCCTGGACACGTATTGCCGACCTCGAACGCTGGGTACAGGGCGATCTGCAGCCTGATCTGACCCTGTACTTCGACCTCGCGCCGGAAATCGGCCGTGCGCGCAGCCGTTCGGCACGCGAACCGGACCGCTTTGAACGAGAGCAGACGGCATTTTTTGAGCGGGTGCGTGCCGCCTATCTGCGCCGGGCGCAGGAAAATCCGCAGCGGATCCGCGTCATCGACGCCAGCCGCAGCATCGAAGACATCCGCAGGGAGCTTGAAATCATCGTGCAGACGATCTGTTCCGGGAAAGCAGCGCGCTGATGGTGCAATGGCTCGAAACCCCGCTCAATGACCTGCTGCACCAAGCCGGCAGCCTGCCGCACGCCTTGCTGCTGCGCGGTCCGCGCGGCATCGGCAAGCAGGACATGGCGATCGAACTGGCGCGCAGCCTGCTCTGCGAGCAACCCCGGCCGAATGGACGTGCCTGCGGCCAGTGCGCCTCCTGCGGCTGGTTTGATGGCGGCAACCATCCGGATTTCCGCATGTTGCAGCCCGAGGCCGACATGCCGGCCGATGAAACCGGGGAGGGCGCCAAGCCGAAGGAGAAGGAGGGCAAGGCCAGTGCCTGGATCACCATTGAACAGGTGCGTGAACTGCATGATTACATCCATGTCGCCAGCCATCGCGGCGGGCGCAAGGTGATCGTGGTCAGCCCGGCCGAGGCACTGAATGTGGCAGCGGCGAATGCCCTGCTGAAAAATCTGGAAGAACCACCGGCGCACACCCATTTCATCCTGGTCAGCCACCGTCCCCAGCGCCTGCTGCGCACCATCCTCAGCCGCTGCCGGCAACTGCCACTGGCGCGACCGGCAACCGCCGAAGCGCTGGACTGGCTGAAAGCGCAGGGCGTGGCACAACCCGAGGTGGTGCTCGCCCAGGCTTCCGGCGCGCCCCTGCTGGCACAGGCGCTTAGTGCCGGTGATGAACTGGCCGGTCGCAGCGAATTCCTGCGCCTGCTGGCTGACAGCAGTTTTGACCCGCTCACCGCCGCCGAGTCGCTGCGCGACCTGCCGCTGGAGCGTTTTGTCGGCTGGCTGCAGAAATGGACCGGCGATCTGGTTGAACAGCGCATGCTCGGCCGCATCCGCTACAACCCGGATTTCGTCCGCGAAATCACCCTTTTGTCACGCCGCATCGAACCGCTGGCGGCACTGCGCCTGCAGCGCAAACTGACCCGCGAGCAGCGCCATGTGCAGCATCCGCTGAATGCGAAGCTGTATATGGAAAGTGTGCTGCTGGCCTACCACGCGCTGCTCAATCCGGTGCGCCGCGCGGCCTGAAAGCCATGTTTGTCGACTCGCACTGCCACCTCGATTTTCCGGAACTGGCCGGACGGCTGCCGGAAATACTCGCCAAAATGCGTGACAACGCGGTCGACACCGCGCTGTGTGTCAGTGTCACCCTCGAGGATTTTCCGCGGGTGCTGGCGCTGGCCGAAGCCCACGACAATCTGTATGCCTCGGTCGGTGTGCATCCGGACTACCCCGACCTCGAGGAACCCACGGTCGCGCAGCTGGTGAAGCTGGCAGATCATCCGAAAATCATCGCCATTGGCGAAACCGGACTCGATTACTACCGCCTGACCGGCGACCTCGAATGGCAACGCCAGCGCTTCCGCAACCACATCCGCGCCTCCCGTGAAACCGGCAAACCTCTGATCATCCATACCCGCTCGGCGGCCGAAGACACGCTGCGCCTGATGCGCGAGGAGGGTGCGGAACAGGCGGGCGGGGTGATGCACTGCTTCACCGAAAGCCAGGCGGTAGCCGATGCAGCGCTGGACCTCGGCTTCTATATTTCCTTTTCCGGCATCGTGACCTTCAAGAACGCCCTTGAACTGAAGGCCGTGGCCTGCCAGGTGCCGCTGGAGCGGATGCTGATCGAAACCGATTCGCCCTATCTCGCGCCGGTGCCGTTTCGTGGAAAAACCAATGAACCGGGGCTGGTACGCCATGTCGGAGAGGAAATTGCCCGTCTTCGCGGCATTCCGCTGCAGGAACTGGCTGCGGCCACCACCACCAATTTCAAAAAATTATTCAATATAAACAATAGCTTATGAAAAATCTCCGGGTAACAACCCTGTTCTTGATACTGGCAGCGATGTTCATATCGGCAACGCCGGCCCAGGCCAGCGCCTATGAAGACATGCTGCTCGCCATCCGCAATGACAACGAAAACGTCGTCACCGACCTGCTGCGCCGTGGCATGGACGTCGATACCGTCAGCCCCCAGGGCGAAACCCTGCTGATGATGGCCGCCCGGGAGGGCAAACCGGCCGTGGTCCGGGTCATCCTGGCGGGCATGCCTCGGCTGCATGCCCGCAGCCCGATTGGTGAAAGTGCGCTGATGCTGGCCGCCATCCATGGCCATACCGAGGTTGCCCGGATGCTGCTGGATGCCGGCGCACCTGTGAACCAGAGTGGCTGGACACCCTTGATCTATGCCGCTTCCCGCAACCGGGTCGATGTCGCCAGGCTGCTGATCGGCAAGGGTGCCGAGGTCAATGCCAGCGCTGACAACGGCATTACCGCCTTGATGATGGCAGCACGGGAAGGCCATCTGCAGATGGTGCTGCTGTTGATGGAACATGGCGCCGACCCCAAGGTGGTCAACGCCGCCGGTCATTCAGCGCTGAGTTTGGCCGTTTCTCGCAATCATCCTGAAGTTGAGAAATTACTTCGAAGAGCTGGTGTAACCAACTGAATTTAATTGTTTTAGTTGGATTTCCTATCCCGCCTGAGTGGCCTTCATTTACCGTATAATCAGTATTATGTAAAGTCAAGGTCGGGGTCAATAAGAGATGGCCATGCGGGTATCCGAGCCACCCGGCTGGACCCAGGCAGGCCTCTGCCCGGACCCAATACGGGTATTTCAGGAAAGCCGGACTGCCGCCTGAATCCAGGCGGGATCGGTTACAACGAGTAATCCAGCCCCATGACCTCGCGCACGTCGCGCAGGGTTTCCTGGGCGAGTTTGCGGGCCTTTTCACAACCGTCGGCGATGATGTTGCGGACCAGGGTCGGGTCGTCGAGGTAGCGTTCGGCACGTTCGCGCATCGGCTTCTGTTCGGCGACGATGGCGTCGATCACCGGCTGCTTGCACTCCAGGCAGCCGATGCCGGCGCTACGGCAACCCTGCCGGACCCACTGTTTTTTGGCCTCGTCCGAATACACCTGGTGCAGCTGCCAGACCGGGCATTTGTCGGGGTCGCCGGGATCCGTGCGCTTGATGCGCGCCGGGTCCGTGGGCATGGTTTTGACCTTTTTTGCCACGTTTTCCGGGGTTTCACGCAGGGCGATGGTGTTGTTGTAGGACTTGGACATTTTCTGTCCATCCAGCCCCGGCATCTTGGCCGCTTCGGTCAGCAGGGCTTGCGGTTCAGTCAGGATCACCTTGCCGCCGCCCTCGATGTAACCAAACAGGCGCTCGCGGTCGCCCAGGGGCAGGTTCTGGGTTTCTTCGAGCAGCGCCATCGCCGCATCCAGAGCCTCGTTGTCGCCCTGCTCCAGATAATCCGTGCGCAGCTTGCGGTAAAGCTTGCCGCGGCGGGCGCCGAGTTTTTTGATTGCGGCTTCGGCTTTTTCCTCGAAGCCGGGTTCGCGGCCGAAGACGTGGTTGAAACGGCGCGCAATCTCGCGGGTGATCTCGACGTGCGGCACCTGGTCTTCACCCACCGGCACCTGGTTGGCGCGGTAAATCAGGATGTCCGCACTCTGTAGCAGCGGATAACCAAGGAAGCCGTAGGTCGCCAGATCCTTCTCGGCGAGCTTTTCCTGCTGGTCCTTGTAGGTCGGCACCCGTTCCAGCCAGGACAGCGGCGTGATCATCGACAGCAGCAGGTGCAGTTCGGCATGCTCCGGCACCTTGGACTGGATGAACAGCGTGGCCTGTGCCGGATCGACACCGGCAGCCAGCCAGTCCACCACCATGTCCCAGGCGTGGTTTTCGATGGTCTGCGGGTCGTCGTAGTGCGTGGTCAGGGCATGCCAGTCGGCAACGAAGAACAGGCACTGGTGCTCGTGCTGCAGCTTGACCCAGTTTTTCAGTACGCCGTGGTAATGGCCAAAATGCAGGGCGCCGGTCGGGCGCATGCCGGATAAAACGCGATTTTCAAACATGAATTGCCGGGTTGAATGAAGGGATGAACAGGATGAATTATTTATTCAATAAAATCAATGGCTTACATTATTTTATTGAATAATCGGCCTGCCGGGGTCCATTTTAACGCATGCATCACAGACCCAAGGGTGCCAAGGCGCCCTTGCCTGCCCGTGTTACCACCGGTTCCGGCCCGGTCAGGTCTACCACCGTTGACGGTTCCAGCCCGCAGGAACCGCCATCCAGCACCAGATCCACCTGATGCTCCAGCCGCTCGCGGATATTCGAGGCATCGGTTTCAGGCTGTTCGTCGCCGGGCAACAGCAGCGTTGATGACAGGATCGGCTCGCCCAGCTCGGCAAGCAAAGCATCGACCACCGGATGGTCGGGGATGCGCAGGCCGATGGTGCGGCGCTTCGGGTGCTGCAGCCGCTTCGGCAATTCACGCGTGGCTTCGAGGATGAACACATAACTGCCGGGCGTCGCATTTTTCAGCAAACGGAACTGGCTGTTGTCGACCCGCGCATAGGTGGCCAGCTCGGACAGGTCGCGGCAGACCAGTGTCAGGTGGTGGCGTTCGTCCACCGCGCGGATGCTGCGAATGCGCTGCATCGCCGCCTTGTCGCCGATATGGCAACCCAGCGCGTAACAGGAATCCGTCGGATAGACGATCACGCCGCCGTCACGGATGATCTCCGCCGCGCGCTTGATCAGGCGCGGCTGCGGGTTCTTCGGGTGGACTGAAAAATACTGCGACATGATGAGTCGGCCGCTGGCCGTGCGCTGGTCGCTCCGGCCTCAGAACAGCGTCCATACCGGCTCGCAACCGGCCGGCAACGCAGGCACGCTGCCGATGTCGCGATAACCCTCGCCCGGCCCGTGAAAATCGGAACCAGCGGAAGCCAGCAGCCCGAAGCGCCGTGCATGGCGCGCCCAGGTCACGAATTCATCCGGTGCGTGAGACCCGGTCACCACTTCAACCGCGCGTCCGCCGAGCGCAACAAACTCCTCGAGCAGGCGGTCGCACTGGGCTGCGCCCAGATCGTAGCGCCCGGGATGGGCAATCACCGCAATGCCACCGGCGCCATGAATCCAGCCCAGCGCTTCGGCCAGTGTCGGCCACTGGTGCGGCACAAAACCCGGTTTGCCTGGCGTCAGGAATCGGCGGAATACCGCATTGGTATCCGGAGCCTGCCCGGCTTCGACCAGGTAACGCGCAAAATGCGCGCGGCTGACCAGTTCGGGATTCTTGGCATAACGGCGCGCGCCTTCCAGCGTGCCCGGGATGCCGATCGCATCCAGGCTCTGCGCGATGCGTTGCGCGCGCTGCTCGCGGCCGGTACGCACCGCGGCCAACCCTTCGACCAGTGCGGTCTGCTGCGGATCCAGCGCAAGGCCGACGATGTGCAGCGTGACCTCCTCCCACAGCACCGAGATCTCGACACCATCGATCAGCCGCAGCCCCCAGTGTGCCGCGGCTTCGCGCGCTGCCGGCAGCCCCTTCAGTTCGTCATGATCGGTCAGCGCCAGCACATCAACACCGCGCTGTACGGCGCGTTCAACCAGTTCTGCAGGCGCGAGCAGGCCGTCGGAACAAGTCGAATGGCTATGCAGGTCTATTATCAAAAATATCTTTCAAATCAGCCGCTTGCGGCACATGGTCGGCGGCATCATAACAAAACCTGGTATCCATCGTGTGGCATCGCGCGTGACAGCATCACGAAGCCCCATGAAAACGGTCAATGACGCAAAGCGCTTCCGTTATACTTTCGCAGGTTTTTTTCTGGCAGGTACGCATGAATCGCAATCAAGGGATTGCACTGGCAGTTGCACTGGTCAATCTGGTGCTCATCGGTCTGTTCCCGCCGGTCGATCAGTTTTCGGTCGCCGCATCCAGCCTGCCGGTGTTTTCCGGTTTTTATTTCCTGGCCAACCTGCCGCCGCTGGGCACGATCAACGCCAACTTCCTGGCCATCGAAGTCATGGTGGTGCTGGTGAACCTGGCGATCGCCTGGCTGCTGCTGCGCGACAAACCCGAAACCGCCAATGCCGGGGGCGCCAAACGCAGCAGCCTGACGCTGCAGTCGGCTGCCCTGATCTTTACCGGCGCCAATCTGCTGCTGATGCTGCTGTTCCCGCCGATGGAATCGGTGTTCGCGGTGACCAAGGCGGCAATTCCGACTTTTGAAGGGTTCTATTTCGTGTTCGCGAAAAAACCCGCACACGTCATCGTCGAAACCCTGCTCTACATCGAGATCACCTTCATCCTGATCAACGGCGCCCTGCTCTGGCTGATCTTCCGCGAACGCAAGCCGCCTTCTGCCGATGAAATACGCGCAGCAATGCGCGAATTCAAACCGCGTTGATTCAGGCGGGTTGATGCAGCCGGCTTTGCGCCGGCACATGCTGCGCGAGGAATTCCATCTGGTCGGCAAGGATGCGCCGGTTGGTGAGAATCAGATACTCGGCGCGGTTCGGCACATAGGGCAGGTACACCAGTTCCATACCCGCGCCTTCCGGAGTGCGGTCACTTTTTCTTTCGTTGCAGGCACGGCAGGCGGTGACCACGTTCATCCAGGTGTCGCGCCCGCCTTTCGAGAACGGCACGATATGGTCTCGCGTCAGCCGCGTGCCGGAAAAACCGGTGGCGCAGTACGCGCAGATATGGCGGTCGCGGTGGAACAGCTCGCGGTTGTTCAGCGGCGGCACGCGGTTGAAGGAGCGCATCGCCATCGCCTTGCCCTTGATCGCGATGATGCTCGAGCCGCTGATGCTGGAACGTTTGCCGGTGACACGGTTAAGGCCGCCGGTCACGGTGAAGGCACGTTCGCCAAGGCTCCATGCGACCTGGTTTTTCGAGTAGTAATAGCAGGCGTGCTGCCAGCTGATCCAGCGGTGGGGCACACCGTGGGTATCCAGGGTCAGGATCAGCGGAAACCGGTTCACGGTCACCGCCTCATGCAGCATCGGAAAGTCGCCGTCCATGTTGCGCAGAATCATCCTGTGTTGAACACGTTGATCTTGCGTCGGCAGTGCCGCCGGCCGGATCACTGGTGGACCGAAAACACACCAGGACGGAAGGCGAACTGCCGGTGGAAAACATCCTGCCAAACCTTGTTTGCACCCAGCACCTGCAGAAAGCTCGGGGAAATTTACCAGATTTCTGAATTATTGGAGAAATTTCCCCTCTGAACGTCGCGGCTGCCGCTGGCCCCGGGGCCCCGGTCAGGCTATACTCCGGCGGCGTGACTTCCCTGCATTCATCCTTCCTTTTACCGCACTGCCCTGCTCCGGCCAGCCCGGTGCATCGTGACCGGCGCTCGCGACATTGTCGCTGAACCTCCGCCGGCGCAGTCCCTACAGCCGCAGTTGCCTCCGCTCATGTCGTTTGCCGAACTGAATCTGATCCCCGAGTTGCAGCGCGCCGTCGCCGACGAGGGTTATACCGAACCAACGCCGATTCAGGCGAAAGCAATCCCCGCGGTGCTCGAGCGCCGCGACATCATGGGCTGCGCCCAGACCGGCACCGGCAAGACCGCCGGCTTCACGCTGCCGATGCTGCAGCTGCTGGCGCCCTACGCCAATTCCAGCCCCTCTCCGGCACGCCATCCGGTGCGCGCGCTGGTGCTGACACCGACGCGTGAGCTCGCGGCCCAGGTCAGCGACAGCGTCAAGGCCTACGGCAAATTCATGAAGCTGCGTTCGACCGTGGTCTACGGCGGTGTCGACATGCAGCCGCAGACCAAGGCATTGCGCGAGGGCATCGAAATCCTCGTCGCCACGCCGGGACGCCTGCTCGACCATGTGCAGCAGAAAAGTGTCGCGCTGGGACAGGTCGAAATCCTGATCCTTGACGAAGCCGACCGCATGCTCGACATGGGCTTCCTGCCCGACATCCGGCGCATCCTCGCCCTGCTGCCTGCGCAGCGCCAGAGCCTGCTGTTCTCGGCGACCTTTTCCGACGAGATCAAGAAACTCGCCAACCAGATGCTGCGCAACCCGACGCTGATCGAGGTTGCGCGCCGCAATGCACCGGCCGACCTGGTCAAGCACCAGGTCTACGAAGTGCAGGCGCTGCGCAAGCGCGCGCTGCTCGTGCAGCTGATCCGCTCACGCGACATGAAGCAGGTGCTGGTGTTCCTGCGCATGAAGCGCGACTGCAACAAGCTCGCGCGCGAACTGGTGCGCGATGGCATCAATGCCACGGCGATCCACAGCGACCGCACCCAGGCCGAGCGCGAACAGGCACTGACCGATTTCAAGGAAGGCCGGGCCACAGTGCTGGTCGCCACCGACATCGCGGCACGCGGCATAGACATCGAGGAACTGCCGTTCGTGATCAATTACGAGCTGCCGTACACCCCCGAGGATTACGTGCACCGCATCGGCCGCACCGGCCGTGCCGGCATGCCGGGCGAGGCGATCTCGCTGGTCTGCCCCGATGAACACCGCCTGCTCGCCGATATCGAGAAACTGCTGAAGCGGGCGATTCCGCGCGAGACTGCCGGGGAAAGCAGCGACGAGCGGCCGCGCCGCAGCCGCCCGGAAGAGCGTGAACCCCGTGACGAAGCGCCAAAACGGCACAGCAGCACACCGCCGCCCGCGCCGCGCCCGATGGTTGCAGCGGACGGTTTTGATTTCAACAAGCCTTACCAGCCTTCAACGGCCGCTGCCGAACGTGTGGCCGCCCCGCCGCCGCCCCGGCTGCGCAGCACCCGGCCGACAGCCGCCCTGCTTGGCGGCCTGCTCGGCAAAGACAAAAAATAACCGGTAGCAGCCGTCTCCGGCGCACGATCGTGCTGCCGGGACTGTGCTGCATTTTTGCTGAATTACGGAGTCGAGATGAGCACAGCACCCACCAAGTCACATGCCACGCTTACCCCCGCGGCCCTGCAGGCCGCCTTGCATGACGGCGGCGAAATCGCGCTGCTGGACGTGCGCGAAGACGGCGAATTCGGCGAAGACCACCTGCTGTTTGCGACGCCACTGCCGTACAGCCGCCTCGAACTGGGCATTGCCGCGCTGGTGCCGCGCAAGACTGCACGCATCGTGCTTTGCGATGATGGCCGCTCCGGCGTCGCGCAACGCGCCGTGGCCCGTCTTGCAGCAGCCGGTTACAGCAACCTTGCAGTGCTCGACGGCGGCATCAGCAGCTGGAAGGCCGCAGGCTACCCGCTGTTCAAGGGCGTCAACGTGCCGAGCAAGCTGTTCGGCGAAATGGTTGAACATGCCTACAACACGCCGCGCATCACCGCCCAGGACCTGGTGCGGATGCGCGAAACCGGCGAAGACTTTGTGCTGTTCGACGGCCGCCCGCTGCATGAACACCACAAGATGACCATACCCGGCAGCACCTGCTGTCCGAATGCAGAGCTGCCGTACCGCGTGGCGAGCATGGTGAAAAACCCGAAGACCAAGATTGTCGTCAACTGCGCCGGCCGCACGCGCTCCATCCTCGGCGCGCAGACGCTGATCAATTTCGGCGTGCCGAACCCGGTGTACGCGCTGGAAAACGGCACCCAGGGCTGGTTCCTGTCTGACCTCAAGCTCGAGCATGGCTCGACGCTGCGTTATCCCGAAACCCTCGATGCCGCTGCATTGCCCGCGCAACAGCAGGCCGCGCGCGAACTGATGGCGCGCTTCAAACTGCGCAGCGTCAGTCCTGCGGAAGTCACGGCATGGTTCAAGGATGCCGAACGCACCACCTATCTCTGCGATGTGCGCACCCCCGAGGAATTCGCCAAGGGCTCGATACCCGGCGCCCAGCACACCCCCGGCGGCCAGCTGATCCAGGCCACCGACCAGTGGGTCGGCGTGCGCAACTCGCGCATCGTACTGATCGACGGCGGTGAAGCGGTGCGCGCGCCGGTGGTGGCAAGCTGGCTCACACAGCTTGGCTGCGAAGCCCATGTGCTTGAAGGCGGCGTCAAGGCGGCGCTGGCTGTGCCCGCCGTCCCGTCTCCGGCCCTGCCGCAACTGCCGGTGATCGAAGCCGCTGCGCTGAAATCCCTGATCGACACCCAGGCCTGCACCGTCATCGATGTCGGCGCCAGCATGGCGTTCCGCAAAGCCCACATCCCCGGCAGCCGCTGGAGCATTCGCACCCGCATCGCTGCCGATGCAAAAAATGCGAAACAACCCGTGGTGCTGGTCGGTGACAGCGATGTTGCACGACTCGCCGCCACCGAACTGCTGGATGCCGGCATCCGCGATGTCCAGCTGTTGAAGGGCGGCCTCGCCGCCTGGACCGCGGCCGGTCATGCCACGGTGGCAACACCGGACAGCCCGGCCGACCGCGACTGCATCGACTACCTGTTCTTTGTCCATGATCGCCACGCCGGCAACCGCGAGGCGATGAAGCAGTACCTCGCCTGGGAAACCGGGCTGATGGCCCAGCTCGGCGAACAGGACAAGGCGGTATTCAGGCTTCCTGCGCACTGAAGGCGGCTGCGCATGGCCATCTGGGTGGATGCCGATGCCTGCCCTGCGGTCATCAAGGACATTCTCTACCGCGCGGCCGGCCGCACCTCGACCCGGCTGACGCTGGTCGCCAACCGCGCGTTGCAGGTGCCGCGCTCGCCGTGGATTGCGATGGTCCAGGTGCCCCAGGGATTTGATGTCGCCGACCGCCACATCACCGATGCCATTGCAGCCGGCGATCTGGTGATCACGGCCGACATTCCGCTGGCTGCCGCGGTCATCGACAAGGGTGCCAGCGCGCTCAATCCGCGCGGCGAGCGTTACACCGGCGACAACATCAGGGGCCTGCTCGACATGCGCAACTTCATGGACACCCTGCGCAGCAGCGGTGTTGACACCGGCGGGCCGCCGGCATTGAGCCTTGCCGACCGCAAAGCCTTCGCCGCAGAGCTTGATCGCTGGTTGTCACAGCAGAACAAGGCATAAAATAGTTAATTAAAACAATGGCTTATGAGTCATTGTTTGGCATGGGTTGCTATTGCGGCTTGCGCAACCCCAACGTGCCCACCAGCCCATCAACATCACCCGCGTATTCATTGACCGCAGCCACGGTCTTCGCCGCATCAAGAAAATTCCACGCCCAGAGATTGGCCTCAAGGTCTTTTTTCCATTCATCCTCGGCGGAAAGCTGGGCGTAGCGGCTTTCCCAGAAACGCACCACCACCGGCGCCGTGCCCCTTGGCGCCATCACCGCGCGGAAATTGGTCATCGTCGCCTTCACTCCCAGTTCATTCCAGGTCGGCGCGCCGGCGAGCACGCCGCCCAAGCGCTGCGGCGCGGACACCGCAATCGTGCGCAGCTGACCAGCGCGCACAAAGGACACCGTCGCCGAAGCCGCGGTCGACACCGCATCGACATGGCCGCCAAGCAGTGCAGTCACTGATTCGGCACTGCCCTTGAAGGCCACAAAGCGCACCTTGCGTGGATCGATGCCGGCGCGGGCCAGCGCCAGCGCCACCGAAAGATGATTCGCGCCGCCGATTGAAGTCGATACACCGATGGCAAGCGCAGCGGGATCCTTCTGCAGGCGGGCGATCAGGTCGCGGCCGTTCGCCAGCGGCGATTCACTGCGTACCGACAATGCAAAATATTCGTCGAACAGCGTTGCGATCCAGGTGAAATCGCCATGGCCGTACGGGCTCGCGCCCAGCGCGCGGCTGATCAGCACATTGAGGTTGCCGATCATCTGGTAATGGCCGTTGCCGGCTTGCTGGTTCAGATAACTCCAGGCGATGACATTGCCGCCGCCTGGCTTGTTGACCACGGTCAGCGGTCCGTCATAAATGCGCCGCTCCTGCCACAGCTTCTGGATCAGCCTTGCAGTCTTGTCGGGAGCGGCACCGGCGGCAGTGCCGACAATGATTTCGACATTACGCTCGGGTTTCCACGCCGGCTGCGCCAGCGTCCAGCACGGAAGCAGCAAACCCAGGATTACGGTCACCCCTTGCCAGCACTTCATGAAGTCTCCTCAGCTTGCGGCGCTTGTGCGCGCCGTCATCCGTAAACCGCTACTCGCTCATTGCTTCTGCTCAAGCACTTTTCTTCAACTATAACAGCGCAGCCCGCGGTGTTAGCATGTCGGCTTTTTTCGCCCTCCCTTTCAGCCCCTCATTCCGCCATTCAATATGCCCAGCAGACCCCGCATCGACGAAACCACCGCACGCCGCGCCTTCGAGGAGGCACTGGCCAGCCACGAGCAGGACTTCGGCAAATTCTTCCTCGCCCGCTTTTACGGACTCGACATCAGCTACACCGCTGACGAATGCCGCATCGAATTCGACCTCCACGAATTCATGCTTAATCCCCAGGGCGGCATCCACGGCGGCGTCACCGCCTTTGTGCTCGATGTATCGATGGGCCATCTGCTGCACCGGACCAGCGGCCCCGGCGCCACCCTCGAAATGAAGGTGCAGTACCTCAACACCGCACGCACCGGCCGGATGGTCTGCACCGCGCGTTTCATCCGCCACGGCCGCAGCATTTCATTCCTGCGCGCCGAGCTGGTCGATCAGAACGGTGAACTGGTGGCCTGGGCCACCTCGACCTGGAAATCACTGAAACCCAAGACCGCCTGATCCGATGCCGCGCCTGCTCGTCCTCGACAGCAACGTCTGGCTGGACTGGCTGGTGTTCGGGGACACCGCACTCGCAACTGTGCGCGAGGATGTTGCGGCGGGCCGCGCTGAAGTGATCATCGACGCGGCCTGTCTTGAAGAACTGACACGGGTGCTCGCCTATCCGCTGCAACGCTGGACACTGGATGCTGCCGGCATCGAACACGCCCTCGCGCAATGCCGGCAGCTCGCACGGCTGGTGGTCACAGCTCCGGATCCGCAATTGCCGCGCTGCGCCGATGCCGATGACCAGAAATTCCTTGAGCTCGCCGCAAGTCATTCCGCATTCGCGCTGATCACCCGCGATCGCGAATTGCTGCGCATGGCCCGCCCCCGCCATGCACTGCCGTTCCATATCGTGACTCCAGCCGCATATACGGCGCTGCCACGCGTAGAATCAGCGTAAGACGCCGCAAGGACGGCTGCGCTGGAGGAGATCATGATGGAAGTCATCAAGCTGGGACCCGGTTTTGCCGCGGAAATCCGCGGTGTCGGCATGGCCGAAGTGGCTGCCGACGAGGCAGTTTATGCGGCAGTTCGCGCCGCCTTCGAGGAACATTCGGTGCTGGTGTTCCGCAAACAGCCGATCACCGACGAACTGCAGCTCGCCTACTCCAGACGCTTCGGCCCACTCGAAACCGCCAAGGCCGCCTCACGCGGCGAAGGCACGCAGTTCAGCATTCTCACCAACGTCGAGCCCGATGGCTCGCTGGTCAAGCCCGGCCACAAGGAAGAGCTCCGCGCCCGCGCCAACCAGCTCTGGCACACCGACAGCTGCTTCAAGATTCCGCCGGCACTGGCCTCGGTGCTGTCTGCGCGCACCATCCCCACCCACGGCGGCGAAACCGAATTTGTGTCGATGCGCAGCGCCTGGCAGCGCCTGTCACCGGAACTGCGTGCGCGCCTCGACAGCGCCTGCGCCTGGCATGACTATGCCCACTCGCGCGGCAAGATCGCCCCGCATCTGGCCTCCGAGCGCGAACGGTCCGCAATGCCGCCGGTGTCCTGGCGCATGCGCTGGCGCAATCCGGTGAACGGCCGTGACGCGTTGTACATTGCCTCGCACACCTATGCCATCGACGGCCTGTCGCGCGAGGATTCGCTGCGCCTGATCGACGAACTGACCGCGCTGGCGACGCAGCCGGAGCAGATCTACCAGCACCGCTGGCAGGCCGGCGACGTGGTGATGTGGGACAACCGTGCCACGATGCATCGCGGCCGCCCCTGGCCCGACGACCAGCCGCGTTACATGATCCGCACCACGATCACTGCCACTGACGCCGACGGCCTTGCCGCAATGTGGCCGCAACGCAGCGCCGCCTGAGTATCGGCGGCATGAAAAAAGCCGCGCATTGCGCGGCTTTTTCTTTGGGCCCTGCCTTGTTCAGGCCTTGATGCCCACGGCGCGGATCACCTTGCCCCATTTGTCGTATTCCGACTGGATGAAACGGCCGAACTCCGCCGGTGTTGACGGCGCCGCATCGGTGCCGGCACGGCGGAAACCTTCGACCAGATCCGGGGATTTCAGCAGGGCCGTGGTTTCACGGTGCAGCAGGTCGATGATTGCTTTGGGTGTGCCCTTGGGCACCGACATGCCCATCCAGAACGTTGCCTCATAGCCGGGAACGCCGGCCTCGGCGATGCTGGGCACGTCGGGCATCTGCTGCGAACGCTGCGCAGTGGTCACGGCCAGCGCCAGCAGGCGTCCGGCGCGGTGGTGCTGCAGCGCAATCGCGATGCCCGGGAACCCAATCCTGACCTGCCCCCCCAGCATGTCGGCAATCGCGGCGCCACTGCCCTTGTACGAGACGTGCGTGACCTTGATGTTGGCCATGGACATGAACAGCTCGCCGAACAGATGCTGGCCGCCGCCGGTGCCGGAAGATGCCCAGTCGAGCTTGCCGGGCTGGCTGTTGGCCAGCGCGATCAGCTCCTTCACCGATTTCGCAGGCAGTGTCGGATGCACCATCAGCACGTTCGGCGCCGAGCCGAACTGAGTCACCGGCACAAAATCCTTCAGCGGGTCATAGGACAGTTTGCCGTAGACATGCGGGCTCACCACGAATGGAGTCGCGGCCTGCAGGATGGTGTAACCGTCGGGCTCGGCCTTGGCCGCCACCGCGGTGCCCAGCGCGCCGCCCTGCCCCGGCCGGTTGTCGATGACGAACTGCTGACCGAGACGTTCGGCGAGCTTGGCCGAGGTCAGCCGGGTCGGCACGTCGGTGGCGCCGCCTGCGGCAAAGGGAATGATCATGCGCACCGGGCGCTGCGGATAAGGCTGCGCCGCCAGCACGCTGCCGGCCGCCATCATCAGTGCCAATGTCACCGGTAAACAGCTGCGTTTCATCATATTGTCTCCTCCTTCATTGTTATAGGTCCGGTACTACGTGCTTCCACAACCGCACCATGTTAACAATGGCTGCACATTCCGGTACACAAAAAACAACGCCGCCCGAGGGCGGCGTTGTGATCGATGATGCGGTGCAGCGTCAGTTGATTTCGGCGCCGCTGGCACGAACCACCTTGGCCCATTTGTCAGCCTCAACCTTGGTGAAGTCAAAAAACTTCTCCGGCGTATCCTGCCAGGCTGGCTCCTGGCCCACGGCCTGCAGGCTTTTTGCCATCTCCGGCGACTTGAGCACACGCAGCAGGTCGCCATGCAGGCGCATCTGCAGGTCACGGGGCAGGCCTTTGGGCGCTGAAACACCAAACCAGGCGACCATCTCGTAGCCCTTGACTCCGGCTTCGGCCACGGTCGGCACTTCGGGCAGTTCCGGCGAACGCTTGCCGCCGGTCACACCCAGTGCGCGCAGCCGGCCGGTCTTGATGTGCGGCAGCATGCCAGCGATGCCGGGGAAAGCCACCATCACCTGGCCGCCAAGCAGATCGGTGGTCACCGGACCGCTGCCGCGGTACGGGATGTGGTTGATCTTGATGCCCGCCATGTTGGCGAACAGCGCACCGGTCAAATGCTGGGTGCTGCCGTTGCCGGAAGAGGCGTAATCGATCTGGCCCGGCCGTGCCTTGGCCAGCGCGATCAGTTCCTTCACCGATTTCGCCGGCAGCGAGGGATGTACCACCAGCACATTCGGCGCGCTGGTGACCTGGGTCACCGGCGTGAAATCGTTCAGCGAATCGTAGGGCAGTTTTTTATACAACGCGGCACTGACGAAATGGGTGTTGCTGATCATGAACAGCGTGTAGCCGTCAGGCGGTGATTTGGCGGCGATATCGGCGCCAATGGTCGAACCCGCACCCGGACGGTTGTCGACCAGCACCTGCTGCTTGAACTGGTCGGCCAGGCGCTGGGTGATGATGCGGCCCGGCACGTCGGCTGCTCCGCCGGCTGAGAACGGGATGATCAGGCGCACCGGCTTGGCCGGGAAGGATTGTGCAGCCAGAGGTGCGGAAACGATGCCGGCCAGGGTCATCGCCGCCGTCAGCATGTATTTGCAAGTCTTTGATTTCACTATTTTTTCTCCATATTTCAGAACAGCTAAAAATCGCGCGCGCAATGATACCACTGCCTCTTCGAGAATCGTGCCCGTAGTCGAATGAACTGGATGGGGATCAAAGCAGAGACAAAACGCGACGGCAGAGAAAGTGAAACACTCCGCATTGAGCTGAGAAAATGAAACGCCCCGCATTGAGCGGGGCGCGGTGCACCCTGAGGTGCGGGCACCTTGCGGTGCGGCGCCGCCAGAGCGGCGTCCTTTAACGAATGGCATCTCACCACCCCGGACTCAAGCAATCGCAGTGCGCACTGCAATCGTGGCAGGCGATACCCGGACGGTTGCCCGGAATCTCGCACGCAGTGCCGCGGGTACCGGCGGCACAGTGCTGCATGAACCTGATGCCTGTTTTACGCCGCTCAAAAACCCGAGTCAACACTCTTTTTCAATCACCGCCCAACGGCGTTGGCACGAAATATGACGCCGCGAAAAAACAAAAACTTAGGGTGCGGAGTTAAAGCACTTTGCCGCGGCCGTTTCAGGCCGCGGCAGCCAGACTGCCCTTCTCAAAGCTGATGATGCCGGCACGCGCATCGACGCGGATCGTGTCCTTGGGCGCAAAACGCCCCTCGAGGATCTGCTTCGCCAGCGGATTCTCGATCTGCGCCTGGATCGCCCGTTTCAGCGGCCGCGCGCCATACACCGGATCAAAGCCGGCCGCGGCGATTTCCTTCAATGCGGCATCGCTGACCTCGAGCACCATCTCCATCTGCGCCAGGCGTTTCTGCAGGCCGGTCAGCTGGATGCGCGCGATCGACGCGATGTTTTTCTCGTCGAGCGCGTGGAAGACCACGATCTCGTCGATGCGGTTGATGAACTCGGGGCGAAACTGCGTCTTCACCTCGCCCATCACCGCCAGCTTGATCACCTGGTAATCCTTGTCCTGCATCGCCTGGATCATCTGCGAACCGAGGTTGGAGGTCATCACGATCACGGTGTTCTTGAAATCGACCGTGCGCCCCTGCCCGTCGGTCATGCGGCCGTCGTCGAGCACCTGCAGCAGCACGTTGAACACGTCCGGATGCGCCTTCTCGACCTCGTCGAGCAGGATCACCGAGTACGGCTTGCGCCGCACCGCTTCGGTCAGGTAACCGCCCTCTTCATAACCGACGTATCCCGGCGGCGCGCCGATCAGCCGCGCGACGGAATGTTTTTCCATGAATTCCGACATGTCGATGCGGATCAGGTGATCTTCCGAATCGAACAGGAATTCCGCCAGCGCCTTGCACAGCTCGGTCTTGCCGACACCCGTCGGCCCGAGGAAGAGGAAGGAACCGTAGGGGCGTTTCGGATCGCCAAGACCTGCGCGCGAGCGGCGGATCGCATCCGACACTAGGCGCACCGCCTCGTCCTGCCCGACCACGCGGCCGTGCAGGCGCTCTTCCATTTTCAGCAGCTTCTCGCGCTCGCCCTGCATCATCTTGGACACCGGGATACCGGTGGCGCGCGACACCACCTCGGCGATTTCCTCGGTGCCGACATGGGTTCGCAGCAGCTTGTGTTTCGCCGGTTGCTTGTCCGAGCTTTCGGCATGTTTGAGCTGGGCCTCGAGCTGCGGCAGCTTGCCGTATTGCAGCTCGGCCACCTTGTCCAGCTTGCCCGCGCGCTGCAGCTTGCTGATGTCGGCGCGCACGCGCTCGATCTCTTCCTTGATGTGCGCGCTGCCCTGGACCTGGGCCTTCTCGGCCTTCCAGATGTCCTCGAGGTCGGCGTATTCGCGCTCGAGGGTCTTGATCTCTTCTTCGATCAGCCCCAGACGTTTCTGCGACGCCTCGTCTTTTTCCTTTTTCACCGCTTCGCGCTCGATCTTCAGCTGGATCAGCCTGCGGTCGAGCTTGTCCATCGACTCCGGTTTGGAATCGATTTCCATCTTGATGCGTGAAGCCGCCTCGTCGATCAGGTCTATCGCCTTGTCCGGCAGGAAACGGTCGGTGATGTAGCGGTGCGACAGCTCCGCCGCGGCGACAATCGCCGGGTCGGTGATCTCGACACCGTGGTGCAGTTCGTATTTTTCCTGCAGTCCGCGCAGGATGGCGATGGTCGCCTCCACCGAAGGCTCGTCGACCAGCACCTTCTGGAAGCGACGTTCAAGGGCAGCATCTTTTTCGATGTACTTGCGGTATTCGTCGAGCGTGGTCGCACCGACGCAATGCAGCTCGCCGCGCGCCAGTGCCGGCTTCAGCATGTTGCCGGCATCCATCGCGCCCTCGGCCTTGCCCGCGCCGACCATGGTGTGGATCTCGTCGATGAAGACAATGGTCTGGCCGGCGTCCTGGGCGATTTCCTTGAGCACTGACTTCAGGCGCTCCTCGAACTCGCCGCGGTATTTCGCGCCGGCGAGCAGCGCAGCCATGTCCAGCGACAGCACGCGCTTGTTCTTCAGCGTCTCCGGCACTTCGCCGTTGATGATGCGCTGCGCAAGGCCTTCGACGATCGCGGTCTTGCCGACACCAGGCTCGCCGATCAGCACCGGGTTGTTCTTGGTGCGGCGCTGCAGGATCTGGATCACGCGGCGGATCTCGTCGTCACGGCCGATCACCGGATCAAGCTTGGCCGAGCGCGCACGCTCGGTCAGGTCCAGCGTGTATTTTTTCAGCGCCTCGCGGCTGCCTTCAGCCTCGGGACTGCCGACGTTCTCGCCGCCGCGCAGGGCCTCGACGGCTTTTTCGATGTGGCCGCGGTTGCCGCCATGCTGCTGCAGCAGGCGGCTGGTTTCGCCCCGGCTGTCACCCTTCTCATGGGTCAGCGCGAGCAGGAACATTTCCGAGGCGATGTACTGGTCGCCGCGTTTCTGCGCCTCCTTGTCGGTGAGGTTCAGCAGGTTGGCAAGATCGCGCGACACCGTGACTTCTCCGCCGGTGCCTTCGACCTTGGGCAGCCGCTCGATCGCGGTCTTCAGCGCGCCGCGCAGGCCGCTGACATTGACGCCGGCTTTCTGCAGCAGTGACGCCGTGCCGCCGTCCTGCTGGTTGATCAGCGCCAGCAGCAGGTGCTGGGGCTCGATGTAGGCATGGTCATGCCCCACCGCCGCGCTCTGCGCGTCGGCGAAGGCCTGCTGGAACTTGGTGGTGAATTTGTCAAAGCGCATCGCTGTCTCGTGACGAAGTAATCGATGGCTTGGAGATGGGGCGCCGGATCGGGGATTTCAATACATTCCGCAGGGGTATTCAGGGGATGAAATATTTATCAATAAAAACAATCGCTTACAAACCACTCTGATGCCCCGTCAGATCGCGATGCTGCCAGGCATGGCCTGCACCGGTGCACCACGCCGGCCGACCTCTGGATAAGGGTGCAGCATGTTCAGGGCGATGCTCTGGTTGGCGGTCTGCACGATGCGCACATGCTCGCGCTTCAACTCTCGCGCGTGGCGGCAGCCGCAGGCGTGGGCGATCATGTCGATCTCCTTGTTCATGTTGCGGCAGTAATTGGCAACGCGGATGTATTTTTCCTCGACCACCAGGCCGCGCTGCAGGCGCTTGTTGTGAGTGGTGACGCCGGTCGGGCAGGTGTTCTGGTGGCAGCGCAACGACTGGATGCAGCCCAGCGCGAACATGAAGCCGCGTGCGGTGTTGATGAAATCGGCGCCGACACACAGTGCCCACGCCGCCTTGGCTGAAGTCACCAGCTTGCCGGCCGCGACCACCTTGACGCGGTCACGCAGGCCGGACTGGATCAGCGCATCAACCACACGCGGCAGTGCTTCGGCAATCGGCAGCGCCATGTGATCCATCAGCGTCTGCGGCGCAGCGCCGGTGCCGCCCTCGCCGCCATCGATGGCGATGAAGTCCGGTGCATATTCAGGACCGCGGCGCAGGACTGCGTCGCAGAGTTCGTTCATGAACGCCCAGCCGCCGATCGCCGTCTTCACGCCCACCGGACGGCCGGTCAGGTTGCGGATGTACGCCACCTGGTCGAGCAGCTGCTCGATATTGGCGATGTCGCGGTGGCGGTTGGGGCTGATCGAATCCTGCCCCACCGGAATGCCGCGGATGCGCGCGATTTCCTCGGTCACCTTCTCACCCGGCAGCACACCGCCCTTGCCCGGCTTGGCACCCTGCGACAGCTTGATCTCGAAGGCCGCAACATGCTGCGCCAGTTCCCTGGCCTTGGATGCCGAGAAGCTGCCGTCGAGTTCGCGGATGCCGTACTTGGCGGTGCCGATCTGCATGATCACGTCGCAACCGCCCGAAAGATGGTACGGCGACAGCCCGCCCTCGCCGGTGTCCATCCAGCAACCGGCGGTGGCGGCACCGCGCGACAACGCCTCGACCGCGGGCTGCGAAATCGCACCGAAGCTCATGCCGCTGATGTTTACGATGGATTTGGCCTCGAAGGGCTTTTCGCAATAACCGTCGCCAATGAGGACTGACGGTGTCGGCAGCTTGTCTTCCTCGAGCACCGGATAGGGATGGTTGACGAAAATGATCGAGCCCGGCGCGCTCAGGTCATTGGTCGAACCGAAACCGATGATCCCGCCCTCGTTCTTGGCTTCCTTGTAGACCCAGCCGCGGGTGGCGCGGTTGAACGGCATTTCCTCGCGGTCGTTGAGGAAAAAATACTGGCGGAAGTACTCGCCGAGATTCTCGAAAAAGAAGCGCAGCCGGCCGATAACCGGATAGTTGCGCAGCACCGTGTGCTTTTTCTGTGTGACATCGTGGATGATCAGGATGATCAGCCCGCCGATCAGCAGCAGGCCGAGCACCGTTCCGATGCCGTACGACAGCACGCCCATGAATCCGTCCATGTGCCGCTCCTTCACCCTCGGTTAAAATCGCCCCCGCACCACTATAGCAGCTTGCTGGTAACGGCAAGTTTCAGTCCGGACTGCAACCCGCAGTGCAGCAAGCCCCCTGCCGAACATGGATTTGAACACCGAAATCGAACGCAATGTCACCGCAGCCCTGGCTGAGGATGTCGCCGGTGGTGATTTGACTGCCCTGCTCACACCCGACCGTCCGGCCAAGGCCCGGGTGGTCTGCCGTGAATCTGCGGTGCTCTGCGGCAGCGCCTGGTTTGAGGCGTGCATGCGCCGCCTCGACCCTGCGGTGGAGATCGTCTGGCAGGCCCGGGACGGCGGCCGCATCGAGCCCGGCGCCTTGCTTTGCACCCTGCGCGGCCGCAGCCGCGCCCTGCTCACCGGTGAACGGGCATCACTGAATTTCCTGCAACTGCTGTCCGCCGTGGCGACCACGACCCGCCGCTACGTCGATGCCGTGGCCGGCACCCGCGCCGTGATCCTCGACACCCGCAAGACCCTGCCCGGCCTGCGCGTCGCGCAGAAACACGCGGTGCTGGCCGGCGGCGGCATGAACCACCGCATGGGATTGTGGGATGCGATCCTGATCAAGGAAAACCACATTGCCGCTGCGGGTGGCGTCAGTGCCGCATTGCAGGCAGCGGCCGCTCTGGCGCAGAAGGCGCAGTGGATACAGATCGAAGTGGAGACGCTGGATCAGTTGCGCGAAGCCATTGCAGCCGGGGCAAAGATGGTGCTGCTCGACAACATGAGCCTCGATCAGATGCGCGAGGCGGTGCGCTGGACCGCAGGCCGCGCTTCACTCGAAGCCTCGGGCGGCATCACACTGAAAAATGTGCGGTCCATTGCCGAAACCGGTGTGGACCGGATTTCGATCGGCGCGCTGACCAAGGATGTTCGCGCCGTCGATTTGTCGATGCGCTTCGACAGCGGCACCGCCTGAATTAACTATAACCCTTTGTTTTAATTCAATTTTTTGTGCGATTGGCGATGTAGGTCTTGACCGCCTCGACATCCGGATCCATTACCGCCACCCGCTGCAGCCGGCTTTCCAGGCCTTCATATCCCGGCGGCACTTCCGGGTCATGGCCCAGCGCTTCGCGTATGGTCTCGGCAAACTTCGCCGGCAGCGCGGTTTCCAGGCAGATCAGCGGCACGCCGGCTTCGCGTTGCTCCACACCGACATTGATGCCGTCGGCGGTATGCGGGTCGATGGTCACGCCGTATTGTTTGTGGATGCGGCGGATCGCCGCGACACGGTCGGCATGGCTGCTGCGGCCGGAAACAAAGCCGTACTGCGCAATGGTGCGCCAGCACGGCGCTTCGGCGAGGTTGAAGCCGCCAGCCTCCTCCACCTCGCGCCACAGCCGCGCGACCATTGCCGCGTCACGGTGTACCAGGTCAAACACGAAGCGTTCGAAATTGGAGGCCTTGGAAATGTCCATCGACGGGCTCGAGGTCTGTGCGGTCTCGCGGCTGGAACGCACGCGGTAACGACCGCTTTTGAAGAACTCGTCGAGCACGTCGTTTTCGTTCGAGGCGAGGATCAGCTGGCGGATCGGCAGGCCCATCATCCGCGCGATGTGGCCGGCGAAGATGTTGCCGAAATTGCCCGAGGGCACGGCAAACGAAACTTCTTCGTCGTTGCCGCGCGTCGCCGCGAAATAACCCTTGAAGTAATACACCACCTGGGCCACCACCCGAGCCCAGTTGATTGAGTTCACCGCGCCGATGCGGTGCGCGTTCTTGAACGCGGCATCGTTGCTGACCGCCTTGACGATGTCCTGGCAGTCGTCAAACACACCGCGGATCGCGATGTTGAAAATATTGGCGTCCTGCAGCGAGTACATCTGCGCGCGCTGGAACGGGCTCATCTTGCCGTGCGGCGAGAGCATGAACACGCGGATGCCCTTGCGGCCGCGCATCGCGTATTCCGCGGCCGAGCCGGTGTCGCCGGAGGTCGCGCCGAGGATGTTCAGCGTGCGCCCTTCGCGTGCCAGCACATATTCGAACAGCTCGCCGAGGAGCTGCATCGCCACATCCTTGAACGCCAGCGTCGGGCCGTTCGAGAGCTGCAGCAGGTGCAGGCCGGGCTCCAGCGTTTTCAGCGGCGTGATGTCGGGGGATCCGAAAACCTCGCTGCGGTAGGCGCGGTGCACCATCGCCTTCAGGTCCGCCTCGGCGATGTCATCAACAAAGCGGCTGATGATGGCGAAGGCCAGGTCCGGGTAGCTCAGCTTGCGCAGTGCCGCGAGTTCGTCGGCGCCGAGGCGCGGATAGGCCTGCGGCACGACCAGCCCGCCGTCGGGGGCGAGGCCGCCGAGCAGCACGTCGCAGAACCGCGCGACCGGCATCCGGCCGCGGGTGCTGATGTAACGCGCCGGCGAAGCCTGCGCGAGTCTGGATGCCGGCACGCTCATTGCAATGCCTCCATGCGCAGCCGGGTCACCTGGCCCGAAACCACCGGCAGGGCCTCGATGCGCTGGATCGCGGCGTCGATTTTCTTTTCCTGGGTCAGGTGGGTGAGCAGGATGATGTCGACCTGCTGCTCGCCGGCCTGGGGCTCCTTCTGCACCAGCGCCTCGATCGAGATGCCCTGGTCGGCGAGGATGCGGGTGATGTCGGCCAGCACACCGGCCTGGTCCGCGACACGCAGCCGCAGGTAGTACGAAGTCTCGACCTCGCCCATCGCCAGCACCGGCGCGTCCGACAGCTGGTCGGGCTGGAAGGCCAGGTACGGCACGCGATGCGCCGGATCGGCGCTCAGCATGCGTGCGACATCCACCAGGTCAGCCACCACCGCCGAAGCGGTCGGTTCGGAGCCGGCACCGGCACCGTAGTACATGGTCTGCCCCACCGCATCGCCCTTTACGAGAATCGCGTTCATCACGCCTTCGACGTTGGCAATCAGCTGGCGCTCGGGAATCAGCGTCGGATGAACACGCAGCTCGAAACCGGCGTCCTTGCGCTTGGCGATGCCGAACAGCTTGATGCGGTAACCCAGTTCGCCGGCATAACGGATGTCCTGCTGCGCGAGCTTGGAAATGCCCTCGACATGCGCCTTCTCGAACTGCACCGGAATGCCGAACCCGATGGCAGCCATGATCGCCAGCTTGTGCGCGGCATCGACACCTTCAATGTCAAAGGTCGGATCGGCCTCGGCATAACCCATGCGCTGCGCCTCTTTCAGCACGTCGGCGAAGGCCGCGCCCCTGCTGCGCATCTCGGACAGGATGAAGTTGCTGGTGCCGTTGATGATGCCGGCAATCCATTCGATGCGGTTGGCGGTGAGTCCTTCGCGCAGCGACTTGATGATCGGGATGCCGCCGCCGACCGCCGCCTCGAAGGCGACCATCACACCCTTGGCGCGCGCGGCACCAAAAATCTCGTTGCCGTGCAGCGCGAGCAGTGCCTTGTTCGCGGTGACCACATGTTTGCCGTTGGCGATCGCCTTCAGCATCAGCTCCTTGGCGATGCCGTAGCCGCCGATCAGCTCGACGACGATGTCGATATCCGGATTCGTCACGACTTCGTTGGCGTCGGCGGTGACTTTTGCAGCATCACCCACCACACTCTTCGCACGGGCGACATCCTTGTCGGCAACCATCGCGATACGAATGGCGCGGCCGGCGCGGCGCGAGATCTCCTCGCTGTTGCGCTGGAGCACCTTGAACGTGCCGCCGCCGACGGTGCCGATGCCAAGCAGGCCTACATTGATCGGTTTCATATGATATTCAATAAAAACAATAGGTTATAAATGATCCGCTCAGAGCAGTCCGTCCTTGCGGAACATTTCCTTGATGGTGCGGATGGCCTGGCGGGTGCGCGCCTCGTTCTCGATCAGCGCGAAGCGCACGTGGCCATCACCGTAATGGCCGAAGCCGGTGCCGGGGGCCACCGCGACCTTGCCGTCGATCAGCAGCTTTTTCGAAAATTCGAGCGAGCCCATCGCCTTGTATGGCTCGGGGATCGGCGCCCAGATGTACATCGTCGCCTGCGGCTTGTCGACCTTCCAGCCCATCGCATTCATGCCGGACCACAGCACGTCGCGGCGGCCCTGGTAGATCTGGCGCACGTTCTCGACGCAGTCCTGCGGGCCTTCCAGCGCGATGATCGAAGCCACCTGGATCGGCGTGAAGGTGCCGTAGTCGTGGTAACTCTTCATCCGCCCCAGCGCGGTCACCAATTCGCGGTTGCCGACCATGAAGCCGACACGCCAGCCTGCCATGTTGTAGCTCTTCGACATCGTGAAAAACTCGACCGCAACATCACGCGCACCCGGCACCTGCAGGATCGACGGCGCCTTGTAGCCGTCAAACACGATGTCGGCATAGGCCAGGTCATGCACGACATAGATGTCATGCTCCTTCGCAATCGCAATCAGGCGCTCGAAGAACGCGAGGTCCACGCACTGCGTCGTCGGGTTGCCCGGAAAATTGACGATCAGCATCTTCGGTTTCGGATAGCTGTCGCGTATCGACTGTTCCAGCTCCGCGAAGAAATCCACGCCGGCGTGCATCGGCACATGGCGGATGTCGGCGCCGGCAATCACCGGGCCGTAGATATGGATCGGGTAACTCGGGTTCGGCACCAGCACGATGTCGCCGCGGTCCAGAGTCGCCAGCGCGAGGTGGGCGATGCCCTCCTTCGAGCCGATGGTGACAATGGCTTCCGATTCCGGATCAAGATCGACGTCGTAGCGCGTCTTGTACCAGTTGCAGATCGCCTTGCGCAGACGCAGGATGCCCTTGGACACCGAATAGCCGTGGGTATCGGTGCGCTGCACGGACTCGATCAGCTTGTCGACGATGTGGCGCGGCGTCGGCTGGTCGGGGTTGCCCATGCTGAAGTCGATGATGTCCTCGCCGCGGCGGCGTGCGGCAAGCTTCAGTTCGCCGGTGACATTGAAGACATACGGCGGCAACCGTTTGATGCGCGAAAACTCTTCCATGAAACTGTCTCAGAACGGCCGGTGGCCGGATATCGGCCGGCCTGAAGCCGGCGTCGGGGTTGGTCAGCACCGCCGGCAGTGGTTGCCGCGGCGCAAAAATGCCGAAGAAACCTAGACTTACCCGCGGAAATTCATCATTGTAGCGAGTCCGCCTGTTCCGGGCAAAAATCCCCCTGAATACCGTCAAAACCCGTTGAAATACCGATGAAACTGAACCTTTCCGAAACCCCGGCCCTGGCCGTCACCGGCTATGGCCCGGGCTATCTGATGGCCGGGGGCACCCGCTACGAACATGCCCTGCTGATCCGACCGGACACCCCGCCCCGGCGCTGGCCGCTGGCCGGCATCAATGAACTGAGCGCCGAGCTTCTGGCGCCGCTGGTCGAGGGCGAAGCGCCGGAAATCGTGCTGATTGGCACCGGCAAGGTCCAGGTTTTCCCGGATCCCGCCGTCCTGCGGCCCCTGATCGAAGCCCGGGTCGGCATCGAAATCATGGATACCGCAGCAGCCTGCCGCACCTACAACGTGCTGATCGCCGAGGGCCGGCGGGTGGTCGCCGCGCTGTGCTGCCCCGAAATGGAGTGAATGTGACGAGTGGGCTTGCTGAATCGGCATGCCGCCGTGATCATTCGGCAGAATGATTATAAGCCATTGTTTTAATTTATATTTTTTCGGCTTATCCTGAAGCTGATTTATTCGGAATCTGCATCGGCAGCGGGCAGCGAGAAACAGAAGGTTGCCCCCTTGCCCGGCTCGGCCCGGGCCCAGACCTGGCCGCCGTGGCGGCGGATCACCCGCTGCACCAGCGCAAGGCCGATGCCGGTGCCTTGAAACTCGGACTCGCTGTGCAGGCGCTGGAAGGCTCCGAACAGCTTGTTGGCATAGGCCATGTCAAAGCCCACGCCGTTGTCACGCACAAAAAACACCGCGTTGCCGCCTTCCATTTCGTAACCGACTTCGATCACCGGATCGGCCTGCATGGCGGTGAATTTCCAGGCATTGCGCAGCAGGTTGTCGAGTGCAATGCGCAGCAGACCGAAGTCCGCATCAACCTGCATGCCGTCCGCGACCTCGACCCTGATCTTGCGCTCCGGATTGGCGCTGCGCAGCTCGCGCATGATGTCCTGCACCATTTCGGTGAGATCGCAGCTGCGGATCTGCAGGTCGCGCCGGGTCACCCGCGCCAGTTCGAGCAGATCGTCGATCAGCTTGGCCATGCGCTGGCTGCCGGCACGCACCCGCTCCAGGTAGCCGCGTCCGGCGGCGTCAAGCACTCCGGAATATTCCTCGATCAGGATCTGGCTGAAACCGTCGATGGTGCGCAGCGGCGCACGCAGGTCATGCGACACGGAATAGGAAAAGGACTCCAGTTCGCGGTTCGCTGCGGCCAGCGCGCGCGTGCGCTGCTCGACCCGCTGTTCCAGTTCGGCATTGAGCTGCCGCACCTCCGCCTCGGCACGGCGGAAGTCTGTCAGGTCGTAACCCATCAGGTAGACACCTTCGACCCCATCGCTGTCTCCGCGCTGTGGGAGCAGCGTCAGCCGCACCACACGTCGCCCCGCAAGGGTGTCCAGCGCACGCTCTGCCACCGCCTCCTCGCGCGCAAACGCAAGGTCAAGCAAAGACTGGATTTCCGCGACAAAGGCTGTCGCGGTGGCGCCGCCGCCAAACCAGCGGTCGAAGGCGAAGTTGGTGTAGCGCATTTCGCGTGCGGCATCGAAAAAGCAGATCATCGCCGGCACGTTGTCGGCAATCGCGCGCAGCCGCTTTTCGTTGTCGCGCAGCAGGCGCTCCATTTCGAGCTCTTCGGTCATGTCCCTTGCCAGCACCAGCCGCACCTTGCGCCCTCCAAGCATCGTCGGGTACGAGTGGATTTCGACGTCGAGCAATCGGCCATCACGGCGCATGTGCTGCTTGCGCAGGCGTTCGACCGCGCCCATAGGGCGGCCGTACGGCTCGTTCAGGTAGCGCTCGCGGCCTTCCGGCGTCTGGATGTCGATCAGCGACATGCCGAGCATTTCCTCCCGGCTGTAACCGTACAGCTCGTGGCAGGCGCGATTGACATCGATGAATTGCAGCGTCTCTTCGTCGCGCAGATACATCGGCAGCGGCGTCAGCGCGAAAATCTGCCGGTAGCGCGCCTCGCTCTCGATCAGCATTGCTTCCTGCTGCACGCGCTCGGTGACATCCTGCACCACGACCAGCACATGGTTGCGGGTATCCCCACCCTCGCCGCCTACAATCCTCGATACCGTGAGATCGGTCCAGATGCGCTTGCCATCCTTGCGCACATACTGCTTGCGCCGCGAATAGGACTCTTTTTCGCCGGACTGCAGCGCATGGTTCATCCTGTTGGTGATTTCAAGGTCTTCCGGCGCAGTGATGTCCACGGTTGAAACCTTGAGCAGCTCGGCTTCGCTGTAACCGAAAATTTCGCACAACCTGGGATTCACCTTGATGAACCGCGGTCGCATGGTCGCGTCGCGAATGCCGATGCCGATGCCGACCAGCGCCTGCTCGAAAATCGCCCGGAATCGTGCTTCGCTGTTTTCCAGTGCCTGCTGTGCGCGCTGGCGATCGGTGATGTCGTTGGCCAGGATCAGCCGCGCCGCCTGTCCGCCGAACTGGAAAGGCTGGGCGGTGATCTCGACGGTCAGCAGTTCGCCACCCTTGGTCACGTGCCGGCGCAGGAAACGCGCCGGCTGGTGCGGATCGCGTTCGAGCAGTTGCCTTGCAACCAGATCGCGCTGCCCTTCAACCTGGATGTCGATCGCGGTCATCCGCTGCAATTCGTCGCGGCTGTAGCCGTACTTGCTGACAATCGCGTCATTCACCGCAAGAAAACGCGGCGTTTGGGCATCAGCAACCCACATCGGCAGCGGCGTCGCGGCAAAGATCTGGCGGTAGCGCTCCTCGCTCTCCTCCAGCGCCGCGACCATCGCCGTGTGCTCGGTGATATCCTGGGCCACGGCAAGAATGCCGGCAAAATTGCCCTGCTCATCCACGATTGGCGTGTTGCGCCATTCACAGATCACGCACTGGCCGTCCTTGCGCATGTTCTCGTTGACGCCGCGCACATCCGGCTCGCCGGCACGCACCCGGCCACGGCGCTCGTTGACGACGGCACGCATGTGCGGCGGCACGATGAAATCGGCGCTGTCGCGGCCAAGCAGCTCCTCGTTGCGGTAGCCAAAAACCTCCTCGGCGGCCGGATTGACATAAAGCACCCGGATGTCCTTGTCCTGCAGGATGCAGGGCAGCGGCATCACTTCCAGCTGCAGCTGCAGGCGCTCGAGCAGATGGCTGCGCTCGCGCTCCAGGGTGTCTGAAATGCGTTCAGCTTCGCGCCGATCGAAAAACTGGCCGATTTCACGGCCAATCGCATCCAGCGTGTCGAGCAGCACCTGATCCGGGGATTCGACCCGTTCACTGAAAAATTCCAGGATGTCCGAAACGCCGGTGCTGCGACGGATCGGCACGAATACTCCGCCGCGCATGCCGGATTCGATGATTTCGGCACCGCGCCGGCCGCCTTCGCGCGGATAGTCCGGCAGCCAGTGCACCTCCCGGGTAGCCAGTACGCGGCCGATCTGCCCGCCTTTGGGATTCAGCGTTTTCTGGGCCAGCGTCGCGGCAACAAAGCGCTGGGCATTGACGCCCGGCGCAAGCCACCAGGCATTGCAGGACAACTGACCACTGGCAAGTTCGATGCGGCGATGGGCACCCCAGCGCCACTCCATGGTGCGGCATATGGTTTCAAGCACTGCAGCCATCGCCGCGGGGACTTCGCTGTGGCTGCTGAGGATACGCGTCACGTCATGCTGCATGCGCAGGCGCTGGCGCAGCACGACTTCGGCGGTGGCATCGTTGCCGACACCGCGGTAGCCAGTCAACGTGCCGGACGCATCGAATACCGGCTCGCCACTGATGCTGCCGTAGGCCACCAGCCCCTGCGGACTGACGTAACGAACCAGAAGGTCACGGAACGGCGCACAGCGCGCAATGATGGTTTTGTGCGCCGTCCATTCGGTGCCGGGCGGCGATGCAAACGGTTGTTCCCAGTGGCGCTTTTCAAGGAACTCGGCGGCCTGGCGGCCGGTCAGACGCAGCAGACCTTCCGAGACATGGGTCAGGCGGTACTGGTCATCCGTTTCCCAATACCAGTCCGAACCCAAGGCCGTCAGCGCACGAAACCGTTCTTCGCTGGCGCGCAACGCCCGCTGGGTATCGCGCTGGTAAATGATCAAGCCGCAGCCGAGCAGCACGACGGCCAGCGGCAGGCTCACGGCAAGCAGCCAGCCGCCACCGGACAAAGTGGCAACCATGACCGCAGCAACACCGGCAACCAGAAACCTTTTCGGTGCGCGCGAAGCCGGCTGGGAACCGGTTGCAGCTGACTGGCGGGGCGTGCTGCGCCCGGCTTCGTTTTTACTCAAAGCGGAAGACCCTGAACTTGCTGAACCTGACCTGAATGGCGGGGCTGGCAGCGCGGCCTTCATCTTATAATCAGCCCTGATCATTGTCTAACCTGCGGCCGGTTTCCTTGCACCGGCTCCGCCAGCCCAATCCCCGGCACCACCCACTCTTACGTCAGAAAGCGGCGCAAACTTGAACCATCACGACATCAATGCCGTTGCCGGCCAGATCAACAACATCATCCTCGGCAAGGAACAGCAGATCCGCCTCGCGCTGGCCTGCCTGCTTGCCCGTGGCCACCTGCTGATCGAAGACCTGCCAGGCGTGGGCAAAACGACTCTGGCACACGCCATCGCCACCGCACTGGGCCTGCGTTTCCAGCGCGTGCAGTTCACCAGCGATCTGCTGCCAGCCGACATCCTTGGCGTTTCGGTATACAACCGTGACAGCGGGCGCTTCGAATTCCATCCCGGCCCGGTATTCACCAATGTCGTGCTCGCTGACGAGGTCAACCGTGCCACCCCGCGGGCGCAGAGTGCTCTGCTCGAGGCGATGGAGGAAAACCAGGTCACCGCCGAAGGCGAGACCCGCCCGCTGCCGCAGCCGTTTTTTGTGATCGCGACCCAGAATCCCTCAAACCAGATCGGCACCTTCCCGTTGCCTGAATCGCAGCTCGACCGTTTCCTGATGCGCATCGAGCTCGGCTATCCCGACAGTGCCGCGGAACGTGCACTGCTCTCCGGTACCGATCGGCGGACCATGCTCGGTGAATTGAAGCCGCGACTCGGCTCCGATGACCTGCTGCAACTGCAGCAGGCGGTGGCCGCGGTGCGTGCCGAACCGGCGCTGCTTGATTATGTGCAGGCACTGCTGCGCCACACCCGTGTTTCCCCCGATTTCAGCCACGGCCTGTCGCCGCGCGCAGGGCTGTCGCTGCTGCAGGCCGCACGCGCCTGGGCATACATGGATGGCCGCGATCATGTCGTGCCCGAGGACGTGCAGGCCGTGCTGCCGGCGGTGGTCACCCATCGCCTTACGGCCAGCGGCGCCGACCGTGGCGCTTCAACATCAGCAGCCGCGCTGCTGTTGCAGGTTGCCATTCCCTGATCACCTGATTCATCCCTGACACCCATTTGACCGTGGCCATGCTGCGCACCCTGCGCCAGAACGCACTGAACTGGATGTTCCAGCGGCGCGGGCCGGAATCCGGCGCGATCGTGCTCTCTCAGCGCAGGGTGTTCATCCTGCCCACGCGACAGGGATTGCTGTTGGCGCTGGTGGTGCTGTTGATCCTGATCGGCTCGACCAATTACGACCTGTCGCTGGGCTTCGTACTCGCCTTCCTGCTCGCGGCGACCGGCATCCAGACCATGCTGCATACCTTCCGCAACCTGGCGCAACTGCGCATCACCGCGGGCCGCAGCGAAGCGGTGTTCGCCGGTGAGATGGCGCTGTTCACACTGCACCTCGCCAACCCGACACGCGCCGCGCGTTATGCCATCGCAGTAACTGCCGATCGCAACGAAGCCGACTACGTGGATGTGCCGGCCGAAGGCACTGCCACCGCCACCGTGGAAATCCCCGCGCAGCGCCGGGGCTGGCTGCGTCCGGGACGCCTGATGCTGGTCACGCGTTTTCCGGCAGGACTGTTCCGTGCCTGGTCCTATGCCGAGCCGGATGTGCGCTGCCTGGTGTATCCGGCACCGGCAGCACCGGGGCTGCCGCTGCCGGCCTCGACCGCGGGTGACGGTGAAGGCGGCGACCAGGGCCAGGGGCTGGAAGAGTTTTCCGGCCTCCGGCCATACCGCCCCGGCGACGCCCCGCGGCACATCGCCTGGAAAGCCGTGGCCCGCGACGACACGCTGGTGACCAAACAATTCGCCGGACGCGCACCGGTCGAGCTTTGGCTGCGCTGGGATGCCTTGCCACAGGCGACGGATGTCGAATCCCGCCTGAGCCACCTCGCGCGCTGGGTGATCGAAGCCGAGCGCAGCCAGCTGACCTACGGCCTGCGCCTGCCCGCTGACACCGTGGCACCCGGCAACGGACCCGCCCACCGTAATACCTGCCTGCGCGCCCTCGCCCTTCATGGCATTGAAACCGCTCAAGCTTGAAACCGGGCTGCTGGCCTCGCGCGAGATTTATGTGCTCGCCGCGGGCTTCGTGCTCGCCAGCGCCGCGCATCTGCTGCGCATGCCGAACTGGCTGGGCGGACTGGTGCTGGCCACGGTGCTGCTGCGCATTTATCTGGCCGCGCGAAATCAAAGGCTGCCCGGGAAATGGCTGCTCGCGCTGGCCGCCTTCGCCACTGCGGCGGGCATCCTGCTCGAATACCGCACCCTGCTCGGCCGCGAAGCCGGCGTATCGCTGCTGGTGATGATGCTGGCGCTGAAGCTGCTCGAGGGCCGCAGCCAGCGCGACGGTATGCTGCTGGCGACACTGGGCTTTTTCCTGCTGGTCACCAACTTTCTCTACTCGCAGACCATACTTACCGGGCTTTACATGCTCGGCTGTGCCTGGCTGCTGATCGTGGCGCTGATCACGCTGCAGTTCACCGCGCGCTGGCCGGGCTGGAAACCGCCGATGCTGCGCGCCGGTGCTTTGCTGCTGCAGGCATTGCCGCTGATGCTGGTGCTGTTCCTGCTGTTTCCGCGCATCCAGGGACCGCTGTGGGGCCTGCCACATGACGCCTATGCCGGCCTCACCGGGCTTTCCGACAACATGAGTCCGGGCAGCCTGAACAGCCTGATCCAGTCCGACGCGGTCGCCTTCCGCGCCGAATTTCGTGGTCGCATCCCCGAAGCCCCCGCGCTGTACTGGCGCGGCCCCGTGCTGTGGGACTACGACGGCCAGACCTGGACCGCGCCGCGTTTCGTGTTCAACATCAACGAAATGCCGGAGTCCGAAGGCCCGGTCATCGATTACACGGTGACCGTCGAGCCGCACAACAAGCGCTGGCTGTTTGCGCTGGAAATGCCGGTGATGCGGCCGCCGCGTTCCTACCTGACCCGCGACATGCAGCTGCTGAGCCCGACCCCCGTGCGCAGCCGCATGCGCTACGACATGAGTTCGCGGCTGCTGCCGGCCTATGGCGCGGATGACACCGAAGTGATGCTGCAGCGCGCGCTGCAACTGCCGAAAAACTACAACCCGCGCACGCTGCAGCGTGCTGCCGAGCTGCGCCGCCGCCACAAGGATGACCGCCAGCTGGTGGCCGAGGTGCTGCAGACTTTCCGCAACGAGAATTACGTCTACACGCTGAGCCCGCCGCTGCTCGGCCAGCATGCGGTTGATGAATTCCTGTTCGACACCCGGCGCGGGTTCTGCGAGCACTACTCCTCGGCGTTCACGGTGCTGATGCGTGCCGCCGGCATCCCGGCACGCGTGGTCACCGGTTACCAGGGCGGACAGATCAATCCGGTCGGCGAATACGTGCTGATCCGCCAGGCCGATGCCCATGCCTGGGCGGAGGTATGGCTGAAAGGCAGCGGCTGGGTGCGGGTTGATCCGACCGCAGCGGTCTCTCCGGCACGGGTCGAGCGCGGCATTGCCTCCGCGCTGCCCAGCACCGATCCGCTGCCGATTTTTGTGCGCGGCGATTTCGCTGCGCTGCAGAGCCTGCGCCTGACCTGGGATTCGATCACCTACACCTGGAATCAGTGGGTGCTCGGCTACACCCCGGAACGCCAGCGGCGTTTCCTGTCCAGCCTCGGTTTCGATGACGCGACCTGGCAGAAGCTGGCAATACTGCTGGTGGTCGGTGCGGGGCTGGCATTGCTGATCGGCGCTGCGCTGGTGCTGCGCGATTTGCGTGCAGTCCGCAGCGACGCCGCGCGTGCGCTTTACGACCGCTTCTGCCGCAGGCTGGCCCGACTGGGCTTGCGCGCTGGTGCTGCCGAAGGACCGTTGGCCTTTGCCGAACGGGCTGCGGCCATGCGTCCGGAACTGGCGGCCTGGCTGCACGCGGTCACCGGCCAGTATGTCGCGATCCGCTATGGAGGCGACCGCAGCGTGCTCGCTTTACGCGAACTGAAGCGCCGGATAAAAGAAAAATAATACGAATAAAAACAATGGCTTACAGGATATTCCTGCAGTCATTGTTCAAGCCGGTGGCAACAGGCTGGCCGGATCGACAGGCCGGCCCTGGCGGCGGATCTCGAAGT
>JAIENU010000231.1 GCA_019751125.1 Burkholderiales bacterium | reverse complement strand
ATCATGTCCGACAAGGTGATCTGCGTCGGGCCGAAACAGACCGTGGACGAATGCATGGGCCTGATGAGCGGCAAGCGCATTCGCCATTTGCCTGTGCTTGAGGGCGGCCGGGTCATCGGCATGCTGTCGATCGGTGACCTGGTCAAGGAAGTGATTGCCGACCAGCAGATGACCATACAGCAGCTGGAAAGCTACATTCATTCCTGAAGCGCCCCGGCATTTCGTCAGCAACCGTTTGCCCTGAGCCTGTCGAAGGGCGGGCTTCGAAAAGCTCAGCCTGAACGTCCTTTATCCTTATTGTGGAGCCAGCATTGAAATTCGCGGCCATCATCATCGGCGACGAAATCCTGTCCGGCAAACGCCAGGACAAACACATGGCGAAGGTGATCTCGCTGCTCGCCGAGCGCGGGCTGGAGCTGTCCTGGGCGCAGTACCTGGGTGACGATCCCGAATTGATCACCAGCACATTGCGCCGGACTCTGGCCGGTGATGACGTGGTGTTCAGCTTTGGCGGCATTGGCGCGACACCCGATGACCACACCCGGCAGTGTGCGGCGCTTGCCGCCGGGGTGGCGCTGAAACTGCATCCAGAGGCCGAGGCCGAGATCCGTGCACGTTTTGCCGATGATCCGAAGGGCGTGACGCCGCAGCGACTGATGATGGGCGAGTTTCCGCAGGGCGCCTCGATCATTCCCAATCCCTACAACCGCATCCCGGGTTTCACCGTAGGCCGCCACCATTTCCTGCCGGGGTTCCCGGAGATGTCCTGGCCGATGATGGCCTGGGTGCTCGACCATGTGTATGCCGGGGTCACCGCGGCTGGCGCAGTGGAAGCGGCGATCATCGTGCGCGAAGCCGGCGAGAGCCAGCTGATCGAGCTGATGAACGAATGCCTGGCGAAATACCCGGGCCTGAAGGTGTTCAGCCTGCCGCGGGTGACGCCGGAGCGTTTCATTGAACTCGGTGTGCGTGGTGATGCGGCACGGGTGGCTGAGGCAATTGCGATGCTGAAAGCCGGAGTCAGCGCGCTGGGTTTTCCGTGGACACCGGCAGCGGCCTGAGCGCATCCTGCTCTTCGCAAAAACAAAAAGCCCCGGATCACTCCGGGGCTTTTTGTTGATGCTGGCCTGTGCTGAAACTTAGGCGGCTTTCTTGGTCGCCTTTTTCACCGAGGCGGTCGCCTGCGAAGCGGCAGCTTCGAAGTTCGACTGGGTGGCTTGCGCGAACTGCTTGGCCACTTTGCTCAGGTTGTCGTAGGCCGAGTTGACGGCGGCGATGCCCGACTTGACTGCGGCGATGCCGACTTCCGAACCCGCCGGGGCGGTTTTCACCAGTTTGTCGAGGCCCGACACCAGTTCCTTGTTGAATTCGGCAACTTGCGCTTCGACCAGCTTGCTGAATTCGGCTTGGGTTTCGGTGGCGACGTCATAGAAGCTTTTCGCGTAGGCGGTGGCTTTTTCGATCGACGGCTGGGCCAGGCTGTCCTTCAGCGAGGAGAGCTGCTGCAGGTCCTTGACCGAGGCCACGGCTTTCGCGCCTTCGAAGCTGTCGGCGAAGGCGGTCTTGGCGGCCTTCAGCTGCAGGTCGATCATTTTCTCGGCGCCGCCAATGGCTACGCCGGCGAATTTCATCGCGGCTTCAAGGTTGGCTTTGTTCAGTGCAATAAGTTGTTCCGGAGTCTGAAACATTGGATTTCTCCTTTTAAAACATTGATTTAAAGAAATTTTGCTATCCAGGCGCCCGAAATAATATTGCGCCGCACAATTCAAATTATAAGGGCGCTCGAAGCCAAGTCAAGGCTTTGGCCAAAAAATATTTTGCAGCGCAACATAAAAGTCCCCGATTTGGCCTTGGGCAAGGCCTCAATCAGCGGGCTTCCAAACTATTTTTTAATAAAATCAATGGTTTAAGCATTTTACAAGGTTTGTGGTTACTCACCTTATATCTGCTGAAACAGCCGGGCCGCTTATCATCGGGCTGAACCCTCATTCCGGAGAGCCGTGCAATGCCGACCCTTTTCAGCAAAATCATCGCCCGCGAGATTCCGGCCGACATCGTCTATGAGGACGAGATGTGTCTGGCCTTTCGCGATATCAACCCCCAGGCCCCTGTGCATGTGCTGCTGATCCCGAAGCAGGAAATCCCGAAGCTGGCCGATGCCACAGTGCCGGACCAGGCTTTGCTGGGGCACATGATGCTGGCCGCGGGCAAGGTCGCCCGCCAGCTGGGCGTGGGTGATGCGTTCAGGCTGGTGGTCAACAACGGCGCGAATGCCGGGCAGACGGTGTTCCACCTGCACCTGCATATACTCGCCGGAAGGCCGCTGCACTGGCCACCCGGCTGAGGCGCTAGGACTCAGTCTGCTGTGATGCCGAGTTCCTTGACTGCTGCCTTGTAGCGGACCAGCTGGTCGGCGACGAACCTGGTGAATTCTTCCGGCGAGTTGGTTACCGGATCGACGCCGAGGCTCAGGAATTTCTGTCCGACATCAGCCGAGGCCATTGCACTGAGCGTGGCCTTGTGCAGTTTCTGCAGGATAGGGCGCGGCGTCTTTGCCGGTGCCATCAGGCCGAACCAGCCGAAGGACTGATAGGTCGGTACTCCGGCTTCGGCCACTGTCGGCACCTCAGGCAGTGTCGGTGAACGCTTGAGCCCGCCTACAGCCAGAGCCTTGAGTTTGCCCGCCTGCACCTGCGAGGTCATGCTCGCCATCGGCCCGAAGTAGAACTGTGTCTCCCCGGCCATCGTCGCCGCGACCGAAGGCGCGCCGCCCTTGTACGGCACATGCACCGTGACCTTGTCGATGCCGGCACGGTGCACGAACAGCGCAATCGCGTAATGACTGGTCGAGCCGGTGCCGCCCGAGGCGTAGTTCAGTTTCGGTTTGGCCTTGGCCAGCGCGACCAGTTCGGCCACGCTGTTGACGCGCAGCGAGGGATTGGCCACCAGCAGGTTCTGCGAAATCGCAAACAGCGAGATCGGCGCGAAGTCCTTCACCGGTTCGTAATTGAGCCTGTCCTTCAGCGCCGGCGAGAAGGAGTGTGTGGACACCGAGGCGGCGAGCAGGGTGTAGCCGTCGGGGTTGGACTTGGCGGCGATCTCGGCGCCCAGCGTGCCGCCGGCACCGCCACGGTTGTCGATGACCATCGGCTGGCCGAGCATTTCACCGATCTTGATGGCGACGATGCGGCCGATGGTGTCGTTGGCGCCGCCCGGCGGATTGGGCGAGATCATCCGCACCGGGCGGTTGGGGTAGTCCTGTGCGGCGACAGCCGTGACGGTGAGGCATGCGGCGGCGAGGGCCGTCAGCACTGTGTTCATGTTCTCCTCCGGAATTTTTATGGTTTTCAGGTTTCGAGCGGCAGGCGCACCGGCTTGCCATCGCGTGCAGAGCGTTCGATGGCAATGGTGGTCTGCAGGTTGACCATCGCCTGCTCTGGCGTGGTGTGCACCGTCGGGTGGCCGGTGACCAGATGGTCGAGCCAGGCGCGGGTTTCGTTGCCCAGCGGCCCCCAGAAGTCGCCAACCGCCCAGTCGCCGGCGGTATTGCTGCCGAGGAAGGCCATGTTCACCGCGTGATCCGGCACATAGGCATGCGGGATGCCCTTGTCCGAATAAAGCACGTGGTCCATGTGGTCGTCGTCGATGATCATCGTGCCTTCGGTGCCGAGCAGTTCGACGCGGTCGGACTGACCCAGCGTCGGATATTTCGCAGGTAGCGCGTAGCTGACGCCGAAGTTGACCACCGCGCCGTCGGCAAAGGTGACAATGGCCCAGGTCACGTCATCGGCGCCGTAGCCGGCCTCGCGGAAGATGCCTTTCTGGCCGCGTGCAACGATTTCCACCGGCGGGTTGCCTTCCATGAACCAGCACATCAGGTCGACGTAATAGGTCAGCACGTCCAGCACCGGTGTCGCGTGCGGGTCACGCTTCAGGATCGAAAAAGCCTGGGCGCGCGAGTTGTAGACCCGGGCCAACCCGCCGACCACACGGCCGAGGCGGCCGTGGTTCATCTGCTCCTTCGCGCGCAGGAAACATTCCTTGTAGCGGCGGCTGTAGCCGACACGCAGCTTGCCGCCGGTGGCTTTCAGCGTGGCGAGTACATCCTCGGCATCCTGCAGCGACAGCGCGATCGGTTTTTCCACCAGCACCGGTTTGCCCAGTTCCAGCGCGCGCTTGATCGGCGCCGCGTGTTCACCTTCAGGCGTGGAGACAAAGACCGCGTTGACGTCGGGATGCTCGATCAGCGCAAAGTTGTTGGTCGAGTGCAGGTCGGCACCGGCGATGTCCGCCAGGGCTTTGGCCTTGCCGGCGTCGAGGTCCGACACCGCAAGAAATCCGACCGAGGGATGTTTCGCGGCCAGCCGCGCACGCAGCGTGCCGATGCGTCCCGAACCGATGACGGCGACGCCTAGGGGTTTGTTCTTTTTCAAGGGGCTCCTCCCGAAGCGGCGCCGGATGCGCCGCAGCCCCGCATTTTAGTAAACGCGGTGGGCGACTGCACCGCCACCCAGCACATGCTGGACGTTTTCCCATGCGGCCTTGAACAGGAAGGCCGCCGACTGGCGGGTAACGCCGGCGACATGCGGGGTCAGCAGCAGGCGCGAGGCGGCTTCGCCTTCGAGTTTCAGCAGCGGGTTGTCGGCGGGGGCGGGTTCAATCGTATACACATCAACTGCTGCGCCGGCGATGCGTCCATCCTGCAGTGCCTGCGCCAGCGCGGCTTCGTCGACCACGCCGCCGCGGGCGCCGTTGATCAGCACCGCTTCCGGTTTCATCAGCGCGAGCTGCTTTGCGCCGATCAGGTTTGTTGTCACCGGCAGCAGCGGCACATGCAGCGTGACCACGTCGGCAGTTTTCAGCAGCTCATCAAGCGGCAAGGCCCGGGCGTTGATGGCTTCAGCCTGCGTATTGTCTTTCAGCGCCGGATCGAAATAGACGATGCGGCAGCCGATGCGGTGGAAGGCCTGTGCCACCGCCATGCCGATCACACCCATGCCGACGACGCCGACCGTGGCGCCATCGATACCGGCCAGGTTGTCAGCCATCATGCGGTTGCGGAAAGGCACGTAATTGCCTTTCTTGATCTCGGCATCAGCCCAGGCGAAGCGGCGCAGCAATATCGAAGCACAGGCGGTGGTGTATTCGGCCAGTGCCGAATTGCTGCCGCCGGGCACATTGGCGACCGCGATGCCGAGTTTTTTCAGCGTGGTTTCGTCGAGGCGGTCCACACCGGCGCCGGTGATCTGCACCAGTTTTACCGTTGTGCCTTCGAACAGCGCCGCCGGCAGCTTCGGACCGACCGCAGGAATCAGCAGCGCGCGGGCTTCCTTCATCAACGCCGGCAGGTCGGTGTCATCCGGCTTGCGGTAGGCGATGTTGATGTTGTTCGGCGGGGTGACGCCGACGCGGGTGAAATCGGCTTCGGGGCGGAGGCAGAGGACGTCGATGGTCATGAATGAAAACCTTTTTTAGCCACAGAGGACACAGAGTTCACGGAGGGGAACCTTGGTGGGGCTAGTAGTTTGCACAGATGGTTTGCAGTTCTCTGTGCCCTCGGTGAACTCTGTGGCTAGCTTTTGGGTGGTGCAGTTTCCTGCGTGCGCTGGCTGATGTCGGCGACCGGGAAAAAACACAGCAGCACCAGCGGTTCGCTGCCGGTGTTGCGGGTTGCGTGTTTTTCGCCGGAGGGAATCAGGATGGTGTCGCCGGCTTTCAGCGGGTAGCTGCCGCTGTCGGCTTCGGTGCAGCCCTCGCCGGACATCACGTGGATACATTCCTCGAAGCCCTGGTGAAAGTGCTTGCCGCGCGGTGCATCTCCGGGTTTCGCCGGCGGGATCTCCACCAGGCGCAAGGTCACCGCCTGCGAGCCTTTTTCGCCGGAGACAATTTCCAGCGACTTGCGGCCGGGCAGGCCCATGCTCTTGGCATCGGCCTGGGTGAGGACGCGAGCCATGATCAGCTGGCCACTTTCAGGTGTTTGATTTCAGCGGTGCCGCCCTGGGCCTCGTCGAGCAGCGCGAAGATCTCGCTGCATTCCTTGGCGATGGCGTCGGCGATGTCATTGAGCATTTTGAGGCCCTTGGCCGCCGTGGCGTGTTCCGGCGAACCGTACCAGCCCGTTGCGGCAATGGTCTTGATGTCGCGCAATACCGGCTGGTAGCTGCGGGTGCGGCGCAGGCGGTCCCATTTGCGGCCGTGGCTGTGGTCCGATGAATTGACATTGTCGATGCGGTCAAGATGCACCAGCTCCGGCTGGTAGGCGAGCACCGCCAGCGCCTCGATTTCGCCGCCGTGGGTCAGTCCGCCGCAATCGTGGCCGTAGAGTTCGGCTGCGACATAGCAGGCCTGCACCACGATCACACTCATGCCGACCTCGCGGTGGAGTTTTTCGGAGGCGATGGCCAGCGAAGGGATGTTGCCTTCATGCCAGTTCAGGATCAGCAGGCGCTTCGCGCCATGCTGCGCGGTCGAGGCGCAGGTTTCGGTGACCACGCGCTGATAGGTATCCGGGGTCAGTGTGATCGTGCCTTCGAAGGGCATGTGCATCGGGGTCACGCCCAGCGGTCCGCCCGGCAGCACCAGGCCGTCCATGCGCTCGGCCACGGCATGGCCGATGACGTTGGCGGCATAGATGTCGGTGCCGGTGGGCAGGTGGGGGCCGTGCTGTTCGACGCTGCCCGCAGGCAGGATCACCAGCGGATTCTTTTTCAGCTGCCCGGCGATTTCGGGCTGGGTCAGATCGATGAAATAACGTGTCGCCAGCTTGGACATGTCTGCTCTCCGGTTAGGCGGCGCGTTTGGCGTCGTTCTTGGCACGGGCATCACTCATCACCTCGGCGATGGTCACACACAGGCCCTTGCGGTCGATCGATTTCAGCGCAGCGTTGGTCATCGCCACCGCGACGTTGCCGTTGTGCGCGGTCAGTTCATTGGGCTGGCCGGAGAGGCAACTGCCGGCGAAGGCTTCGAGTTCGGCGCGGAACATGTCGGACTCGGGCAGCTTGATGTTTTCGCGCTTGGCCCAGCCGTCCTTGCCGCGCTGGATGTAGAGCACTGAATTGTCATGCAGCAGATGCGGCGTATCCCAGGTGCCGAAGTCGATTTCGTAGTGCATCAGGCCTTTGGAGCCGAACACGCGCACCGAGAAAATGCCGGGCGAAGTCCAGCAGGAGCCGACATAGCCGACCTTGCCGTCCTTGAAGCGCACCAGGGTCATCGACTGGTCGTCCACTTCGGCACCGACCGGCGACAGCTTGGAGGCCATCGACGAGACTTCCTGCACCTCGCCGCCGAGCAGGTGCAGCACGTCGAACTGGTGGATGGCGAGCTGGGACAGCGGGCCGCCGGGGGCGCGGTCCTTGTACCAGCGCCAGGTCTGCGGCGTCAGTTCCAGTGCGCGCTCGTTGGAGAAATTGGCTTCGATGAAGGCGACACGGCCGAGTTCGCCGGCGTCGATCTTCTCCTTGATGATACGGATGCCGGCCATCAGCCGCGCGCTGTGGCCGACGGTGACGGTGATCCCGTACTGCTTCTGCAGGGCTTCGATTTTCAGGCCGTCTTCCAGCGTCTGCGAGATCGGCTTCTCGGTATAGACGTGTTTGCCGCCCTTGGCGACGATTTCGGCCATCGGCAGATGCTGCTCATTGGGCACGGTCAGGATCACGCCCTTGATTTCCGGGTTCGACAGCATGGTCTGCATGTCGGGCACCGCGGGCACACCCATTTCGGCGGCGAAGGCGTCGCGTTTTTCCTGCGAGCGGCTGTAGCCGGCGACGATCTGCACCTTGTTCGACTGCTTGGCGGCCCGGGTCAGGACCTTGGCCCAGCGGCCGAGGCCGACGATACCGACTTTGACGGGGGTGCTCATGTTCGAATGCTCCTCACGATGGTTTGCCTGTGCGGCTTGTTGACGACTGAATGACTGATGCGGGCCTGCCCGGAAGGGCGGCCAGTCGTAATATCGTATTACGGTATTACGAACAGGGTCAACTGCGATAAACTGCATGGCATGAATCCGCTGAAACTCGATGGAATTCAGAAGCTTGCGGCACCGCTCCGGCTGCAGGTGCTCGACGGCCTGCGCCGCGCGATCATCGAAGGCCGGCTGGCCCCGGGGGCGCGGCTGACCGAGCGCGAGCTGACCGAAATGATGGGCGTGTCACGCACGGTGATCCGCGAGGCGTTGCGCCAGCTTGAAAGCGAAGGGCTGATTGCCAATGTGCCGAACAAGGGCCCGGTGGTGCGCGAGCTGTCGCTGGCCGAGGCCAAGGATCTCTACACCATCCGCGCCGTGCTCGAGGGCCTTGCTGCAAGGCTGTTTGTGCAGAATGCCGGCGATGCCGAGCTGAAGCGCCTGGCGCAGGCGCTGGATGTGGTCGCCGGTGCCTACGAACGCGGTGATGCCCAGGAAGTGCTGGAAACCAAGAACCGTTTTTACGAGGTGCTGTTCGAGGGCTCCGGCAGCGAGACGCTGTCCTCGATGCTCGGCACGCTGCATGCGCGCATCTGGCGCTGGCGCGCGCTGGGCCTGTCGCATCCGCAGCGTTCCGACAGCCGCTCAAAGGAAAGCGTGAAGGCCCTGCGCGCGATGCTTGCCGCCATCCGCAAACGAGACGGCGAGGCTGCCGAGCGCCTGACGCGTGAGGAGGCGCAGGGCGCGGCAGCCGAAGTGATGCGGCTGATCGAAATCAGCGGAACACAATGATGAGCGGCACAAGATGAGTAAAGTCCGGCCGTGATCGAATTGCCGGCATGGGCGTGGTTTTACTGCGCGGTGGTGCTGTTCGCGAGCTATGCGCTGCGCGGCAGCACAGGCTTCGGCGGCTTTGCCGCGATGCCGCTGCTTGCGCTGGTGATTCCGATGAAGATCCTGGTGCCGGTGTGGACGCTGCTCACCATCTCGTCCTCCGCCACGCTGTTCGGCAAGGACCGCCGCCATGTGTCGCTGTCGATGATCCTCAAAATCCTGCCGTCCTGCGTGCTCGGCATTCTGGCCGGGTTATGGCTGTTCAAGACGCTGGATGCCGACTGGCTGACCCGCGGCCTCGGTCTGCTGGTCAGCGGCTACGGGCTGTATGCGCTGTGGCAGACGCTGGGCAGCGGCAAGGTGCAGACGCCGCGTGCAGTGGCGACGCTGGCAAGTTTTCTGGCCGGTGCGGTGGGTACGCTGTTCGGCACCATGGCGAGCATTTTCTTTGCGATCTACATGGATGCGCTGCGGGTGACCAAGGAGCAGTTCCGCGGCACACTGGCCGCGCTGATGATGACGCTGGCGGTGGTGCGCGGCATCGGCTATTGGGCGGTGGGCGAGTTCGGCCGCGAATCACTGCTGCTGTTTGCCGCGGCCCTGCCGTTCATGTTCGCCGGCATATTCCTCGGGGACCGCATCCACACCGGCCTCAGTGAGACCACCTTCCGGCGCACGGTGTGTGTGGTGCTGATCCTCAGCGGTCTTCCGCTGATGCTGCGCTAGGTGTCTCTTCGTCGCCCTCTTCACCACCGCGCCGTGATGACTTGTCGCAATACATGCGGCTGTCCGCGGCCCTGACCAGTGCCTCAAGTGAATTGCCGTCGGCGGGCGCAAAAGCCGCACCGATCGAGGCGCCGACACTGAAGCGCTCCTGGTCGTGGCTGCTGGGCAACTCCACCACCTGGCGGATTTTTTCCTGCAGCTCATCCACTTTCGAAGGCTCGACGTTTTCCATGAACACGATGAATTCGTCTCCACCCCAGCGGCCGACGGTGTCGGACTCGCGTACTGCGCCGGTAATGCGTTGCGCGGTGTGCTGCAGTGCGGTGTCCCCGGCCTTGTGGCCGAGCCGGTCATTGATGCTCTTGAAGCCGTCGAGGTCGATGAACAGCAGCAGGCAACTGCGTGACGAATCGCGGCGCAGGGCGGACATCGCGCGGTCGATACGGTCCTGTACCAGCAGGCGGTTGGGCAGGCCGGTGAGCGGGTCGAACAACGCGAGGCGGGCCAGTTGCGCGCGCTGCGCCAGCACCAGCAGCGCGCTCCAGGCCAGGGTCAGTGCCAGCAGCCACACCAGCCCGTGCAACAGCCACAGCTCGTAGGCGCTGCGGGTTTCGGTCTGGCGCAGCGCTATCACCCACTTGCCACCCGGTACCTCGACATCGACCAGCTGGGTGTCGGGGTGATTGAACAGCGCAGCATCCCCCCAGAATACGTCGCCGGCCATGCCGGCCCCGTTTTTGCCGCGGATTGCGATCGCCAGCCCGGAAGCAGCGCTCTCGGCGACGGCGCTGCCGAGTAATGATTTCGCATCGATCACCGAAGACAGCAGGCCCCAGTAGCGGTCCTCGATGAAAATCGGCACCCGGTAGATCAGGCCGCTGCCGCCCTGCACCAGCGGGATGGGGCCGATCAGCACCGGTTGTCCGCTTTCAGCGGCGCGTTTGACGTCGGGCCACTGCGCCGGAACGTCGGGGTAGTAGAGGCCGATCGCTTTTTCGTTGCCCTTGTAGGGGTAGACGTAAGTCAGGCGGTAGCCGACCGCGACCGCGAAATTGCGCACATGGCGTGCGCCACTGTGCAGCCGGGCAAGTATGGCCTCGACCTCGGCCTGTTCCAGGCTGTCGTGGCGAACGGCAAGATAGCTGCTCATGCCGCTGGTGAGGTAGAGCACGCTGTTCAGTTCACGGCTCAGCCGGGCCTGCAGTGAAGCGCCCGATGCCAGCAGGTCGAGCTGGCGGCTGGCTTTGATTTGCCGGGACTGCATGCCGATCACCAGCGTGCCGGCGATGATCACCGTGACGCCGATGGCCGCTGCAATGGCGAGATGCAGAAAACCCGGGCGTAATGCCCCGGATTCCCGCGGCCGGTCATGAGAGGGTTTCTGGAACGCAAACGCCATGGTGGCCGGGTGTCAATCACGTCGCTGTGGCAGACGCGGCCATGATAACCCGCCACCGGGCGGGCGGTGGAATCAGCCCGAGGGCGGCTTTTCTGTTGGAGCCGCCCCCGCCCGGGGTGTCAGTGCTGCGCGGGCGGGTGCGCCGCGTGGGTCAGCTTTTCGGTATAGGCGATGGCCAGCGCCGAGACCACGAAAGTCAGGTGGATCACAGTCTGCCAGAGCAGGGTTTTTTCCTCATACTGCGCGGCATTGATGAAGGTCTTCAGCAGGTGGATCGAAGAGATGCCGATGATCGCCGTGGCGAGCTTCACTTTCAGCACGCCGGCGTTGACGTGCGACAGCCACTCCGGCTGGTCGGGATGGCCCTCAAGGTCCAGCCTCGAGACGAAAGTCTCCCAGCCGCCGACGATCACCATCACCAGCAGGTTGGAGATCATCACCACGTCGATCAGGCCGAGCACGATCAGCATGATCTCGACCTCTGTGACGTTTTTCACCGTGAGCATCTGGATCAGGTGCACCAGTTCGGTCCAGAACTGCCAGACATAAACGCCCTGGGCGACGATCAGGCCGATGTAGAGCGGCGCCTGCAGCCAGCGGCTCATGAAAATCCAGCGCGGCAGGGGGCGCAGCAGATCGTGGCCTTGGTTTTTGTTGTCCATTAGTGCCTCATAAATTATTCAATAAAAACAATGGCTTACATGTTTTTGATGAGCGGAGTGCTGCTGTCATTCACCGGGTCCGGATCACCACCTTGCCCACCACCTTGCGGTCACGCACCGTGGCCAGCGCCTCGCGGTACTGCTCCAGCGGCCAGGCACCCATCACATGCGGCTTGATCTTGCCCTGCACGTACCAGTCGAACAACTCGCGCTGCACGCGCTGCACTTTTTCCTGCTGGCGGTCGCGGTACGCACTGTACTGCAAACCGATTAAAGAAATATTTTTTACCAGCAGGTGGCCGGCCTTGACCTCGGGGATGCGTCCTTCTGCAAAGCCGACGACGATGATGCGTCCGGACCAGGCGATCACGCGCAGGCTGGCGTCAAAGACGTCGCCGCCCACCGGATCAACGATGATGTCGATGCCGCGTTTGCCCACTGCGGCGTAAACCTGGTCGCGGAAGGCGTCGCGCAGGTTCGGCACATCGGTGCGGATCACATGGTCGGCGCCATTGGCCTTGGCGAGCGCGGCTTTTTCCTCGCTGCTGACGCTGGCCACCACGGTGGCGCCCAGCGCCTTGGCGACCTGGATGGTGGCGATGCCGACACCGCCGGCGGCACCGTTGATCAGCACCGTCTCGCCCGGCTGGTAGCGGCCGCGTTCGAGCAGCGCGAAATGCGCGGTGGGATAGGCAATGCCCATCGCAGCCGCGTCATCAAAGCTCATGTTTGCCGGCATCACATAACAGTTGTGCTGCGGCACCACGCATTTCTGGGCATAGGCGCCGTATTCGTTCTGTGCCGCGACGCGATCCCCGGGTTTCACCGCGGTGACGCCGGTGCCGACCGCGGCGACCACGCCGGCCATGTCCTTGCCCGGGCTGAACGGCAGCGGCGGCAGGATCTGGTAGGTGCCGCCGATCACCAGCAGGTCGGGGAAGTTGACGCTGGCGGCGTGGACATCAACCAGCACCTGGCCGGGGCCGGGCTGCGGGTCGGCCGTGTCTTCGAGTTTCAGGTTGTCCAGCGGACCGTGCTGGTGGACGATCAATGCTTTCAAGCGATGTTCTCCGGGTTGGTGGCGGCGGCATCAGGGCCGGCTGCGGACCATTGCGTGGCGGTGGTCGAAAAAACTGCAACACCAAAATGGTCCGCGTTAATCTGCGTGGGCGATTTTAACGTGTTGCATGACTTCGCATCATCGACTTCATCGCGATCATGGAGAGATACACAACGGAGGAAGAACATGGCACGCATCAGTTATGTGACACCCGGCGCCGTGGCCGATCCGCAGATCCGCCGCTGGCTGGATGAGGCGATCGCCGCCGGTCGTCCCGGCCCGGAGAACCAGGCGATCCGCGCCCACCAGCCCGACGTCATGCGCTCGTTCACCACCACCCGCGAGATGCTGTTCGACAACGGTGCCGGCGTGCTCGAACACGACCTCAAGGAGCTGTTGCGCGCCTACGTTGCCCATACCATTGAATGCGGGTATTGAAGCAACCAGGGAACCGCGCGGTCCGCGCGGGATGCCGACAGCCGCATGTCCGAGCTGATGAACTACGAGAAATCGCAGAAGTTCTCCGCACGCGAAAAAATTGCGCTGCGTTACGCCGACGCGATCATGTACGACCCCAATCAGGCCGATGATGCATTGTGGGCGCAGCTGAAGGGCGAGTTCAGCGAGCCCGAGCTGGTCGAGCTCGGTTACTGGATCGGCTTTACCTTCGGTGGCCAGCGCTGGCTGAAGACGCTGTCAGTGAAGCACGGGGAACTGGCGGCGGCGATGGCTGCAAAGGCAAGGCCGGCGGATCGCTGAAAACAACAAGGGCGGCCGCGGCCGCCCTTGTGGCTGTTGACTGGCGCAGAGCGCAGTTCAGAAGGTCTGCAGACCCGCAGCCTTGACCACCGGCCCCATCGCCTTGATCTCGGCCTCGACGAACTTGCGGAATTCCTGCGGCGTGTTGGTCACCACCTCGGTCATCTGCTGCTCGAACAGGCGGCGGAAATCGGTGTTCTGCGTGGTCTTGACCAGCAGGTCGCGCACCTTGTTGAGGATCGGTTGCGGTGTTTTCACCGGCGCCAGAAGTCCGTTCCAGCCGCCATACTGGTAGCCGGGAACGGTGTCGGCGATGGCGGGCAGGTCGCCCAGCAGCGAGGTGCGGGTGGGCAGCGTGTGGGCAACGGCGCGCAGCTTGCCGCCCTTGATCAGGCCCGCCACCGCCGGTCCCGGGGTGATGGTCCACTGCGATTCACCAGCCACCACCGCGGCGACCGATGCGCCGCCGCCTTTGTACGGCACGTGCAGGGCCTCGGATTTGGCGAGGTTCATGAACATCACGCCGGCGAGGTGGCTTTGCGAACCGACGCCGGCCGAAGCCATGTTGGCCTTGCCGCCGCGGCTGGCGTTGAAGTCGATCAGCTCCTTCACCGTTTTCACCGGCAAGGAGGGGTTGACCACCAGGATGTTCGGCGTGTTGCCGAACAGCGAGATGAAAGCGTAGTCCTTCAGCGGATCGAAGGGCAGTTTCTTGTGGATGTGCGGGCCGATCACCATTGCCGCGGTCGACGCAGAAACCAGGGTGTAACCGTCGGGCAGGGCGTCCTTGCCGATCTCCATGCCGATGATGCCGCCGGCGCCACCGCGGTTGTCGACCACCATCTGCTGGCCGGAAACCTGGCTGAAGGTGTTGGCAAAAATGCGGCCCAGGGTATCGACCGAGGAACCGGTGTTGTTCGGGATCAGCAGCCGGATCGGGCGCGCCGGATAGTCCTGGCCGAGCACAGGAACCGCCGACAGGCCAAAAGCGGCAAGCAGCAGGAGTGATACTGAACGAAGCGCTGACATGGAAAATCTCCTCAACAAGACGATTGGTTTTTTTATGGTGCCGCGAACGTCGCGGATTCTGTCGCGTTTGCCGGGGCATGGCAACCATTCAAGGACCAAGCACAGGACCAATTTGGTCGGCGCCTGCCGTGCTGTTGATGCCGTTGGTGGCGGGAACCTTGACGCCCGGTGCCGGTCACTCGACACTCTGCCGGTGTTGCTGAAGTCCACTGGAACTGTTTTGACTCACCCCGCATGATTCTCCGTCTCCGCACAATTCGCACTGCGCTGCTGCTTGTCACCCTGCTGCTGGCCGGCTGTGCGATGGCGCCGTTCAACCATACGGCTGCCGATGCCCCGCTGGCCGTGCCCCTGCAGCCGCTGGTCAAAAAGCAGCCTGTGGTCGGCCTGGTGCTGGGTGCCGGCGGTTCACGCGGCTTCGCGCATGTCGGCGTGCTCAAGGCGCTGGAGGCTGCCGGCATCGAGCCCGACGTGGTGGTCGGTGTCAGTTCCGGAGCGGTGGTTGCCGCGCTGCACGCCGGTGGATTGCGTGCCGCGGAAATCGAGGCCAACGCGCTGCAGATCGAGGACAACGACCTGCTCGACTTCACGCTGTTCGGTCCCGGCGTGATCGAGGGTGAGCGCCTGCAGAACTATGTCAACGACATGGTGGGCAACCGGCCGCTGGAAGCGCTGCGCAAACCCTTCGCAGTGATCGTTGCGGAGCGCGAGACCAGCCGCATGGCGATTTTCAACCGCGGCAACACCGGGCTCGCGGTGCGTGCCTCGGCCAGCGTGCCCAGGCTGTTCTGGCCAGTGAAGATCCGCGGTACTGATTATGTCGATGGCGGTGTTGCCAGCCGCGTGCCCGCGGCCGTGGCGCGGCAGATGGGTGCGGACATCGTGATTGCCGTCGACGTGTCCTGGCGCGGTTCGGCCGATGCTGCCTCCGCCGACATCGTGATCCGCCCGCAGACCGTGCGTTCACGGATCACCGACTTCAGCCACAAGCTCGCCAACCTGGCCGCCGGTGAAGACGCCGCGCGGGAAGTGCTGCCGCAGCTGCAGGCCCTGATCGCCAAGACCAGCGCTGAAAAATCGGCGGCACCGCTGCACGTGGGCCTGAGGTCTTTGCCGCGCTGATCTCCCGGCCCGGTGCCCGGGCTTGATATGATGCGGCCTCACTCAAAGGACGCATCAATGGCGCTTCAGACTCAAAACGATCCGCGCGCTTTCGCGGGCATCAAGGTTCTCGATCTCACCCGGGTGCTTGCGGGCCCGTTCTGCTCTTATCAACTCGCGCTGCTCGGCGCCGATGTGATCAAGATCGAGCCGCCGGGCCGGGGCGAAACCGTGCGCTGGCGCTCCGAGGCGGCGGATCCCTCCTATGGCGAGCAGGGCCTGTCGCTGGGCTTCATGACCCAGTCTTCGAACAAGCGCTTCCTGTCGCTGGATCTGAACAAGCCCGAAGGGCGTGACATTTTCCTGAAACTCGCCGCTGAATGCGACGTGGTGGTGCAGAACCTGCGCAGCGGTTCGGCCGACAAGCGCGGCATCGGCTACGAGGCGGTGAGGAAGGTGAACCCCGAAGTCATCTTCATGTCGATCACCGCCTACGGCAACGGCGGCCCGAAAAAAAGCCATCCCGCCTACGACAGCGTGATCCAGGCCTGGTCCGGTTTCATGAGTGTCACCGGCACCAGGGAAAGCGGCCCGCTGAAGGCCGGCCCGCCGATCATCGATTACTCGACCGGTCTTGCCGCTGCCTATGCGGTGTCGGCGGCGCTGTACCAGAAAAAACGCACCGGAAAGGGCCAGTACATCGACCTTGCGATGCTCGACACCAACATCATCCTGATGGCCTCGGTGGTCACCGCGTACATGAACACCGGTGCGCAGCCGAAACAGGGCGGCAACGATGCAGCGAGCCGCTCGCCGGCCTCGACCACCTTCAACACCGCCGACGGCCTGATTGCCTTTGCCATCAACGAGGAGCACCAGCATCAGGGGCTGCTCAAGGTGCTCGGTCTGACCGCGCTCAATGACGATCCGCGTTTTGCGACGGGGTCCGCGCGCCGCGACAACATCCCGGCGCTGCGCGCACTGATGCAGGAGAAGCTGATGACCAAAACCGCGGCGGAGTGGGAGCCGCTGTTCAACGAAGCCGGCGCGCCGGCGGGGCGCGTGCGCACCATCCCCGAGTGCATGAACGAGGTGCAGACCGCATCACGCGGCCTGTTCCACAGTTTCCCGCCTTCGGCCACCGGTTTTGCGAAAGACCTCAAGGTGCCGTTGTCGCCGTTCACCTTTGCCCACGACGGGCCGCGCGCCGACACGCCGCCGCGCAAGGTGGGGGCCGACAACGACGCGATCCTCGGCGGTCTGGGTTTCGACGCGCAGGCGATTGCCGCACTCCGCGCGGCCAAAGTGATCTAGGCGCAAGAGTGGCATGGGCCTTGATCCGCTGATCCTGGTCTTCGCGCTGGGCGTGATCGCCCGGCTGGCGCGCTCCGACCTGCGTTTTCCGGAGCCGGTGTACGAGGCATTGTCGATCTATCTGCTGCTGGCGATCGGCTTGAAGGGCGGCGTCGAGCTTGCCCATCAGCCGCTCGTCCAGGTGGCGCTGCCGGCGTCGTTTGCGGTGTTCGCCGGCTTTGCCGTGCCTTTCCTGCTGTTTCCTGCATTGCTGCACGGTGTCGGCCTGAAGCGCGCCGATGCGGCGAGTGTCGCCGCGCATTACGGCTCGGTGTCGGTGGTGACCTTTGCCATCGGCAGCGCTTTTTTGCAGCAGCGCGGCATTGCCTACGAATCCTTCCTGCCGGTGCTGCTGGCGCTGATGGAGGCGCCGGGCATCATTGCCGGCGTGGTGCTGGCGCGTGCAGGCGGCTCGGCTGCTGCGGGTGGTGCCTCGGTCTACCGCGAGGTCGCGGTGAACAAGGGCATCGTACTGCTGATCGGTGGCATCAGCATCGGCTGGCTGATCGGCAGCGAAGGTTACAAACCGCTGCAGCCCTTGTTCGGCGACCTGTTTCGCGGCTTGCTGGCGATCTATCTGCTTGAACTCGGCCTGGTGGTCGGCGGCCGCATCCCCGACCTGCGTCGCGCGGGTGTAAGGCTGATTGCCTTCGGTCTCGGCGCGCCGCTGCTGCTCGGCACCACCGGTGTACTGCTGGGGCACTGGCTGCTCGGCCTGTCCGCGGGCGGTTCCGTGCTGTTCGGGGTGTTGCTGGGCAGCGCCTCATACATCGCCGCGCCGGCAGCGATGCGCATGGCCGTGCCCGAGGCCAATCCGGCGCTGGGCATCTCCGCCGCGCTGGCGGTGACCTTTCCCTTCAATGTGTTTGTGAACCTGCCGCTGCTCGCCTGGCTGGGAGGAAAACTGTGAGTCTGCCAACATGAGTCTGCAAACCCATCGCCGCTGCCAACTCACCGTCATAGCCGAATACGTGCTTGAGGAAAGACTGGTTGCGCTGGTCGGCCGCCTCGGCGCCCACGGCTACACCGTGCATGAGGTGCGCGGCGGCAGCTTCGCCGCCGACGGTGAGCACCGGCGTGAGGGTGCGGGAGATACCGATCGCACCATCGAGATGAAGGTGATCTGCGAACGTGATGTTGCCGAGGTCATCGCGCAGAAGATCGTCGAACAGTTCGGGCCGCATTTTTCGGTGCGGTTGCTGCTGTCCGAGGTTGAGATCCTGCGTCCGGCGAAATACTGAGTTATTCCGGTGATGGCACGGTCCGGCTGCGCGGCACGCGGTTGAGCCGCCAGCCTGAAATCGCTTCGGCCCAGAACGTGTCAAGGTCGTCCACTTCACAATCGGCGACTGGCGGCTGCCCGAGAAACTCCAGCACCCGGTTGAGCAGCGGCACGGGTTCGCGCACATCCACTGCGGCGGCCAGGGTCTGCTTGGAGAGTTTTTCACCCTGCGCGTTGACGGCCACCGGCAGGTGGGCATAGACCGGTGTGGATAAACCGAGCAATCGCTGCAGCAGGATCTGCCGCGTCGTCGAATCGAGCAGGTCGGCACCACGCACGACATCGGTGATGCCCTGCGCCGCATCATCCACCACCACCGCGAGCTGGTAGGCGTACAGGCCGTCGGCGCGCTTCAGCACAAAGTCACCGACCTCGCGTTCGAGGTTGTGGCTGATGCGGCCCTGGATGCGGTCTTCAAAGGTGATGTGTGCGCCGTCACAGCGCAAGCGCCAGGCGCGCGCCGCGCGCCCCGGCGGCAGTCCGTCGCGGCAGTTGCCGGGATAAACCGGACCGTCGATGCCGGCAAGTGCGGAGTCGGCGATCTCGCGGCGGGTGCAGGCGCAGCCGTAGAGAACGCCCAGCACTTCGAGTTCGGCCAGCGCAGCGGCATAGACTTCGTCACGTTCGCTCTGGCGCAGCACTTCCCCGTCTGCATGCAGGCCCAGTGCATCCAGCGTGCGGCGTATGCTGTCTTCGGCGCCGGGCACGCAGCGCGGGCGGTCAAGATCTTCGATGCGCAGCAGCCACGTGCCGTCCTGCGCACGCGCCTCGAGAAAACTGCCGACCGCTGCCACCAGCGAGCCGAAATGCAGCGGACCGGTGGGTGAGGGTGCAAAGCGTCCGCGATAGGGTGGAATTCCCGGGTTCATGACGCGAGTTTAACGGCAGCGGGAACGCTAGAATGGCCGGGCCTGAACATTCCATCGCAAGGAGTTGCATCCATGAAAGTCAAAGCCGCCGTTGCGCACAAGGCCGGAGCCGCGCTGACCATCGAAACCGTGGACCTCGACGGCCCGCGCGCGGGCGAGGTGCTGGTCGAGATCAAGGCCACCGGCATTTGTCACACCGACGAATTCACCCGCTCCGGTGCCGATCCCGAAGGCATTTTTCCGGCGATCCTCGGCCACGAAGGTGCGGGTGTGGTGGTCGATATCGGCCCCGGTGTGACCAGTCTGAAAAAAGGCGATCACGTGATTCCGCTGTACACGCCGGAATGCCGGCAGTGCGAGTACTGCCTGAGCGGCAAGACCAATCTGTGCCAGGCCATCCGCACCACGCAGGGCCAGGGTGTGATGCCCGATGGCAGCAGCCGTTTCTCGATCGGCGGCGAAAAAGTGTTTCATTACATGGGCACTTCGACCTTCGCCAATTTCACCGTGGTGCCGGAAATCGCACTCGCCAAAATCCGCGAGGACGCGCCCTTCGACAAGGTCTGCTACATCGGCTGTGGTGTCACCACCGGCATCGGCGCGGTGATCAACACCGCCAAGGTCGAACCGGGTGCCAACGTCGTGGTCTTCGGCCTCGGCGGCATCGGGCTGAACGTGATCCAGGGCGCGCGGCTGGCGGGTGCGAACATGATCGTCGGTGTCGACCTCAATCCTTCACGCAAACCGCTGGCGGAAAAATTCGGCATGACCCACTTCGTCAATCCGAAGGAAGTCGAAGGTGACCTGGTGCCGTACCTGGTGAATCTCACGAAAGGCGGCGCTGACTACAGCTTTGAATGTATCGGCAATGTCGATGTGATGCGCCAGGCGCTGGAGTGCTGCCACAAGGGCTGGGGCGTGTCGGTGATCATCGGCGTTGCCGGCGCCGGGCAGGAGATCAAGACGCGTCCCTTCCAGCTGGTCACGGGCCGCGTGTGGAAAGGCACGGCTTTCGGCGGTGCCAAGGGCCGGCGCGACGTGCCGAAGATCGTGGATTGGTACATGGACGGCAAGATCAACATCGACGACCTGATCACGCACAAGCTGAAGCTGGCGGACATCAACAAGGGGTTTGACCTGATGCACTCGGGGGAATCGATACGGAGTGTGGTGGAGTTTTAACGACCTGTTTACCTGATGACGATGCGTTTTGATTTTGACAACAGTTACGCTCGAGACCTCGAGGGACTCTACGCGCCCTGGAAGGCCGCCGAGGTGCCGGAGCCGAAGCTGGTCAGGCTCAACCACGCATTGGCTGCAGAGCTGGGGCTGGATGCCCAAGCGCTGGATTCCCCCGAGGGCGCGCTGATTTTTTCCGGCAACAAGATGCCCGAAGGCACGGCAACCATTGCGCAGGCCTACGCCGGCCACCAGTTCGGCGGATTCTCGCCGCAGCTGGGTGATGGCCGCGCGTTGCTGCTCGGTGAAGTTATCGACAAAAACGGCAAACGCCGTGACATCGCCTTCAAGGGTTCGGGGCGCACGCCGTTTTCGCGTGGTGGTGACGGCAAGGCGGCACTGGGGCCGGTGCTGCGCGAATACCTCATCGGCGAGGCGATGCATGCGCTGGGCATTCCGACCACGCGCGCGCTGGCGGCGGTGACCACCGGCGAGATCGTGCGTCGTGAACGCAATCTGCCGGGGGCGGTGCTGACGCGGGTGGCGGCGAGCCATGTCCGTGTCGGCACTTTCCAGTTTCTGGCGGCGCGGGGTGATGAGGCGCGGCTGAAAAAACTCGCTGATTACGTGATCGGCCGCCATTACCCGGAGATCAAGGCGGCGGGACAGCCTTATTTCGAGCTGCTGCGCGCACTGTGTGACCGGCAGGCGGCGCTGATCGCGCGCTGGATGAATGTCGGCTTCATCCACGGCGTGATGAACACCGACAACATGACGCTGTCTGGCGAGACCATCGACTACGGGCCCTGTGCCTTCATGGACCGTTACGATCCGAAGACCGTGTTCAGTTCCATCGACGAATACGGCCGTTACTCTTATATGAACCAGCCGCCGATCGCGAACTGGAATCTCGCGCGCTTCGCCGAGGCCTTGTTGCCGCTGCTGGCTGTAGAGTCGGGCGGGGATCAGGACAAGGCCATTGAACGCGCCATGGAAATTCTCGGTGATTTCCAGCAGCGCTATGAACGCCACTGGCTTGCCGGCATGCGGAGCAAGCTGGGACTGGTGCGCGAGGACGAGGGCGACTTCGCGCTGGCGACGGATTTTCTGGCGGGCATGGAAGGGCAGGCGGGAGGAGTCGGTGCAGATTTCACGCTGGCCTTCCGCCGGCTGGCCGATCTTGCAGAAGGCAAGGGTGAGTTGAGTGCTTTCGGTTTGCGCAAGCTCTACGCCGATACCACCGCGCTCGAAGCCTGGCTGCCGCGTTGGCAGGCGCGTGCGCAATCAGAAGGCATCGCGCCGGAAAAACAGGCCGCTGCAATGCGCGCAGTGAACCCGGTTTACATCCCCCGCAACCATCGAGTCGAAGAGGCACTGGCCGCGGCCACCGATCTTGGTGATTACAAACCCTTTGAGCAGTTGCTTGCGGTGTTGCAGCAGCCCTTCGACGAGCGCGTCGAATTCGCGGCCTATGCCACGCCGGCCACGGTGGAAGAAGCGCGGGGTTACCAGACCTTCTGCGGAACCTGAAAGCCGCAGCGCGAGTCTGTGCAACTGAGGGGTGAAGCGGGTGGCCTGAATCTGCGACAATCCCGTACCTGCACTCGATGATGTTATGTAAGTCATTGTTTTATTTAATAATTTATGCCAACCCCGCTACTGACTGAACTGCCCTACCGCAACGACAGCGCCAGGCTGTTCGAGGCGGTGGCCGACCGGCCGTGGGCGGTGTTCCTCGACAGCGGTCTGCATCATCCCGGCCAGGCGCGTTACGACATCATCACCGCCGAACCGCATGTGCGCATCATCACCCGCGGCGCGCTGACCGAGGTGCATGGCGAGACGAGTGAACTGTCGCGCGCCGATCCGTTTGACCTGCTGCGCGAGCAGCTGGCAATTGATGCCGCATGCCGCGGCGAGTTGCCCTTCACCGGTGGCGCCATCGGTTATTTCGGTTACGACCTCGCGCGGCGTTACGAAAAGCTGCCGGTGCGTGCGCGCGACATCGAACGTATTCCCGACATGGCGGTGGGCATCTACGACTGGGCGGTGGTGGTGGACCACTCCGAGCAGCGCGCCTGGCTTGCCGGACAGGGGCGTGATCCCGACACCGACCGCAAATGGGATGCGCTGGTGCGCCTGTTCAGTGGCGAGCCTGCGGAGCGCCGCCGCGCCGCCTTTCGCGTGACCTCGCCGGTCACCTCCAATTTCACGCCCAAGGGCTACGGCCATGCCTTCGACCGCGTGCTGAACTACATCCGCGCCGGCGACTGTTACCAGGTCAATCTCGCGCAGCGCTTCACTGCCCATGCCCAGGGCGATCCCTGGCTGGCCTACCAGCGGCTGCGCCTGATCAACCCGGCGCCGTATTCGGCATACCTGAGCACGCCGTATGCGCAGATCCTGTCGGCTTCGCCCGAGCGTTTTTTATGCGTGCGTGACGGTGCGGTGGAAACCAAGCCGATCAAGGGTACGCGCCCGCGTGCCGGCCACGACAAGCTCGACGCCGAGCGTATTGCTGAACTTCTGGCGAGCGAGAAGGACCGTGCCGAGAACCTGATGATTGTTGATCTCCTGCGCAACGACCTGTCGAAGAACTGCGCCATCGGCAGCGTCAAGGTGCCGCGGCTGTTCGAGGTCGAGAGCTTTGCCACCGTGCACCATCTGGTGAGCACGGTCACCGGCAGGCTGAAGGCCGGGCGCGATGCCATTGATCTGTTCCGCGGGGCCTTTCCCGGCGGTTCGATCACCGGCGCGCCGAAAACCCGCGCGATGCAGATCATCGAGGAACTGGAGCCGCACCGCCGCGGTGTCTATTGCGGCGCCATCGGCTACATCGGTTACGACGGCGACATGGATACCAACATCGCCATCCGCACGCTGGTGCATTCGCGCGGCGTGGTGCGTTTCTGGGCGGGGGGCGGCATCGTCGCCGACTCGCAGCGCGAGGCCGAGTATCAGGAAACCTTCGACAAGGCCGCGGCCCTGCTCAACCTGCTGCAGCAGAGCGCGGAAAGTGCCAGCGGCGGCAGTTGATCCGCGGTTTATGCCATCATCGTGCTTCGTTACTTTTGGAGCGCGACATGCCCGTTCTTGATCTGAACCAGCAAAACTTCGAATCCACCGTCACCGGCAACAAGATGGTGATCATCGACTTCTGGGCGCCTTGGTGCGGCCCCTGCCGCAGCTTTGCGCCGGTGTTCGAGGCTGCCGCTGAAAAACATCCCGACGTGGTGTTCGCCAAGGTCAATTCCGATGACGAGCAGGCGATTGCAGGGCATTTCGGCATCCGTTCCATTCCGACGCTGCTGCTGTTCCGCGAGCAGATCATCGTGTTCATGCAGGCCGGCGCGCTGCCGGCTTCAGCACTGGAGAGCGTCATCGGGCAGGCGCGGGCTCTGGACATGGACCAGGTGCGCAAGGACATCGCCGAGCGGGAACAACAGGCGCAGCAACAGCAATAAGTCTTTGAAAAATATTTAAAAACAATGGCTTGCATTCACCGCGCAGCAGATGGTGATGCGGCCGCTGGCGAGGAGCAGGCATGAGCACGCGCGGTTTCTGGATCGATCATTTTCCCGGCAATTTCCTGTGGTCCAATGCCGCGCTCGCCTGCAAGGGCATGGCGCCGTATGGCGTGGTGGCGATGGACGAGATCGACCGCATCGCGCTGCGCCTGAAGGATCGCCAGGGTGAGCCCGAGGCCTGGCAGCAGGAGTGGTGCGCGATGGCGGCGCAAATTGAAAAAACCGCCGATGCCGCGGCAGCGAAAGGCCAGGATCGCAGCGCCGGCAATTTTTATCTGCGCGCGGGCAACTATTACTACACCGGCGAACGCTTCATCCCGCCGGGTGAGGCCAAGGCCGCAGTGGGACGCAAGGCCTACCGCTGTTTTCGTGAAGGCCTGACGCGGCGCCATCCTGAAATCGAGTTTGTTGAAGTGCCCTATCTGCAGGGCACGTTGCCGGCACTGTTCATGAAGGCGCCGGGCGTGAGCCTGCGTGCGCCGACCGTGGTGATCTTCAACGGCATGGACAACTGCAAGGAAATGAGTGTCATCTTCGCCGGGCTGGAATTCGCAAAGCGCGGCATGCACACGCTGGCAATCGACGGGCCGGGGCAGGGCGAAACGCTGCGCTTCCGCGGCATCCACAGCCGTTTTGATTACGAGGTGCCGGGCAGGGCAGCCTATGACTATGTCGCAGGGCGCGCCGACGTCGATCCGGCGCGGGTGGTGATCATGGGCTACAGCTTTGGCGGTTACTACTCGGCGCGTATCGCAGCCTTCGAGAAACGTTATGCCGCCGGCGTGGCGATGACCGCACTGCACTGGGATCTGGCTGGCTGGCAGCAGAAGATCAAGGAAAAGGCGCAGGCCGAAGGCAGCAAGATCGCGCAGTCGAATTTCCAGTTCCAGTGGGTGGTCGGTGCCGCCGACACTGATTCGAGCATCGAAATCGCCAAGGGCTTCTCGCTGAAGGATGTCGCACGTCAGATCACCATGCCCTTCCTGATCACCCACGGCGCCAACGACCGCGTGGTGCCTGCTGAAAACGCGCAGAAGCTCTATGACGCGCTCGGTTCCGAGCGCAAGACGCTGCGGGTGTTCACCGCGGAAGACGGCGGCGCCGAGCATGCGCATGTTGATAACCGTCAGGTCGGTGTGGATTTTGTCGCTGACTGGATCGCGGCGAATCTGCCGGGCTGAAGCACCGATTGTGCGGTTGTCCGCATCGCGGAAGGCCGGGTCCCAAAGCCCGGACACTGCAACAACGGCGCGGTAAACTCGGGCACTCTTTCCCCGAGTTGTTGTCCGACTTCCCGTGAAACGCCTCCTATACCTCGCCCTGGCAGTCCTGCTGCTGCTCGGCGCCGGCCTCGCCTGGCGCCATTACTCCAAACCGCAACAGTCCGCCGCGCCCGCGGCCAAGGGGCCGGGCGGGCCGGCACGGCCGCTACCGGTGAAAATTGCCGAAGTGCGCAGCGGCGAGGTCATCGAGGGCGTGTCCGCCGTGGGCACGCTGCTGGCCAATGAGTCGGTGATGATCCGCCCCGAAGTGGATGGCCGCATCGAAGCCATCCATTTCCAGGAAGGCCAGCTGGTGCGCAAGGGCGACAAACTGGTGTCCCTGGATGCCGGCGAGGTGGAGGCGCAGCTCACCTCGGCGGTGGCTGCCGCCAATCTCAATCGCAGCCGGCTGAAACGCTCGGAAGACCTGCAGGCAAAAAACTTCATCAGCGTGCAGGCGCTCGACGAAGCCCGCGAAAACGTCAACCAGTCCAACGCGCGTGAAGCCGAAATCCGCGCCAAGCTTGCCAAGACCGTGGTGCGTGCGCCTTTTGAGGGTGTTACCGGACTGCGCCAGGTCAGCCCCGGCGCCTACGTCAAGGCCGGGCAGGATGTGGCGCGGCTCGAGGGCATCGGCGTGCTGAAGCTGGACTTCCGCGTGCCCGAGCTGTACCTGAAGCGCATCCGCGTCGGCCAGCCGCTGGCGATCAGTGTTGATGCCTGGCCCGGTGAGCCGTTCAGCGGCGCCATCTATGCCATCGAGCCCGCGGTCGATGAATCGACGCGCACCGTGCTGCTGCGCGCGCGCCTGCCCAATCCCGGCGCGCGGCTGAAGCCCGGCATGTTTGCGCGGGTGAGCCTGGAACTGGCCAAACGCGGCAACGCGCTGCTGGTGCCGGAGCAGGCCATCGTGCCGCGCGGCGACGGCGCTTATGTGTTCCGCGTCATCGACGGCAAGGCGGTACTGACCAAAATCGAAACCGGCGTGCGCCGGCCCGGCGAGGTCGAGGTGCTGAACGGGCTGAAGGCCGGCGAAACCGTTGTCGCCGACGGCCAGCTGAAGCTGCAGGATGGTGCGCCCGTGAACATTGCAACGCCCAAGCCTGCGCCGGCTCCGGCCGCAGCCGCAAAGTAAAACCAAAACCGCGATGCAACTCCCTGAACTTTCCGTCAGGCGCCCCGTACTGGCGACGGTGATGAGTCTGCTGATCGTGCTGATCGGCATCATCTCCTTCCAGCGGCTGACGGTGCGCGAATACCCGAAGATCGATTCACCGGTGGTGTCGGTGCGCACGGTCTATGCCGGCGCCAGCGCGCAGGTGATGGAGTCGCAGGTCACCCAGCCGCTGGAGGACAGCATCTCCGGCATCGAGGGCGTGAAGACGCTGAAGTCGATCAGCCGCGAGGAAGTGAGCCAGATCACCGTCGAGTTCACCAACGACCGCGACCCCGACCTGGCCGCCAACGACGTGCGCGACCGCGTGGCGCGGGCGCGCGGCCGACTGCCTGATGAAGTCGATGATCCGATCATTTCCAAGGTCGAGGCCGATGCCCAGGCCATCCTCTGGCTGCGGCTGATTTCCGACCGCCACGCGGCGCTGGAAATCTCGGATTACGCCGACCGTTATGTGGTGGACCGGCTGAAGACGCTGCCCGGCGTGGCCTCGGTGGTGATCGGCGGCGAGCGCCGCTACGCGATGCGGGTCTGGCTCGACCGCGAGCGGCTGGCCGCCTATGCGCTGACGCCACAGGATGTCGAGGATGCCCTGCGCAAACAGAACATTGAAGTGCCGGCTGGCCGCATCGAGAGCAGCCAGCGCGAATTCAACGTGCTCTCCGAATCCGATCTGCGCACGCCAGCACAGTTCAACCAGCTGATCATCCGCGAGGTGAAAGGCTACCCGGTGCGGCTCTCCGACGTCGGCCGCGCCGAGCTCGGCGCGGCCGACGAGCGCAACATCCTGCGCGTCAACGGCAATCCGGCGATCGGCATGGGCATCGTCAAGCAGTCCACCGCCAACACCCTCGGTGTCGCGCAGGCGGTGAAGGCCGAGCTGCCGAGGCTCACCGCCGGCCTGCCCGAGGGCATGCAACTCGCCATCGCCTTCGATACCTCGATTTTCATCGAGGAGTCGATCAACTCGGTCTACAGCGTGCTTGCCGAGGCGCTGGTGCTGGTGGTGCTGGTGATTTTCCTGTTCCTGCGCTCGCTGCGCGCGACGCTGATCCCCTTTGTCACGATTCCGGTATCACTGATCGGCGCTTTTTTCCTGATCTGGATGATGGGCTTCTCGATCAATGTGCTGACCCTGCTCGGCATCGTGCTCGCGGTGGGCCTGGTGGTCGATGACGCCATCGTCGTGCTCGAGAACATCCACCGCCATGTCGAGGAGGGCATGTCGCCGGTCGAGGCCTCGCTGCAGGGCGGGCGCGAGATCGCCTTCGCGGTGATTGCGATGACCATCACCCTGGCTGCGGTGTTTGCGCCGCTGGCCTTCGCCACCGGCAATACCGGGCGGCTGTTCCTCGAATTTGCGCTGACCGTGGCAGCGGCGGTGGTGGTTTCGGGTTTTGTCGCGCTGACACTGACACCGATGATGTGTTCCAGGTTGCTGCGCCACGAAACCGGGCATGGCAGGCTTTACAACGCATTGGAACGTTTTTTTGTCGCAATGTCCGCCACCTACGAGCGCGGACTGCGTGCCAGCCTCGCGCATCGCGGTGTGATCGTCGTGTTGTTCATGGTGATGGCCGCGGGTGGTGCGGCGCTGTTCATGACCACCAAATCCGAGCTGTCACCACTGGAGGATCGCGGCTTTTTCCTCGGAATCATGATGGCACCGGAAGGGGCGACCAAGGAGTACACCGACGATTACGCGAAGACCTGGGAGAAGATATATGCCGAGGTTCCGGAGATCACCTCGTACTTTGTTGTTGTCGCGCCGGGGCTGGAGCGGCCGAACCCGGTGAATTTTGCACTGTCCTTTGTACGCCTGAAGGACTGGGCCGAGCGCGAGCGCAAAACCCAGGAAATCACCGCATCGGTGGCGCCGAAGATGTTCGGCCAGATGCCGGGTGTGCTCGCCTTTCCGATCAATCCGCCGTCGCTGGGCCAGAATTTCCGCAACCCGCCGGTGCAGTATGTGGTGCAGGGCAATTCGTACGAGGAACTGGACAAGCGCATCAACGCGCTGCTGGCCGCGGCTCGCAAGTCGCCGGCGCTGGCCAACCTCGACAGCGACCTCAAGCTGAACAAGCCGCAGCTGCTGATCGACATCGACCGCGAGAAGGCCTCGGCGCTGGGCATCCAGGTCGATGCCGTCGGCCGCACGCTCGAAACGCTGCTCGGCGGCCGCCAGGTGACGCGCTTCAAGCGCGAGGGCAAACAGTACGATGTCATCGTCAAGCTCGAGGACAAGGACCGTCGCCAGCCCACCGACCTGACCTCAATCTACATCCGCGGCTCGCGCGGCGACATCATCCAGCTGTCCAATCTGGTGCGCCTGACCGAGACCGTGGCGCCGAAGGAACTCAACCACTTCAACCGCCTGCGCGCGGCAACCATTTCCGGCAACGTCGGTGCGGGCCATACGCTGTCCGAGGCGATCGGTGCGCTGGATGCGGCTGCAGCACAGGTGCTCAGTGCCGAATACCAGACCGCACTCGATGGCCAGTCGCGCGAATTCCGCGAGTCCGGGCAGCAGCTGTACCTGATCTTCGTGCTGGCGCTGGCCTTCATCTATCTGGTGCTGGCGGCGCAGTTTGAAAGTTTCCGCGGGCCGCTGGTGATCATGCTCACCGTGCCGCTGGCGGTGACCGGCGCGCTGCTGACGATGAAGCTGACCGGCGGCACGCTCAACGTCTACAGCCAGATCGGCCTGGTGATGCTGATCGGCCTGATCACCAAGAACGGCATCCTGATCGTCGAGTTCGCCAACCAGCTGCGCGACCAGGGGCGCGAGAAAATCGAGGCGCTGGTCGAAGCCTGTTCGCTGCGCCTGCGGCCGATCCTGATGACCACTGCGGCCACCGTGCTCGGCGCGCTGCCGCTGGCACTGGCCACCGGCGCCGGTGCCGAGTCACGCTCGGCGATCGGCTGGGTGGTGGTCGGAGGCATGACGGTGGGCACCTTGTTCACGCTGTTCGTGATTCCGGTGGCCTACACCTTCATCGTCGGTGAGCGCAAAGCGGTCGCTTAGCCCGCACTCTCCAGTGCGCGATCCAGCCAGCCCGGCTGATACACCTGATCAACAAACCACTTCAGCGCCTTGCCGCGGTATGCGGTACGCCAGGCCAGATACAGCATCTGGCTGACCTTGGCTTCTTCCGTGCGCTTGATCACCAGCTCGCCGCGCGCTGCGGCAGCTTCTGCAAGACACTGCGGCAGGTAGCCCACGCCGAGTCCCATCGCCTGCGCGCGCAGCTTGGCGTCGGCATTGGCAATGGTCAGCGTGTCCTGGCCTGAGAGCAGGCCCGTGGTGCGCGGCGGCAGGTTACGGGAGCTGTCGGCGACCACCACTGCACGGTGGGCAAGGATGTCCTCGCGTCTCAGCGGTTCGCGCGCTTTGGCCAGCGGATGCACCGGTGCCACCGCGAACACCCAATCGATTTCGCCCAGCGGCCGGGTCTGGTAGCCGCCACCGGCCGGGCCTTCGCCGGAAGCGCCAATGGCGAGGTCGGCGCGGCCTGACGCCAGGGCATCCCAGCAGCCACCGAGCACTTCACTGGAAAAACGCAGCCTTGTGTCGCTGTTGATTGTGTAGAAGTCCGCTGCCAGCTTGAGCATCGCTGCCAACGGGATCAGGCCATCGTAGGCGATGCGCAGTTCCGCTTCCCAGCCGGTGGCTACCCGCTTCACTCGCGCTTCAAGTTCGCCCGCGGCGCGCAGCAGGTGGCGGCCTTCGTTGAGCAGCTCGAGGCCGGCGGTGGTGAGTTTGGCGCGATGGCCGCGGCGGTCGAACAGCAGCACGTCGAGGTCTTCCTCGAGTTTCTGCACGGTATAAGTCACTGCCGATGGCACGCGATGCAGCTCGTGTGCGGCGGCGGCGAAGCTGCCCTTGCGGTCGATGGCGTCGAGTACCAGCAGGGCATCGAGGGACAGGCGCATGGTCATGTTCGTAATTCTGCCTTGTTTTTCAATAATTTTTATAAGTTATTGTTTTTATTGAAAAATAATATTCAGTTATTCTGACTGACTGTGTCAGTTCTTTTCGCTTTCTTGTGCGCCGCAGCCTCCCTAGGATGCGTCTCACAGCAACACGCAACCCTCAACGAAAGGAGACTGCATCATGCTGACACTGCGCAAAAGTGAAGACCGCGGCCATGCCAATCACGGCTGGCTCGATTCCTATCACAGTTTTTCCTTCGCCGATTACTACGATCCCGAGCACATGGGCTACGGCCCGCTGCGGGTGATCAACGAGGATCGCGTGCAGGCTGGCGCCGGCTTCGGTACCCACGGCCACCGCGACATGGAGATCATCAGCTACGTGCTCGACGGCGCGCTGGCGCACGAGGATTCGATGGGCAACGGTTCGACCATGGTGCCCGGCGATGTGCAGCGCATGAGCGCCGGCACCGGCGTGCGCCACTCCGAGTTCAACCACAGCAAGACCGGAACCACGCACTTCCTGCAGATCTGGATCGAGCCGAAGTTCACCGGCATCAAGCCCTCGTATGAGCAGAAGCATTTCACGGCAGAAGAAAAACGCGGCCGGCTGCGCCTGATCGCCTCGCCGGATGGCCGTGACGGTTCGGTGAGCATGAACCAGGACGCATCGGTGCATGCCGGGTTGTTTGATGGCGACGAATCGGCCCAGCTGACCATCGCGGCGAGCCGGCGCGGTTATGTGCATGTCGCGCGCGGCAGTGTCACCGTCAACGGCCAGCGGCTGCGTGCCGGGGATGCACTGAAAACGGCGGCAGGCAGCATCAGCATCGAAGGCGGCAAGGCCGCCGAGGTGCTGGTGTTTGACCTGCCTTGATTACACCTCAAATCAATCGTCAGAAAAGGATAGACAACATGACATCGAAAACCTTGTTCGACACCGTACGTGCCGGCCGTTATGAACTGCGCAATCGCCTGGTGATGGCACCGATGACGCGCTCCCGCGCCGACAACGAAGGCGTGCCGGGCCCGCTGGTGGCCGAGTATTACGCCCAGCGTGCCTCTGCAGGTCTGATCATCAGCGAGGGCATTTATCCCTCCGCCATGGGCAAAGGCTATGTGCGCACCCCCGGCCTGCACACCGATGCCCAGGTCGAGGCCTGGAAAAAAGTGACTGCGGCGGTACACGCCCGGGGCGGGCTGATTTTTGCCCAGATCATGCACGCCGGCCGCATTTCCGATCCGTCACTGCTGCCCGGGCAGGCGCTGCCCGTTGCACCGTCGGCGGTGAAGCCGGAGGGGGCGACCTATACCGACGAAGGCATGAAACCCCATGTGACGCCGCGCGCGCTGGAGAAGGCGGAGATCCGGGCCGTTGTTGGTGAATATGCCGAGGCGACCCGCAGGGCGCTGGCCGCCGGTTTCGACGGTGTCGAATTTCATGCGGCCTCGGGATATCTGCCGATGCAATTCCTGTCCGGCGGCAGCAATCGTCGTGATGACGAATACGGCGGCAGTGCCGAAAACCGTGCCCGATTTACGGTGGAGGCCCTGGACGCGATGATCGCAGTGGCCGGCGCCGACCGCGTAGGCATCAAGATCTCGCCCGAGATGGCTTTCAACGACATCAGTGACGCCAACCCGGCGGAAACCTATGCCACGCTGGTGCAGCTGATCGGCAACAAGGGTCTCGCGTATCTGCATGTGACGCCCTACGGCAAGAGCACCGATTATCACGCGCTGCTCAAGCCGCTGTTCAAGGGCACCTACCTGGCAGGTGCAGGTCTGGATCAGGACAAGGCAACCCAGCTGGTTGCCTCCGGCAAAGCCGATGCGGCGGTGTTCGGGACCCTGTTCGTGTCCAACCCCGACCTGCCTCAGCGTTTCCTGGCCGGTGCGCCTCTTAATGCCGCCGATTCTTCGACCTTCTACACGCCGGGGGCCAAGGGTTATATCGATTATCCGGTGCTGGAGGCTGCGGCCGCCTGAGAAGCCGACAGCGGTGCCGGCACGGTGGTTTCGTGCCGGCCCGCATTGATTATTTCAAAAGAAGGGGATGGTCATGATTCAGACCCATACCGCGCCCTATGCGGCGCTGCTGCTGAGGATTGCACTCGGCGTGATGTTCCTGGCCCACGGGCTGCTCAAGGTGCTGGTGTTCACGATACCCGGCACCGTCCAGTTTTTTGAATCGGTCGGGCTGCCGGCAGTGCTGGCGTATGCGACCATCATCGCCGAGATCGCTGGCGGCGTACTGCTGATTGCAGGATTTGCGACACGCTGGCTGGCGCTGGGCAGCGTGCCGTTGCTGCTCGGTGCTGCCTGGGTGCACTGGCCCAACGGCTGGGTCTTCAGCGCCCAGGGCGGTGGCTGGGAGTATCCGGTTTTTCTCGCCGTTGCCGCGCTGGTGCAGTTCCTGCTGGGTGACGGTGCATGGGCGATGTCCGCCCGGCGCCTCGCCGCACAGCAGCGGACGAGCTGAGGGGCAGCGGTTATGTCCTCATGGTTGCGAGCCGCCTGGAGTGCCAACGCTGCGGGCGGATTCGTACATGGCCTGCTGCTCCTCAACGGCACACTGATTGCCGGGATGTATGCCTTTGCCAAAGTGGCTGGCGGGCATGGCATATCCCCCCTCGGCCTTCTGACCTGGCAACTGCTGTTCGCATCGATCGTGATCGGGGGTGTTGCAGCCCTGCGCGGTGAATTGCCGTCATGGACGTTCGGCAACCTGCGCTACACGGCAATCGCGGGTGTGCTGGGCATTACAGGTCCCAATCTGGTTACTTTTGCCGCGTTGAAGCATGTGCCTGCCGGTCTGGTGGGCGTGATCACGGCCCTGTCACCGGCACTGACCTATGCCATTGCCACGCTGTTCAGCGCCGAACGGTTTCAGCCCCTGCGTGCTGCAGGGGTGCTACTCGGGCTTGCCGGGGTGATGGTGATCCTGCTGCCCCGTGGTGCCTTGCCGGAGCCCGAAGCCCTGCCTTGGGCGTTGGCGGCGGTGCTTGCGCCGCTGTTGCTCGCCGGCGGCAATGTGTTCCGTTCCCTGGCCTGGCCTGCGGGACTGAAACCGCTCGCGGCGGCCAGCCTGCTGCTGGCAGTCCAGGCCCTGGTGCTGGTGCCTGTGGCGGTCGCGCTTGGCGAGTTCGAGCTGCCGCGAAGCCTGACCGGCGCGAGGGACCTGCCGCTGCTCGGAGCGGGAGCGTTGACTGCCATGTTTTATCTGGGGGCCTTTGAACTGCAGAAGCGCGGCGGGGCCGTGGTTGTGGGCCAGATCGGTTACGTGATCACGGTAGCCTCGTTGTTGTTGGGTGCGCTGGTGTTTGGCGAACGTTATCCGCTTTCCACCTTCATCGCCGTGATTGTGGTCCTGGCCGGGGTAATGCTGGCCAATCATCGTTCGCCCCAGGCTGACGGGAGGCCCCGGCCTGCGCACCCGGTCGTGCAGCACCGCAGCGGATGTACAGCATGATGACGATGCACCCGGATCGCCAGCCCGTCGTGTTTGTGTCTCATGGCGCGCCAACCCTGGCCCTGGAGCCGGGGCCGGCGCGGGATGCGCTGGCGGCGCTCGGCGGGTCGCTGCAGCGACCCCGTTCGATACTCGTGGTCTCCGCGCACTGGGAAACCGCGACGCCTGCGGTCAGTGCCGCGCCGCATCCGGAAACCATCCACGATTTTCACGGCTTTCCGCAGGCCCTCTACGAAATGCGTTATCCGGCGCCGGGCGCACCGGCGCTGGCGCACCGTACCGGTCAACTGCTGGCGGCGGCGGGCATGGCTGTGCAGGAGGCGCAACGCGGCCTCGACCACGGGGCCTGGGTGCCGTTGTCACTGATGTTTCCGGATGCCGGCATTCCGGTGACGCAGATTTCGGTGCAGACCAGCGGCGGGCCGGCGCATCACTGGCGGCTGGGCGAGGCGCTGCGGCCGCTGCGCGAAGAAGGCGTGCTGGTCCTGGCCTCGGGCAGCGTCACCCACAACCTCGGCGAATTCGGCCGCCACCGTTATGACAGCGCAGCGCCGGGCTGGGTCAGCGGATTCAATGACTGGCTGCATGACCGCCTGCTCGCGGGGGACCTTGAAGCCCTGCTCGAATACCGCCGGCTGGCACCGGACGCCGCGCGCAACCACCCCAGCGAGGAACATCTGCTGCCGCTGTTTGTCGCCGTCGGCGCTGCAGCACCCGGCGTCACGCCGCGGCGGGTGCATGCAGGCTACACTTATGGCGTGATCGGCATGGATGCCTATCTGTTTCAATAAGCGGTTAAACCCGTCGGGAAAGAGGCTTCGTGCAGAACCTGATTGACCTGTTGACCCAGCATGGACTGCTGGTGGTGTTTATCAATGTGCTGCTGACCCAGGCGGGCTTGCCGCTGCCCGCGGTACCTGTGCTGGTGATCGGCGGCGCTTTTGCCGCGCAGGGCGAGTTCGGCTACGCCGCGCTGGTGTTGACGGCCACCGCTGCCGCGCTGCTCGGAGACACACCCTGGTACCTGGCGGGTCGCCGCTACGGTCACCGCGTATTGCGCACACTGTGCCGTGTGGCGATCGAGCCGGACTCCTGCGTCAAGCAGACCGAGTCGATTTTTGCGCGCTGGGGCGCGCCGTCACTGCTGGTAGTCAAATACATCCCGGGCTTTGCCACAGTGGCGCCGCCGCTGGCGGGCGCGATGCGCCTGCCGCTGCCGCAGTTTCTGCTGTTCAGCACCGCCGGTGCAGTGTTGTGGGTGGCACTGCCCGTGGCGCTGGGGGCCGTGTTCAGGGCTGAAGTCGGACGCGCGCTCAACTGGCTTTCCCATCTTGGCACCGGTGCCTTGCTGCTGCTGCTGGCGCTGTTTCTCGCCTATGCCGCGATCAAACTGACGCAGCGCTACCTGTTCCTGCGCATGCTGCGCAGCGTGCGTGTCGGTGTGCCGGAACTGATCGACATGATGCACGGCACGCAACCGCCGGTGATTATCGATGTTCGTTCCGACGCGGTGCGTCGACTGGATACACGGCGCATCCCCGGCGCCATCGCCGTCAACATCGAGGATGTCGCGTCAGCACTGCCCGGGATACCGCCGGACCGAGACGTGGTGGTTTATTGCAGTTGACCGAATGAAGCCAGCGCGGCGCGTGTCGCCCGCCTGCTGATTGACCGCGGCTTTCGCCGCGTGCGGCCCCTGGAAGGCGGGCTGGACGCCTGGGTCGCGCACGGCGCCGCGGTGGAACATTTCGTGTTCCAGGGCGGGTAGGCCATCAGCTCGCCGGATGGGTTGTGCCCGGGATCGTCAGTGGCTGGGGCACCGGCGGTGTTCCGCTCGCTTCGCGAGCCAGTGCCTCAGTTGATATTGATGCCGGTCGGCGCGAAGAAGCCCGTGCCCGCAACCCGCCGCGCGCGCCATGGCCGGCGCACGGTCTCGCTTTCGTTTTCCTGGTCCGGCTTCGGAATCTGCGCCTCGAGGGTGCCCTCGATTTCGTCGCCCTGCACCCGGCCGTTGAATGACAGCCGTGCGTAGCCGGTGCCCGGCAACGTGATCTGCGTGGAGAACGACAGTGCCGCACCACGCAGCGTCATGTTCTGCAGCAGCTCGCGGCGGTTGCCCGAACGCACTGCGCCCTCGACCTGTTGCATGCGCTGCTCAAGCAGTGCCTCCATGCGGTAGC
>JAIENU010000073.1 GCA_019751125.1 Burkholderiales bacterium | reverse complement strand
GCCGGCGGCAACATCGGCACCGAGATGGTCGCGCGCGCCGCGCCCGACGGTTACACCACGCTGATCGCGGCGGCGAGTTTCCTGTTCAACCCCGCGCTATTGAAGAACATTCCCTTCGATGCGGAAAAAGACTTCACCCCGCTGGGCATCATCGTCGATATTCCGGCGGGCCTGCTGGTGCATCCCTCGCTGCCGGTGAGAAGCGTGCAGGACCTCGTCGACCTCGCCAAACGGCGTCCCGGCCAGCTCAACTTCTCCAGCTCCGGCCAGGGCGCGCTGGGCCATCTCTCGGGCGCGCTGTTCAACGCCTCGACCGGCATCAACACCGTGCACATCCCGTACAAGGGCGCGGGCCCTTCGATTGTGGATCTGGTCGCCGGCCACGTGGAGTTTTCATTCGTCAGCATCCCGGCGGTCGCCGGCCACCTGCAGGCCAAGCGCCTGCGCATGATCGCGCAGTGCGGCGAAAAACGTTTCGTGTCCTTCTCCGACGTGCCGACGATGGTCGAATCCGGCGTGAAGGACTTCGTCGTCACCAGCCCCTTCAGCTACCTCGGACCTGCCGGCATGCCGGCACCCATCGTCAAGCGCCTGAGCGATGCGCTGCGGGCATCAATCAACGACCCGAAGAACAATCAGGCGCTGATCGACAGCGGCGCGCAACCCGTCGGCAACACGCCCGCGGAACACGCGGCCATGATCAAGTCCGAAATTGCGAAGTGGAAGCGGGTGGCGGCAGCGGCGGGGTTGAAGCCGCAGTAAGCGAGGTGGCAGCCGGAAATGGCTTTTCTTCGTTATGCGTAGCGCCGTGCCGAGCGGTTAATGATCTGAACGGGCGGTTACAAGCAACTAATATCCCCGTTCCGCATATTGCCGGCAGCGTTCATGCGGCCACTCCTGCAGAAATAATAAGTGAACCGCTCATCGGCCCTTTGGTAAGCGTGATCGCTGGGGCCGCCACGCGCATGCATATCCCCCGTGGAATACAAACCGGGGCGATAAAAAATGTAGCGGTTAACTGAAAAGGAGCATCGGTTAACGAATTTATACATTGCCTTCCCGTTGACAGGTTTGTCCCTTGTCAGGCACACACAATGCATCGCACTGTTAGCGGGATTGTGCGGGGTGGATACTCTCGCAGGCCGGGCGTTTTCGTATCCATCGGGTGCCTCACAGATCGAGGGCGTATTACTTCCGTGCCGATAATCGCCGGGTGAAGTGCCGGTGTTGATTGCTGGACCACCCTGTCCGCCAGTTGCTGAAGATACCCCCGGCACAACTGGTGGCGCGGCCAACACGCTCTGCGCGGCCTGAATGCGATTGGCCGTCGATCCCTGAGTGCCGAGTCCTGCAGCCAGCGCCCCCAAAGCCTGACGACGGTCTTCAGCCTCTTTGCGCTGCAGTTCCGCCATGTATGCCTGATTGGCCTGTTCGGTCGCCGCGGCTTCGCGCTTGATGTATTCGTTTTTTGCCAGCGCATAGTTGGTGTCATCGGCATAACGGCGGCCACCCACAACGCGGTATTGCAGAACGCCGTTGGCGTCATAGTATTTGCCCCAGATCACGCCGCGTGCAGCGCGCATGGCTTCCAGCGTCAGCGCATACAGCCCCACGGAGCCATCCCAGCGCCCGTCCTCGACGTAGCTGCCATCCGACAAATACAGCTTGCCCTGGTCAAAGCGCTGATCCGAATATCCGATGAATCCGCCGCCGGGCTGCTTTTGGTACATGATCATGGTGCCTTCGTAAAAAGCACCGCCGCCGGGCCTGAGGATGGTGCCTTTGTAAAAAAAGCCGTCCACGAACTCGCCGCTCTGCGTCCAGCCGTCGTTGCGCAGATAAGTGCCTTCCTTCACTTTGCCGTTGCTCATCACCCCGGTGAAACGCATCGCATTTCCGGATTTCATGTTGGCGACCAGGGTGCCGTTGCCCTGGGTCAGGCCATCCCTGCAGGCACCATCCCAAGTCACGCTGCTTATGTTTTCGCGGGCCCAGGCTTCGGCCCACTGCGCGAGACCGCAGCCGGAGGTGGTTGAAAAAGTCGGGGTAGGCAGACCCGAGCAAGAGGCCAAGATCAGCAGCATCGCTGCTGCGAGCAATTTACGGGAGCGGGTCATGGTGCTTCCAGAAATTTTTTGAAAAGCCGACAGGCATTGATGCAAATGCATGATTATTAACCCCTTTTTAGTTATCGTGATTCAGCCTGCCGGCAGGCCCTTTCCTATTGCTTCACCCTTTACTTCATTCTGTTGATCATGTCCTGCAGATTGGCATTCTCGTTCTGTATTGATCGAGTGTTCCCGGCGGCTTCATTCACCGTCTGCTGCCCGCGCTGAACCTGCACATCCAGATCGGCGAGGGCGCGCTGGCGCGCCTCAAAGCGCTGCTGTTGCTCGGCCTGTATGCGCAAGGCCTCCTGCTGTCTCTGCTGTTGGTGGGTTTGATTCTGCGGCACCTTGGGAGTCTTTCCTCGGCGTGCATCGCAGGCATCGCTGGCGGCTTTTACTTCTCGATGAAACCTTTGTTCAGCCTCCCAGTTCAAGGCGTCAATTCGCTTGATCTCGGCCTGGTACTGCGCGTTATTGTTGTTGACGTTGGGGTAGGGGATACGCGCCGGTGGGGCGGCTGCGTAGGCGCAGTTGTTGGCTTCGATATCCCTGGTGGTGTTCGCAACACCAGCTGTTACCGCCCGCTGCTGGCGTTTGCCGGCATCCTCGATTTCACGCGCGCGAGCCGTTTCCTGATCTCGTTTAAGCCGTTCTGCCTTTTCCTGCGCTTTCCACCGCTCGCATTGGTCGATATCGGCTTGGCTTCCAATGATGCAGCGCGCGTTTTCGGGGCTGGCGCGGCGGTAGGCCTCCAGACGGTCTCTTTTTTGTTTTTCCTGGAGCGCCTGAAAATCGCGCTGCTGCTGCTCGGCACGTTGTTTGTTTGCCAGGGCTTCGGCTTCGCGTTTTCGAATCTCCTCCTGCCGCGCCTGTTCTTTCTGTCTCCACCCCTCGCGGGCATCGCGCTGATCCTGTGAGGCGTTATATTCGCTGGCCACGAAGTGATACTGCTGATCCCATTCGGTACAGCTTGGTCCGACAATGGTGGTATTCACCCGTTTGAAGTCACCATTGAGAGTGGCCCGGCCAACGGTAACGTTAAGGACATCAGACCGGGCTTGCGTTCGATAACCGGTATTGGTGCCCGGATAGACCTGGTAGCCCCCGGAATAGCTGTAGTCGATCTTGACCAGGTGCTGGTCACCATCAGTGACCCGGATCACAAAATCGATCCCGCAGGAGGCGTTGGCCGCGTGTTTGACTGCGGTGACGGACACCCCTTTCAGCTGAATCGTTCTCTCGATGAAAGCGGCCGAATTGCTTGAAAAAAGCAGCGCGCACAGCAGCACAAGGCCGCGGCGGTGGTTCAGGCGGACGAGCGCGGCCTCCGGAGCGTTGCCGCTAAACATCAGCCGCAGCCTTTTTTGCTGCGCAGAGCTGCAATCAGGTTTTTGCGATTCTCAAGCTGGGCCGCCTGTTTGCCGTGTTCATTGGCCAGACTGGCCGAATTGCCCGCGGCGCCACCGCCGGTGCCGGCCAGGCCCTCCATCACCGCCAGCAGCACCGCGCCAAGGCTGCCGCCGCTGGAGGCTTCGTTGAGGTGCTGGATATTGTCAGCGACCCGGCGTTCTTCCTGGGCCAGTTGTTGGCAATCGGAGGCCATCAGCTGGTTGTTGCTCATCAGATTTTCATGCCAGGGGCTGGTTGCGCAGCCCGAGATCAACCCCGTAACCAGCGCCGCCACGGCGAACCGATTTTGTCCGGCCATTTTGCCCCCTGAAGAGCTTTGTTAGGTTTTTTGATTGTTGGTATTACTTTATTGCCGATTACTGCTGCTCCTGCCTAAACGAACGTTACCGCCACAGGGTTGACTCGTCACGGAATAATGATGGGCGCGCGGTTCTCCGAGCATGTCCAGCGATAGGACTGCACCTCGGGCCAGCGGATGATGAATGCGTTTCGCGCCCGGACGGTGTCTGTGAACTCTGCACCGTAACTCCAGCGCTGGCGCTGGCCGTGGTTGGTGTTGCGCACCCGGAAGTGATCGATATTGCTGCCGGTGCCTCCTCTGGCGCCCAGCCCTTGACCGATATGAGTGGTTTCACCGCGGCAGTTGTAGCCATCCACACAAAGAAAGGCGACGACCTCGCGGCTGCAGGTATTGCGGATGATTTCTCCCGCGCGATCGGCTGACAGCGTCAGACAGCGGCAGGCTGCGCTGTCGCCGTTTGTGCTGGGTGACGTTTCCGCGGGACCGCCCGTCTGGCGGCCAGCCGGAGGTGCGCCAGTTTGTCCACCGCTTCTGGCGGTTGGGGCTGCCCCGGTCAACTGGGCGAGGGTGGCAGCAGATACCGCACGATCCTGCTGCCATCCGGAAAAGGTGGTGACGGCCGAAGCTACTTCACTGCTCTGCATGGCGTTTTGCAGGGCAGATTCTAGCCGTCGGGCTGTGTCTGGCGGCATACCCGGAGGACCATATATTCCGTACCAGAATTTACCGCTGGGTCCCGTGTTGCTGCCGAGATAGGCGATCGGCACAAACCCGGCCAGCGCGGCTATTGTCGGCGCGTAAGCAGCCACATTGGCGCCCGACTCAGCAATAAATACCGCCAGCAATACCGAACCGTCCCCGGGCAGGTTCCGCGCAAAATCGACGGCGGTCATGCCATTTTGCCCGGGATGGTTGTCGATCAGGATCGGATTGCCCCATGCAGACCTCAGTGACTGCACCTCGGACAATTTTCTTGCAATGGTGTCGAGGCCGCCGCCAGCCGCTGTGCTCACGATGAAACGCTTTGCGCCTTGCGCCAGTGCAGCTTCAGAAAAACCGCCAATCCATATGGACAGCAGCAAAACAAGGAAAAAAAGTGGTTGTTGGCGTTGCACGAAAAAGCTCCCCTGAATGAAATGACTGATTGGCTAACGCCACATCATTTCGAAAGGATGACAAGCGACAGCCAGTGATTGATGAGCCAATGCTTATTGAATAGAGCCGAATTGTCGCGGACGACAACAACACTGTTTTTCGGAAGGGCAGCCGGCAGAGCGGCCTGTCGGGCCGGATATTGACGAATCCTCATCAGGTTATACAGGTAAACACCGCGAGCGAATGGTTGACCTTGAGCATCGTGGTGTCATCGAGGCCGCCGATCACCGCGCCGATGCGTGTGCGTGGCACGGACACCATCTTGTCGATCTCAATTTGCGAGACGCTTTTCAGTCCGTTGCCGGGTCCGGGATCAACCGTGATGCGAAAGTTCGGCGCGTTGCGCAGATTGCTCGTCACCAGGCAGAGCGCAACCGTCACTAAATTACCGCGCCGCATCGTTAGCGTAGAGGTCTACTGCGCCGGAATCTTCGCCTCGCGGATCACCTGGCCCCAGCGCTCCATGTCCGCGCGCACATAGGCGGTGAATTCGGCCGGCGTGCTGGTTACCGGCTCGAGGCCGCTGGCGGCGAGCTGTTTTCTGACCTCGGGCGCCTGCATGAACTTCGCCACCTCGGCGTGGATGCGCTGCAGGATTTCCGGCCGCGTGCCCGCAGGGGCAAACAGCCCGTACCAGGTGTTGACCACCAGCTCCGGCATGCCGGCTTCGGTGGTGGTGGGCACATTCGGCAGCGTCGGCACTCGCTCCGGCACCAGCACCGCCAGTCCGCGCAGCCGGCCGCTGTTGATGAAGGGAATCGTCGCGGGCACGGTCACCATCACCATTTCCGCCTCGCCGCCGAGGATGTGCGTCAGTGCGATGCTCGCGCCCTTGTACGGCACATGCAGGATGTCCACCTTGGCCAGCGACTTGAAGAGTTCCCCCGCAAGGTGGTTAGACGAGCCGACACCGCCCGAACCAAAACTCATCTTGCCGGGATGGGCCTTCGCCAGTTTCACCAGCTCGCTGATGTTGCGCGCCGGCACCGAAGGGTGGATCACAAACACATTGGGCACGGTGGAGAGCAGCGTCACCGGCGCGAAGTCGCGCTGCGTGTCGTAGCCGAGCTTCTTGTAGAGAAAGGGGCTGATCGCCAGCGAAGGGCTGGTCAGCAGCAGCGTGTGGCCATCGGCGGGTGTTTTGGCGGCCAGCTCGGCCGCAAGGTTGCCGCCGGCACCGGTGCGGAAATCCGCCACCACCGGCTGGCCCAGCGCGGCACCGAGTTTTTCGGAAACAAGAAGACCGAGAATCTGCGAAGCCCCGGTGGGAAAGGCAACGATCAGGCGGACGTTGCGTTCGGGATATTTCTGCGCGGCGACGGGCAGCGTGCAGGCGGCGAGCAGCAGGGCCAGACCCACGCACGGGCCAAATGAGGCTTTAGCAACAGGCATCACGGTTCTCCTCCGGATGACGGGTTTGCTTCGGTGCCGGGTTTTTGTTCTCGCGGCGGCTTACATGTTAGCGGGTTGGCGGTTGGTGCAGGAGTTGTCGGTAAAGGTGGTCCGTTTAAAACGTCGACCGGAAGGTCAGTCCGCGGGACGTGATGATCCAGTGGCCGAATTGCACGCCCAGCGCCGCGCCCAGTGCGTTGGCCGCCATATCCTTGCCGCTGAAGTGATTGTTGCTCTTCTGCGAATCGCTGATTTCCTTGACCAGGCCGGGGATCATCGCCACGCCAAAGGCTGTCCACTTGTTTTCAAAAAAGGCGCCGCTGGCGGTGCCCAGCGCAAAGCTGACGGCGGCATGCTTGAACTTGTCAGAGTCATCGTTTGCGAGGGCGGGGGTGCTGATCAGAAGGGCGGAGGCGAGGGTCAGGGTGGTGAGGCGGGTGCGAAGGGTCATGGGTGATCTCGGTGGTGTTGAATCAGAGCGGGATGTTCAAGATGTTAGCGGAATGGCCGCTGCGGATTAGACCCGAATTGCAGACAATACCCAAGCCCTGAATAACGTCCCGGGCCGTGCAAGATGATGCAGCCGAGCCCCGATCCGCTGCAAGGTGCCACGGGCTCCAGCCGCATACTTGAGCTAGATCAGGATTTGCCGGAGTTGCTGGGCCTATCATGGTCCCGTGTTTCTTTAGAGGGATCCGCCATCATGAAAAAGACCGCCCGCAGCCCCAAAGCCAAACCCACTCCCACCCGCAGCGAAGTGCGGCAGGAAGTGCACCGCACCCAGGTGCCGCGCCAGTCGCAGCGCCCGGCCGAGCGCAGCAATCAGCGGCGCAGCGGCAAGTGATAAAAATATCAATTAAAACAACGGGTTAGTAAATTTTCCTGCACGGGATGCAGGCGCAGAATGACTGGCAATCCGTGGCGACGCCGTTCTGTAGCTTCCGGGTCCCTGTTAGGCTTCAGGGCAGAGGAGGCGCCATGGATTCCATCATCGAGTCCCGCATCACCATCAAGCCCTTGCATCCGCGCTTCGTGGCCGAGGTCACCGGTATTGATCTGACGGTGCCCGTGCCGCGCGAGGATTTCCGCGTGATCTGGGCGGCGTTCAACGAGCATCAGGTCCTGGTGTTCCGCGACCAGCATTTCGACGACGCCTCGCAGATCGCGTTCAGCCGCCACTTCGGCGAACTCGAAACCATGATCGCGCACCCCGGCAACGACTGGAATCCCGGGCACATCTCGGTGATGACCAATCTCGGCAAGGACGGCAACGTCCTGCCCCCCGACCACCCGTCGATGCTGCACCGCGCGCGCAACGAGGACTGGCACAGCGACAGCTCGTTCAAGCCGGTGGCCGCGCTGGCGTCGCTGCTCGCCGCGCGCATCGTACCGCCAGCCGGCGGCAACACCGAATTCGCCAGTGCCCGCGCGGCCTGGGCCGACCTGCCGGCCGAACGCAAGGCCGCGCTCGAAGGCCTGACGGCGCTGCACCGCATGACGCTGCGCGATGCAGACAAGGACAAGGGCTACAAGGACGAAGACAAGAAGCGCCACGTCGTCACGCACCCGCTGGTCCGCGCCAACCCGGTCAACGGCCGCAAGGCGCTCTACGTCGGCGCGCACGCGCAGGAGATCGTCGGCATGCCGCAGGAAGCGGGCGCCCGGCTGATTGACGAACTGACGGCCTACTGCACTCAAGCGCAGTACGTCTACAGCCACCCGTGGCGCGACGGCGACGCGGTGCTGTGGGACAACCGCTGCACGCTGCACCGCGCGACCCCCTTCGACGCGACGACATACAAGCGCAGGCTGCACCGCACGACCATTGCCGGCAAGTCACCGGACAGCGCGTTCGCGACGTTGCCGGGCGCGTAAACGGCGGGGACCATGGCCGGGCCCCTGCGGGCCACGCGGTTCAGTGCGGCAGCGGAATGAACGGCGCATCAATGGCGCCGACCTTCACGTAAATCAGCGCGCCCTCGGCGCCGGTGTACGGCGTGTGGCGGCTCCAGCGCGGATTGCGCAGCCAGCTGCCGGCGGGGTATTCACCGTCCTCGTCGCGGAACATGCCTTCGAGCACCAGGATCTCCTCGCCGCCGGGGTGGGTGTGCGGGTTGAATTGCGTCTGCGGCGCCCAGCGCACCAGCGCCGTGCTCACTCCCGCGTGTTCATGCAGCGGCAGCACGGTGAGCCCCGGCACCAGCCCGGGGCGGAAGGCTGCGGTGGTGGTGTTGATGCGCACGGACTTCAGATCATCCGGCGCGAACTGCCACAGCTTTACGAACAGCGTGCAGCCCTCGCGGGAAAACGGCGCATGGCGGCTGCCCGGCGGATTGCGCAGATAGCTGCCGGCCGGGTAATCGCCGTGTTCATCCGAGAACACGCCGTCGAGCACGAGGATCTCTTCACCGCCGGGATGGCCGTGGGCATCAAAGCGCGAACCGGCGGCGTAACGCACGATGCTGGTCGCACGGGCGACTTCGCCGCCGACACGGTCCAGCATGCGCCGGGTGACGCCGGGCAGTGGGGAGGGCGTCCATGTGGCTTCGGCGGCGTGTTGGACGACGCGTAGGCGGAAGTCGTGGTTGAGGTTCATTCGCGAAACGACATGGGGCTGGACGTTATGGTGTCTGAGCTGCTCCCATTGACCGGCCCGAGCCGTTGAGGCCGGGGTGGATCAGCACGGATAAATCCTGGTGCGTGCGCATGCGGCTGGGCCCGGTCATCGTTTACGAAAAAATCTGCGACATCACGGCCTGGCCGTAAGGGCCGTACGGATTCGCGAGCGTTTCCTTGAGTTCGAAATGGTCATATTCCTCTGCCACGACCAGCCGGGAGGGTTTTCCGGAGTCACGCAGAGCCTTGTCAAAGTCGATGGACTGCCGCTGGAACTCCGGTGTTTCCCGTGTGCCGTACAGCAGCACGACTGGCGCGCGAATGCGTTCAAGGTGGCGCTGCGGGCTCAGCTTGAACTCAAGGTCGTCGTCGAATTTCACGTAAGAACTTCTGGAAGACAGCCTGACCGGGTGCAGGTCGTACATGCCGCTGCACAGGACGGCGCCGCGGATGAAGTTATCGGGGAGGGCGGGGTCGTAGTCCTTCTTCCAGTCCGTGGTCAGCGCCACGGCGGCCAGGTGTGCGCCGGACGAATGGCCGACCAGGTAGATTCGACTCGGGTCCGCGTCCAGTGTCCCGGCATTCCGGTAGACCCAGATCAGCGACCGGCGAACCTGGTCCGCCAGCGTCCTCAGGCTGTCCGCAGCATCCTGCACCCAGGAAAAATCGGGGACGATGAAGTGGGCGCCGGCCTTGACGAACATTTCCGCCGCGAAGGCGTTCTGGCTGGCGAGCCCCCTTCTCCATGCGCCACCGTGGATGAATACGATAATCGGAGCGTTGCGTTCCGCTGCCGGATAGACATCCAGGCCTTCGATCGGGGCGTCGCCATAGGCATGTCTTTGCGGTGGTCCGATCCTGGCCCGGACTGCTGCGCTGGCGAGAGACATCCGCGTGCGTACATGTTCCGAATGCGGTGCATAGGCCGACTGGTTATAGACGGCATCCAGTCCGGCCTGATCATAGTGGAGGAATACCCGTTTGCCGGTGGACGGTTGAGGGGTGTGGGACTCGTTTGCAGTCATCGGCGGTCCGGAAGTTTCAGGTGGAAGCGGAATGAGAGGTTGCGGAACGCTGGAATCAGTCGATTGTAAGCATGCAACAGGGTAAGCCTGAGTCCGGGTCCCGCTCAACCCGGCAGCGGAATGCAGGGCGCATCGATAGCGCCGACCTTCACATGGATCAGCGCGCCCTCCGGCCTGGTGAAGGGCGTGTTGCAGCCCAGGCGTCATAGACCGGATGGTCCCAGTTCGCCTGCTGCACCCGGACAAAATCGGGGAAGGCCTGTTCCTAGTTGGTGTGCCAGTGATCCGGGCCGGAGGCGTTGAGGCCGGGGTGGATCAGGACGGAGAAGTCTTTAAGGTTGGACATGCTAGAAAAAGGGTGCTGCTAATGGGGAAGCGTGATCTGTGCCCAATTAGGTGATGTTTGCCACTTATTAACTTGAATTGAACACCGACACTATTTATTGAGGCTGGTCGGTAATTTAATTGTCAAAGGGGATACCAGTGGCGTGATGACATGCAAGTCTGAACACTTTCGTTTTCGAACTGGGCAAATCGATGGCCAGCACCTTGGATGTTTTTATTAAAAGAAATAAGCCTAGTGAATGCGCCTTTCTCCTCATCTGTAGAGTCCTGCCAAATCATGCGATCCGCAAATATGTGAATCATAAGAGAGAATAAGTCGAGTTGTGCGGAGGGTACTCGCGCTGAGCCCAGAACATTTCTAAGGCAATCATCGGCATCGCCTACAACCTTAAACCGATCCTTAACGATTTCAAACATTTCATTTAGACTTTTGAACTGGGCGTGAAAGACCGGGTGGCTCAATGAATTTTCGGAATAATCAAAATGAACCCCGAAAACATGATCATACCGATTGTCGACATGTCTAAAATATGCCGCACGTGTTCCAAATTTAGTCGTGCGTAAACGCTCATGCTGCAGAAAGAATTCGGTGTCGTAATATAGAAATCCATCAATGGCAATGAAGAGCGTCAAACGTTGATCTTTTGCACGTTCAGGCACCCTCAATGCGATCGGGGCAATATTCAGCCGCGTTGACCCCTCCAGCGGCTTCTCCCCGCTGACGCTAAATAGCTCATACCCTTGTTCAGGGACGGCGGCAGCGGTTGGGCGTAAAACACCTAGCTCGCTAATTATCTGATCCCATTGCCTCGCTACATGACTGAGTAACTGAAACTCCGGACCAGTTGCCATGAGTTAGGCTCCAAGAATTGGTGCCCACTCTTCATAAAATTCACGTTCGATTCGACAAAGCTGAGCTCCTCGCGGTACCCAGCTCGTACTTGCAACCGAGCATGAACTACGAAGGCAAACGGTTTTTCGGGTTAACGGGCACCAGAAACCACCATTCTGTCCTTGGCAACGAGTACATGCATGTCTAGGCAACTGCCTTTGTAAGATTCTTTCAACAACAATTCTATTGAATTCCCCTTCAGTCTCATATTCGGCGGAAATCTCAAATCGTTTTGCTTCTATCTGAATTAAGTTTTGAATTTTGTCTAGCCAAAAGAAGGGCCCCATATCTTGAAACGGACCATCATACTTGCAGCTATCAAAAATACTTTCTATTTCTGTCCCAGATGCAGGATCAACCCCACAGTAAGCACCGAGCGCTTCCCGGTGCATTATGGGTCCCGGAAAGCGCAGAACCGCATTTAGCAGTAAATGTCCGCAAATGTATGCGAGTACAGAATTTTTCTCGTCTTCATCCGGAACGATTTCCTTGGATAAGGTTTTCTTAATTCTATCGAGCAATCCGCTATTCGCACCGACGTACCTAGTTGCGTATAAGGCAAAAAGACTTTCCTCATTTACCCTATTCAAAATTGTCGCTAGTGCGGCAGCGGGGCTGCGAAAAGACTTAAATTCCGCCCCCGTTCTTGCCCCAGCTAATTTCTCGTTAACTTGCTTGAATCCTGAGTAAATTGAAGCGATTTGTTTGGCTGGGCTGACTAAATCAATCCGCATTTCAAATAGATTCGGTTCCTCAGGCAACTTTTTTTCCAGCATTCGCGAAAATTCTGCAACAGGCACTAAATTCTGCTGACACCAATCCACAATGGTCGCGCCGAATAAACCACTCATCCCTTGTTTGGTAAGATCGAAATCGGTAACAACCAAGCCCACATTCAATTCGTCTAGTAAAGATTCGAATTTTCCTTTGCTGTCAATCCCATCTTTTTGGCTGGGCTCCCAAATTTCAATTCTGATGTCAGAATCTGCGCCCAAAAAATTGCCTAGATCGGCTTTTAGTTGAGCCGACATGTCGTGATCATCATCAACAAGTAGGATAGAACTCATTCTTTTTCCATATTTGGTATTTCGACGCGAAAGCAAGTATTAAAACCTGGCGGTGGGGTGACCACGTTCACTTTCCCGCGAAATGCTTCAACGCAACGACTGACAAGGGTTAACCCAAGTCCCATTCCCGACCCCAAGGGATCTCGATTTGATTCAGTAGTTGTAAAAAGCGGGTCAAAGATCCGATCACGAAGCGCCGTTGGAATTCCAAGTCCCGTATCGGACACCGTAAGATAATGAAACCCCTTTTGGTTCCATGCTCTAAAAGCAATACGACGTTCAAAATTACCGGACCGTGCGGTAATTGCTTTTAGCGCATTTGAGTAAAGATTTAATGCAATCCCGTTGTAAAGTGAGACTGGAACCAGCGGTGCCATCAAATCGGAATCAATATCGACGGAAACATCAATTTTTCGTTGCTCGGCATACTGGCCAAATACGCGAATTACCTGTTGAATTCGCGGGCGGGCTGGGTAAGGCTTCGTGGGAATATGGGACGCACCGCGAACATATCCCTGAGAATAGGTTACAAATTCTTTTAATCTATGAATGCTTGCTTCAATGTCTTTGGCATAAGTGCTCACCTCAGATGACTTTCGGGAGGCTGATGACAACGCTTTTAGAGCTTTTTCTAGTTCGTGAATCGCCGCTCCAAACTCGTGCGTCATAAATCCCGCGACGACCCCTAATAAACTCATCACTTCCAGTGCGCTTTCCCGAAGAGCGGAAACTTGTTCTTGCTGTGATTGAAGTTCTTCTTGTTTGGCTAGTCGACCTACCAATCGCTTTTTGTCAGCGAGTGTAAGCCGAGGATTGGTTTCAATTTCCTTAATAGCTGCGCGGGTCTCCGCACGTTGTTTCGCTCGTAGTTGTTGCTCTTCTTTCTTGATTTGATCGATTTGGACTTGCCGATCGACAAATGCAATAGCCTCAACACCGCCTCTAACAATATCTCGAAGCTGCGCATAGGCGTCGTTGTGAACAAATCCTTCCCGATCCGCCGTGGCGACCAGCCCGTGTTCGTTTTCATCTTGTTGCACAACCCTCGCCCCGCTTACTTGTACTACGCCTATTAATTGCTCATTTCTCGGGAGGCGAAGCATATAGTTGAGCTGAGTTGATGACTTTTCTTCGCTGCTCATTTGCAAGTGTCGTTTTGCGATATTGGACACTGGGTCTCGCACAGACATGCCACGATCCTGATTAACTAGCAGCCAATCGTCACCATCTATTCCATAAGGCAGCACGCGAAAACCGCGGTCAAAGACAGCAACACCACAGTTTGATCGGATCCACGACCGGGCAACTTTCCCGTCTACTTCAATTCCCTGTAAGAGTCCGCTACGGAAAGGGAAAAATCTAAGATCAGCATATAGTGAGCCAATGGAGTTTTCGTACTTATGGCTTATGCTGAGGCGGGGCTTGTTTTTTCCTGGTTCATAGACCTTAAGCCCCAGCTGGTTCCTACTGAGATTTATCACGCAGCGCAGAGCAAAATGATTTAGCAGTTGTTCTGCTAAATCAAAACTGATTGCGTCTTGATCCGACTCCTTAAAGCGAAATGAAAACCCAGGATCTCGGTCTGCCGAGTTTATTGGGTGGGATTTTTCTAGTAGGGACTTATATGGGGAGAGACTCGTAACCGCCGCCGTTCTTACACTACGGACATCAACCTGATCCCCAGAAATTCGAAGTTTTGAAATGGTAAGTGTCGTACCTAGTGGCTCGCCTTCTGCTCGACGTAAGGTGTAGGGGATCTGGATGTCGCCCAGATCCTCGTGCTTATCTACTTCGGGCCAATCGAATGCCGCTTCTAGTGAGGTCCGTCCTCTTTTGGGGTCATTGGCAACTGTCTTGAGCAGCAAATGCCTTCCTAAGTAACGAACGGCGAACCGCCCCAACCCTTTTTCGCCAGTGATGGCTCTTTTATATTTGCGACTTTTAGGGGTGTTTTCTTTTGAACTGGTTCCGATCCGCATCCATGCGTTCCGAAACTCGTCCACAGTCATGCCATGACCATTGTCACGGACAACAATATTTTCTGGAAAATTCTCTATTAGTTCACACCACTCGGCATCTGCATCATATGAATTCTTAATCAACTCTATCAACGCTACTTCAGGTGCTTTGACAAGACGCTCACCTAATTCACGAACAATTCGGCCTTCAATTGAGAAAGAAATTTCTCCGCTATCTATAATTTTCGAATCTGCTTTATTGGCTGATGTGCTCATGGGGCACCTATTTGGCGAGAAGGCGCATCAAGAGGGCATTGATTTGGTTAATTTCTAATTTATGAAGACCCATTGAATGAGCCACGATTTTAGACGCTACCTCAGTATTTCTAATCTTACGTGCGATCTCTTTTGCAAATGAAGCGCTGGGTCCGTGAATTCCGCATACCGATCCAACTGCGTGCGCACCGATGGCATTCACTACCGCTTTAGGTCCTTTGCCCCTGAATCCTGTGGCGACTAGCACCGAAGGTATTTTCGGCATGGAAAACTCCCACCAGTTCTCACGTAGTTTGCAAGTTGCTGTACCGCGGTCGACTGCGGGGACATTTGCCAAGTAAGCATTGAGTTCAAAGGAGGTTTCTTTTGAAACGTTTAGTAACCAACAGCGTCGACCGGCATCTCGATAATAACGAGAGAAAGTTTTTGCAGACAGCGTGGCACATGAATGCGGTATGGGTTTTAGACTGGTTATGCACGCGATAACATCGCGCCCAATTTTCAGCCCCAATTCTGCTCTTTCTGCTTCGGTTAGCGTAAAGATCTTTTGATTGCCTGGACTCAATCCACGCTTAGCTTTCAGAGGGCTATTTTTAGTAGCTCTTTCATACTCTAAAACTTTAGCTTTATTACCCCCAGCAAAGCGCTTTTTTTGTATTTCATTGCCATGCTGGGCTAAGTAAGTCCATTTTCCATCACGTGTTCTCTTGTCGACCAGCGTGATGGAAGCTGTTGTTAGAACTCGACCAAAGGTCATATCTGGCAAGCGATAAACAGTCACCCCCCAGCCTTGTGAGTTGATGTAATCCCGAAGTTTCTTTGAAGATGGCCGGGACACCCATTCGTAGGGTATGACCAACGCAACTAAGCCGCGATCATTTACGCTGGAAAGGGCCAGAAAGAAGAAGTACTGCCAAGCGTTTGCCAATCCTGATAAATCTACTCCTGTGCGTTGTCGCACTACTCTTGCCGCTCTTTGGCGCCAGCCCTCAGGTAGGTCCTGATTTCGAACGTAAGGTGGATTTCCAATACAAAGGTCCGCGCCTCGCAAACGACTACTAAATGCACAGCGGTGAATCAGTTTGGCGTTCTTTGGTAATTGAGCTTTAGACCAACGCAGCGGATCAACTTCGTATCCTGTATATTTTTTGTAATCGCCTTTTGCAGCGAAACGTCCATCGCCCGCGCCGAAATCGATTACATCGCCAACCCGTTGGCGATGTTGCATGACGCATTGCCATACTTTGTCGACCAGCTCCAATGGCGTTTCAATTTGGCAGCGATCTAAATATAAATCGACCTCCTCCGCAGTACCCCATTGGTGAAAGTGATTGCCTTCAATCTCAGTTCGAGATGCTCTGAAGTTCATCATAGCGTAACCATTGCCGTCACAGTCAATTTTTCCTTATTAAATAATAACTTATCTTCGAATAGTAGTGCTAGGAGATTAGTCAGTTATGGGTAATAGACAACAACTTCAGAGAGTCAAGTCGAATACCGTTTTAAGCTAATGCTCTGTCCGTGATTTATAGACACTTATCAAGGCAGCATTTGCAAAGGCTGTTAAATTCATTCGTCAGCTCCCGCCCAGTGCTTTCTAGTTCTTCGCCTTTCGAGTTCCAGTGGATGCGATCGAGGCCAAGTGCGTGCTCGGCGTTGTCGATGGTGCGCAGCGTCTCTTTTGTCTGAGGCCCCCCCAACCCCTTCCGCCCAAACACCATATATTCCGCACTGATTACCTCGCGGAATTCCGCTTCCGTCAGCGGCAGCTTGCCCTCAGCCTGCTCCTGATAAATCCGCAGCACCTCCGCAAACGGAATCTCGCTCAGCTTCAACCCCTTGCCCCGCCCGTAATCCGTCAGCTTTGACGCGAAGTGATGTCCGATGCGGAAGGGCACTTCGGCTTTCTGCAGCAAGGCGTCGGCGATTTCGGTGGTGGTGGAGTAGTCGGCGTTGACTTCTTCCAGTGCGCGTTCCTTGTTGACGACCAGTGCATCGACCACACTGCCGAACAGCCGGAGCACCGTCAGCGCGCGGGCATAGGGCACGGGGTCGTACATGCGGTAGTCGAACATGCCGGTGCGGTTGTTGTGCGAGACCCAGGTCATGGTCTGCAGTTCACTCAACAGGATGCTCGACTGAGCGCGCAGTTGTTCGAGGGCGGCGGGGTTGCGCTTCTGCGGCATGATGCTGCTGGTGCCGGTGAGTTTGCCTTCTGCCAGCATGAACCACGGCGTGGGTTCGGCGTATTGCGCATGCATGTCCTGCGCGAACATGCCCATTTCCACGGCGGCGATCGACCAGGCGCTGGCGACATCAAGCGCACTGTCTATGGGTGCGAGGTGGTTGGCGTCGTAGGCGTTTTCCACCAGGCCGTCGAATCCCAAAAGTTCGGCCAGGCGATTGCGGTCCAGCGGAAAGCTGGAGGTGGCGAGTGCCGCTGCACCCAGCGGGCATTTGTTGACCCGCGCATAGGCCTGCTGCAGGCGTTCGGTGGCGCGGGCGAGTGCGGATTCAAAAGCCAGCAGGTAATGCGCAAAGGTGGTGGGTTGCGCCTGTACGCCGTGGGTGTAGGCGGGGATGATGGTTTCGATATGCTCTTCGGCGCGCTTGAGCAGTTTCTCGCGCGCGGCGATCAGGGCTTCGGTGGTTTTGAGGATGCCGTCGCGCAGGTTCATCCGCGCGATGGTCGAGGCCAGGTCCTGCCGGCTGCGGCCGGTGTGCAGCCGTGAGGCTTCCGGTCCGGCGATGGCGATCAGCCGCGGTTCGTAGTCGAGGTAGTCCGCCGAAGTGCGGCGGTTTTTTTCATCCTTCTCGTGTTCGATCAGTTGTGCGATGCCTTTGGCGATACGCGCCGCCACGTCCTTCGGCACGATGCCGGTTTCGGCCAGCATCACGATCGAGGCCTTGTTGATTTCGTCGAGCCATTCAATCGAACGGCCGCCGCCGCGGAAGGTGGCGTTGATGTCGAGGGTTTGTGCGTTGTCGCTCATGAGTCTTGTTGTTTGTTGTTGGTATGGCCGTCATTCCGGCGTATCCCCCAAGAGGACTTTCTTCGGGGCGCCCTGCGCGGGTCCGGAATGACAGCACTTGTTGAGTGCTGTGTCTTGCAGTCATGGTGCAGGAGCCGCCGCAGATGTGAAAGCAGTACTCCACACCTTGGCAGGCTGCGGTGCCTGCTCAGGCTTTGACTGAGGGATAAAACAAATTATTCAATAAAAACAATGGCCTACTGTTTTATGCCCAGCCCCAGCTTTTCTACCGCACGCTTTTCTTCCTCGCTGGTCTGGCGTATCCACTTCGCATACTCCTCGCCGGTCATGTAGTAGCGCGACATGCCGACACGTTCCAGTGATTTGAGGAACACCGGATCATCGACGGCGCGGCGGATCGCCTCCTGCAGCACTTTGGCTGCCACAGGGTCGAGGTTCTTCGGTGCGCCGATGCCCCAGGGTGAGTTGGCGACGATGCCGTAGAGTTCTTTCAGGGTCGGCACTTCGGGCACGCGCGGATTGCGCTCGTTGCCCCACATCACCAGCGTGCGCACCTTGCCTGCAGTCACCATCTCCCATGGCGGCGTGCCGGCCTGGGCATCGACATGGCCGCCGAGCAGCGCGACCACCGCATCGGCGCTGCCCTTGTACGGCACATGCAGCCAGTTCAGTTTCAGCCGCGCCATCAGGTCGTCCATGGTCAGGTGCAGGCTGGTACCGGTGCCGGGGCTGGAATAGGCGAGCTTGCCGGGGTTGGCGCGCACGAAGGCGATGAGGTCGTTCCAGGTTTTGAGGGGCGAATCTGCGCGCACGCTGACGCCGAAGTCGTAGCCGGCGATGTTGGCGAGCCAAGTGATGTCGTTGACCGGATCAAAGGTGGTCTTGACCATGTGCGGCAGGCGGAACACGCCCAGCGGCATCTGCGCCAGTGTGTAGCCGTCGGGTTTGGCGCTGGCCGCCATCTGCTGCGCAGCGAGTGCGCCGCCCGCGCCGGGCCGGTTCTCGATCAGCACGCGCTGGTTGAGCTGTTTGGAGAGTGCATCACCGAGTGCGCGCACCGCGATGTCGGTGGGCCCGCCCGCAGACCACGGCACCAGCAGGGTGACCGGCCGCGCTGGGTAGTCCTGCGCGGGGGCCATGGTTGAGAACACGGCGACGACCAGTCCGACCAGAACACGGCTTGCGTGCAGCATGGTGGCTCCTCCCAGTGGGCGTGCAGCTTGTTATGCGCGCACTGTGCCGGGCGTTTTGGAAAACCGCAACCGGTGGAGGAATTCGTCCTGCGGCAGGCTCAGGAAGAACGGTGGAAGTAATCCGTTGAAATTATTCCGGCTTGATGCCTGCCGTCTTGATCACGTTGGCCCACTTCGCCGATTCCACCTGGATCATTTTTCGGAATTCTTCCGGCGTGCTGCCGCTGACATCGGTGCCCTGGCTGGCCATGCGTTTTTTGACATCGGGCTGCTGCGACACTTTGGCCAGTTCGGCGTGCAACTGCTTGACGATGGCGGCCGATGTTTTGATCGGCGCCATGATGCCGTGCCAGGACGTTGACTGGTAACCGGGGAAGCCGCTCTCGGCGATGGTCGGGATGTCCGGCGCGGCGATCGAGCGTTTGGCGCTGGTCACACCCAGCCCGCGCAGGCGGCCCTGGGTGACATAGGGCATCGCCGGCAGCAGGTTGATGAACATCATCTGCACCTGGCCGGAGAGTACGTCGTTCATGCCGACGCCGCTGCCCTTGTACGGCACGTGTACGACATCAATGCCTGCCAGCGTCTTGAACAGTTCACCGGAGAAATGGTTGCCGGTGCCGACGCCGCCGGAGGCAAAGTTGAATTTGCCCGGCTGGGTTTTGGCGAGTGCGACGAGTTCCTTGACGTTGTTCGCCGGCAGCTTCGGGTTGGTCACCAGCAGGTACGGCGTCTCGGTGAGCAGCGACACCGGCGCGAAGTCGCGCAGCGGGTCATAGGGCAGGTTCTTGTAGAGGTGCGGGTTGATCGACATCGTGCCCACCGTGCCCTGCAGCAGCGTGTAGCCGTCAGGCGCGGCGTTTTTCGCGATCTCGCAGGCGATGTTGCCCGCTGCGCCACCGCGGTTGTCGATGACGATCTGCTGGCCGATGGATTCGCCGAGTTTCTGCGCGAACATCCGGCCGACGATGTCACTGGGTCCGCCGGGCGGGAAGGGCAGCATCAGCCGGATCGGACGGTCCGGATAGGCGGCGAGGGCAGTTGCGGGCAGCAGAGCGGCGAGCAGCGCAATCAGCGCGGCACGGTTGGTTTGGGGCATGACTCCTCCGGGTGAAACGGTTGTTGTTGCCTTCGATTTTAGTCGCTGGGCCCACTCCAGAGGTAAATAAGTCCGCCTTTTGAATCAATCACTTATGTGTGACGAGGGCTGGTGGCTTGCCATAATCTAATATTTCCAATAACATGGAAATATGAGTGAGCCCATGAACAAAGCCATGAACGAACAAGACGTCATCAAAGCCCTGGCTGCGCTGGCCCAGCCCAACCGCCTGCAGGTGTTCCGCGCGCTGGTGGTGGTCGGGCCCGAGGGCATGACCCCCGGTGCGCTGGCGGAACAGTTCGAACTGCCGGCGGCCACGCTGTCGTTTCATCTGAAAGAGCTGATGAACGCCGGGCTCATTTCGCAACAACGCGCCGGCCGCAACCTGATCTACCGCGCGGAGTTTCAGCGCATGAACGGCCTGCTCGGCTATCTCACCGACAACTGCTGCCAGGGCGAAGCCTGCCTCGATACCACGGCGACAACCTGCGCCTGCTGAAAGGAAAAACCATGAAACGTTTTCACGTGCATCTGCATGTCGCGGACCTGTCTGCAAGTGTTGCTTTTTATTCGAAACTGTTCGGCGCCGAACCGACGCGCCTTGAAGGCGATTACGCGAAGTGGATGCTTGAAGACCCGCGCATCAATTTCGCGGTGTCCACCCGCGGCGGCGGCGCACCGGGTCTGGACCACCTCGGTTTTCAGGCGGATACGGCGCAAGAGCTGGCGGCGATGAAGTCCGCGGCGCAGGATGCCGAGATGGCACTGGCCGACGATGGTGAAACCACCTGCTGCTACGCGCGCAGCGAAAAGCACTGGCTGACTGATCCGCAGGGTGTGGCCTGGGAGCACTTTCATACGCTGGGCAACATTCCCGTGTTTAACGAGGCGCCCGCGGCAGGCGATGTGGTGACTGAGTCCGCCTGCTGTGCGCCGGCGCGCGGCAAGCCGCTGAACATCGCGGTGAAGGCTGCCCCTGCCAAATCTGCCTGCTGCTGAGGCTGCCATGTCCGAAAAAACATTCAACGTGCTGTTTGTCTGCACCGGCAATACCGCGCGCTCTATCATGGCTGAAGGCCTGCTCAACCAGCTCGGCCGGGGTCGTTTCAAGGCCTACTCCGCCGGCAGCATGCCGAAAGGCACGGTGCATCCGGCGGCATTGAAAGTGCTTGGTGACCTGCGGGCACCGATTGAAGAGGCGCGTAGCAAGAGCTGGGGCGAGTTTGCCCAGCCCGCTGCACCGGTGCTGGATTTTGTGTTCACCGTCTGCGACAACGCCGCGGGTGAAGTTTGCCCGGTGTGGCCGGGCCAGCCGATGAGTGCGCACTGGGGTGTTGAAGACCCGGCGGCCTTCGAGGGCACGCAGGAACAGGTGGAACGCAAGTTCCGCGAGGTCGCGCAGATCCTGAAGCGGCGCATCGAGCTGTTTTTGTCGCTGCCAATGCAGTCGCTGGACAGGTTGTCGTTGCAGAATGAGCTGCGTGACATTGGCCGGAAGTGAATTGATGACCACGAACGTCCTGATCCTGTGTACCCACAACTCGGCGCGCAGCGTGCTGTCCGAAGGCATGCTCAATTACTGGGCGCAGCGCCTCGGGCGTGATGTGCGCGCATTCAGCGCGGGCAGCGCGCCCAGCGGCCGGGTCAATCCCTTCGCGATCGAGGCCCTGAACAAGGCCGGTGTTGATACTTCGGCGTATCGCAGCAAGAGCTGGGATGAGTTTTCACAGCCTGGCGCGCCGCAGATGCGTATCGTGATCACGGTCTGCGACAGTGCCGCCGCCGAGGTCTGCCCGGTATGGCCGGGCAGCCCGGTGAAGGTGCACTGGGGTTATCCCGATCCCTCGAACGCGCCGGGTGGCGACGAAGGCAAACGCCAGGCTTTTGAATTGACGCGCCAGGCCATCGGTTACCGCATGCTGCAATTGCTGCAGCTGCCGCTGGAAACCCTGCCCGATGCCGAGCTGCAGCGGGCACTCAAAGAAATCTACAGCCATTGAGATGACCGCAACCACTGCAGGGCCTGAGGTTGTTGCGCCGATGAGCGTATTTGAGCGTTACCTGACCGTCTGGGTGTTCCTGTGCATCGTCGGCGGCATTGCGCTGGGGCAGTTGTTCCCTGCGGTGTCGCAGACGCTGGGCCGGATGGAGGTGGCGAAGGTCAACATCCCGGTCGGCCTGCTGATCTGGGTGATGATCATCCCGATGCTGATGAAGGTGGATTTCGGCGCGCTGCACGAGGTGCGGGCCCATGCCCGCGGCATCGGCGTCACGCTGTTCGTGAACTGGCTGGTGAAGCCGTTCTCGATGGCCTTCCTCGGCTGGCTGTTCATCCGCAACCTGTTCGCGCCCTGGTTGCCGGCGGAACAGATCGACAGCTATATCGCCGGACTGATCCTGCTCGCCGCGGCGCCGTGTACGGCGATGGTGTTTGTGTGGAGCCGGCTGACCCGCGGTGATCCGCTGTTCACGCTGTCGCAGGTGGCGCTGAACGACACCATCATGATTTTTGCCTTTGCGCCGCTGGTCGGGCTGCTGCTGGGCATTTCGGCGATCACCGTGCCCTGGCAGACGCTGCTGGTGTCGGTGGTGCTTTATATATTGATACCGGTGGTGATCGCGCAGCTGTGGCGGCGTGCCTTGCTGCGCAGGGCGCAGGCCGCTTTTGATGCGGCAATGGCAAAAACCGGGCCGTGGTCGATCGGCGCGCTGCTGGTGACGCTGGTGCTGCTGTTTGCCTTCCAGGGCGAGGCGATTCTCGAGCAGCCGCTGATCATCGCGCTGCTGGCGGTGCCGATCCTGATCCAGGTGGTGTTCAACTCGGCGCTGGCGTACTGGCTCAACCGCCGGCTGGGCGAGAAGCACAGCGTGGCCTGCCCGTCGGCACTGATCGGCGCCTCGAATTTTTTCGAGCTGGCGGTGGCGGCGGCGATCAGCCTCTTCGGTTTTGAATCCGGTGCGGCGCTGGCGACTGTGGTCGGCGTGCTGATCGAAGTGCCGGTGATGCTGGCGGTGGTGCATGTGGTGAACCGCTCACGAGGCTGGTATGAAGCCGGTCCGGCAGGGCGTTAAAACGCAGCACTAAAAATAATCAATGGAAACAAAAGCTTAATCGCGGCGTCATGGTGCTTTAAAACGGTGCAGCAACAATCGCGGCATGAAAGTGCCGCAATACACCGTCGTGTTCTGGCTGCTGCCCGCAGCGCTTTACAGCGCCGATGCCTGCGCCTGGGGGCTCTACACCCATGTCTATTACGCCCAGTTGTTGCTGTGGGCGGTGCCGTTAGCCGATCCGCGCTTCCGCCGTGCGGTGCAGCGGTTTCCGGAGTTGCTGCTGTCCGGTGCCTGCCTGCCCGATGTGTCGCTGTTCAGCGGCTGGGTCGGCAGCCACAACCTGTCGCGCACCCACCAGTGGTCGGTGGCGCACCGCCTGCTGCAAGAGGCGCGTGACGACCGCGAGGCGGCGCTGGCCACCGGTTATGCCTGCCACCTGCTGTCCGACATCGTCGCCCACAATTATTTTGTGCCCGACCACGAAGCGCTGTGGCGCGGGCCTTCGCACATGGCGGTACATGCCGCGTCGGAATGGGCGATGGATGCCCACCTCGCCGGAGAGCTGTTCACGCGGCCGGGGCAGCTGCTCGACCGCCATCTGCCGGAGATTGCCGGATTCGCCGCGCATCACTTCGGCGCGGCGCCGCAGCGCACGCGGCGCGCGCTGAACTACCTGATGTTCGGCGAACGCCTGCTGCGCGGCGCCGGTGTGCACCGCCTCGCCTATCGCGGTGCCTGTGCCGCCGACCGCGGGCTGACGCGGCGTTTTGACCAGTACGCGGAGCAGACCACGCAGACCCTGCAGCAGATGAACCGGCTGATCGCCGGTGATGCCCCGCGCTGGGAGCCGGAAGTGCCGGCCGAACGTGTGCGCGCCGGCAACCGGCCCGCCGAGGGGCGGCACCACAGCCTGATGCTGCCGCGGGATTTTTTTGTGACGCCGGGCGGGTCGCGCGATTGATGCGGGAAGCCTGATCAGGCGATCAGGCTTTGCGAAATGAGTGCGATCGCCGCACCGATGACCGCACCCGCCAGCACATCGCTGGGATAGTGCAGGCCAAGCACCACGCGCGAGGCGGCGATCAGCGCAGAAAAGACCGTCAGGACTGCAGAAAGCTCCGGGTAGTAGCTCGCGGCGATAAGGGAGAACGCCACGGCATGCAGCGTATGTCCCGACGGGAAACTGAAACGGTCCAGCGGTGCGGTGAATTGCTGGATCGACTGATGGGCCTGATAGGGCCGCGGCCGCAGCGTGCGCGACTTGAGCCATTTGTAGACCACGGTGCAGGCGAGGCCGACGCCGATCATGTGCAGCACCGGCAGCACGGCTTCGTTGCGGTGGGCCAGCAGCAGTGCCGCCATCAGCGCATACCAGGCGATGCCGTCGCCAGCGATGCTGATGCAGCGGAAGACCAGCCGCGGCGTGACGCGGTAGCAGACGCGGTTCAGCCGGACGGAAAGCGCCAGATCCCAGGCGGCGATGCGGTCAAGCGAGCGCATGGTCGGATGAGGAGACTTCGATCATCGCCTGTTCGAATTCGGCGACGATGCAGCTCCAGTCGAGCTTTTCGGTGGTGGTACGGGCGCGGGCGCCGAGTTCGCGGATGCGTTCGTTGTCGGCGGCGAGTGCTGCAGCGAGGCGCATGAAGTCTTCGCTGTTGTTGAAGGGCGCGAGCAGGCCGTTCATGTGGTGGCGGATGTGTTCGCGCGCCGAGGCGTAGTCGTAGGCGACTACGGCGAGGCCGCTGGCCATCGCCTCGATGGTGACGTTGCCGTAGGTTTCGGTGATGCTCGGAAACAGGAATACGTCGCCCGAGGCGTAGTGCGCGGCGAGGTCTTCACCGGTGCGCATGCCGGCGAAGATCACCTGCGGATTCTCGCGCTGCAGCCGCGCGCGCTCGGGGCCGTCGCCGACCAGCACCAGCTTTGCGTCCGGGCGCAGCTCGCGCATCAGCGCGAAGGCCTGCAGCACCACCGGCAGGTTTTTTTCCGGGGCGAGGCGGCCGACATAACTCACCACCAGGTCATTTTCACCGGCGCCCCAGCTTGCGCGCAGTTCGCGGCTGCGCCGGCCGGGGTGGAACTGCCGGGTGTCGACGCCGCGCGCCACCACCTGCAGCTTGGCCAGCCCCAGCGCGGACAGTTCGTCGCGCAGGCTGGCGGTGGGCACCAGCGTGCGCTGCGCCTTGTTGTGGAATTTGCGCAGGTAGGCGGTGATCGGTTTTTTCAGCCATCCCACGCCGTAGTGTTCGCTGTAGCTGTGGAAGTTGGTGTGGAAGTCGGTGGCCACCGGCAGCCTGAGCTTGGCCGCGGCGGACAGCGCCGACCAGCCGAGCGGGCCTTCGGTCACCACGTGCACGATGTCGGGACGCTGTTTGGCCCACAGCCTTGACAGCGCCTGTTTTGCCGGCAGGCCGAGCTTCAGCGCATCGTAACGCGGGATCGGTACGCCGCGCTGAAGCACTTCTTCAAAGCGCGGCTGCTGTGCCGGCTGTTCGCTGGCGTTCTGCCGCGGCCGGATCAGCTGCACGGTGTGGCCGCGTTCCTGCAGGCCGGCAACGATGCGGCCCATGGTCATCGCCACGCCGTTGATTTCCGGCGGATAGGTTTCGGTGACCATCGCGATGCGCAGGCTGCGCGTGGCCGCCGGGAAATTCTGCAATACAAGGTCGGCGTTGTTCATGCCGTCGCAGTGTGGGCGGCGAAGGCGACGGTCCGGTGACGGTTGTATGAACTTTGCGCGACAGCATCAACGGGTCGTTTACGCCGCCTTTGTCATGTTCCTGTCAACAGCGGTGATTAGAGTGGCGCGGTTTTGCAAATTCACTCCGCATTTTTCACTCTTCTGATACCGGTCAAGGACAAGCCATGAGCCACAGCTACCGCGAAGAAACCACGCTGAACCCGTCATCCAATCCGACGTTTGCCGAAGTGCTGGAAACCCGGCTGTCACGGCGCGGACTGCTCAAGGGCGCGATGGCCGCCGCCGTCACCGCCAGCCTGCCGCTGGCCGGCTGCGCCGGCACCGGCAGCCAGCGCGCGATGGTGATGGGCTTCACCGGCATCGCAACATCAACGGCTGACGCGGTTCGTGTCCCGCAAGGGTATACGGCGAGCGTGCTGTACGCCTGGGGCGATCCCGTTGGCCACCAATCCGGCTCGCCGGCGTTCAGGGCGGACGCCGGCAATACCGCAGACGAGCAGGCACTGCAGGCGGGCATGCACCACGACGGCATCCATTATTTCCCGCTGCCCTATGGGTCGAAAAGCTCGAGCAGCGGCCTGTTGGTGATGAACCACGAATACAGCGACGACGGCCTGCTGCATGCCGATGGTTTCGCCAACTGGAGCGCGGAGAAGGTGCGCAAGTCGCAGAACGCGCATGGCTGCTCGGTGATCGAGGTGCGCGAGCGCGGCGGGCGCTGGGAGGTGGTGCGGCCTTCGCCCTTCGCGCGGCGTATCACCGCGCGGACGCCGATGCGTATCGGCGGCCCGGCTGCCGGCCATGCGCTGATGAAAACCGCGGCCGATCCCGCCGGCACCACGGTGCTCGGTACTTTCAACGACTGCGCCCACGGCTACACGCCCTGGGGCACTTATCTTGCCTGCGAAGAAAACTGGGATACCTATTTCATCAATTCCGGCACGCTGACGGCCGACCAACGCCGTAACGGCATCACGGCCAAGGGCCGCGGTTACCGCTGGGATGAATTCGACGAGCGTTTTGATGCCGGCAAACATCCGCAGGAACCCAACCGGCACGGCTGGGTGGTCGAGTTTGATCCGTACAACCCGCAGTCGCAGCCGGTGAAGCGCACCGCGCTGGGCCGTTTCAGCCATGAAGGCGCATGGCCGGCGATGGCCAGCGACGGCCGGCTGGTGATGTACATGGGCGACGACCGCGTCTTTGAATACATCTACAAGTTTGTGTCGCGCGACCGCGTCAACATGAATGACCGCGCGGCGAATACCAACCTGCTCGACCACGGCACGCTGTATGTCGCGAAATTTAATGATGACGGCCGCGGCGAGTGGCTGCCGCTGGTGCATGGCCAGGGCGCGTTGACGGCAGCCAATGGATTCGCCGATCAGGCCGATGTGCTGGTGCGCACCCGTGCCGCTGCTGATGCCGTGGGCGCGACGAAGATGGACCGCCCGGAATGGATCGCCGTGCATCCGCAGACGAATGAGGTGTACTGCACGCTGACCAACAACAGCCAGCGCGGCGGCAAGGATCGCGCCGGCACCGACCGCGCCAACCCGCGTGCCAACAACGTGTTCGGCCAGATCATCCGCTGGCGCGAGGCCGGCAACGATCCGGCGGCACTGCGACTGGAGTGGGACCTGTTTGCGGTGGCCGGTGACCCGCAGCATCCGGATGCTGCGATGCGCGGCAATATCAAGGGCGATGCTTACGGCAGCCCCGACGGCCTGTGGTTCGACGACAGCGGCCTGCTGTGGATCCAGACCGATGTGTCGTCGAGCGTGATGAACAAGGGGCACTATGAGCGGATGGGCAACAACCAGATGCTCGCCGCCGATGTGCGCACCGGGGAAACCCGGCGATTCCTGACCGGGCCTTCGGGCTGCGAGGTCACCGGCGTGATCATGACGCCGGATGCACGGACGATGTTCGTCAATATCCAGCACCCCGGCGAGTCACCGAGCGAGCGCAGCGATCCGAAAAACCCGCGCGCCTACAGCAGCTGGCCTGACGGCGGCCGTCCGCGTTCGGCGACCGTGGTCATCCGCAAGGACGACGGCGGCGTGATTGGCGGCTGATGGGCTGCTGAGCCTGCTGTAACGAACCTGCAATATGCCGCGGCTAATGTCGCTGCTATTCAAACCGGGTGGAATTGGTATCTTGCTTAAAAATAAAATGATGGTGGCCACACTCGCTGCGGCGAGCGTGTTGGTGGCGGCGCCGCGGGCGCATGCCGATGTGTTTCCGGACAAACCGGTGCGCATGGTGATACCGCTGGCGCCGGGCGGTGGCAGCGACATCGTCGGCCGCATCGTTGCCCAGGGGCTGACCGAGCACTGGGGCAAAACCGTGGTGGTCGACAACCGGCCGGGTGCCGGCAGTATCGTCGGCACCGCGATCGTGGCGAAGACGCCCGGTGACGGTTACACGCTGCTGGTGTCGAGTTCGTCGTTTGCGATCTCGCCGGCGCTGTACAAGAACAGCGGTTTTGATGCGCGCCGCGATTTCACCGGCATCACGCTGCTCGCCAGCCAGCCCAGCCTGCTGGTGGTGAACAGCAATGTGCAGGCAAAAACCCTGAAGGAATTGCTCGCCCAGGCGCAGGCCCGGCCCGGCGGCCTGAGTTACGGCTCGGCCGGTGTCGGCAGCGCAACCCATCTCGGCAGCGAGCTGTTCCTGCATGTCGCGAAACAGAAAATGCAGCATGTGCCGTACAAGAGCGCGGGGCTGGCGACCAACGCGGTGCTCAACGGCGAAGTGCAGGTGCTGTTGACCAATGCCGCGAGCGTGCTGCCGCACCTGAGCGGTGGCAAGTTGCGCGCGATCGGCATCACCGCGAAGGAGCGCACCGCGCAGGCGCCGGAGGTGCCGACGCTGCATGAGTCAGGCCTGCCGGGTTTCGAATACACCACCTGGTATGGCGCCTGGGTGCCGGCCACCACACCCAAGGCGGTGGTCGGCCGGCTGCACCAGTCCTTCCAGGCCGCGCTGGCATTGCCTGCGATCAACGGGCTGCTCACCAGGACCGGGCTGCAGACCTATCGCATGCCGCAGCCGGAGTTTGCGAAATACGTCGAGACCGAGATGCAGCGCTGGAAGACGGTGATCGACGCTGCAGGCATCAAGGCCGAATGAACGGTCCGGCTCCGGGCGCGCCGGTCAGTCCGCACAAGGGCAAGACCGGCGTCGAGCGGCTGCGCCGCGCCTTCTTTTATTCGGTTGAGGGCCTCAGCGCGGCCTACCGCAACGAAGACGCCTTCCGCCAGGAGGTGCTGTTGACATTGCTGCTGGTGCCGGCGGCGTTGCTGACCCCGGTGTCGGGCACGGCGAAGGCGCTGCTGATCGGCAGCGTGCTGCTGGTGCTGGTGGTGGAGCTGCTCAATTCGGCGATCGAGGCGGTGACCGACCGCATCTCGATTGAAGACCATGTGCTGGCGAAACAGGCCAAGGACATGGGCAGCGCCGCGGTGCTGGTGGCGCTGGTGATGCTGGCCGTGGTCTGGGCGCTGGTGCTGCTGGCCTGAATCAGCTTCTTTTCAGCGGCGCCACTTCATCAAGGCCCACGCCCTCCAGGGAACCGAACAATTCCGCGATCTGTTTCAGGTCGGCCGCCGGTAGCGGCGGTTGCAGGATGGCCCGCACATTGGGTTCTACGTGGTCAGGATTGCCGGTGCCGAAGAGCACGACATGCGCGCCGGGTTCGTGGCGGGCGTAACGGTAGGCGGCCTCGATCACATTCGCGGCGCCGCCTTCATGCAGCAGGAAATCCAGCGGCTGTTTTTTGTCGCCCAGCCATTTCGGCAGGCGGCCCTCGCGCGCCAGCTCGCGGATGTCGGCCTGCAGCCGTCCCGGAATGCTGAAGATCGCGCGCACCGCGAACATCAGCAGGGTGCCGATGCCACGCTGCATGGCCTGCGGGAATACCCGCTGCCGCGCATTCTGGTTGAGCATGTGGAAGGCAAGCATCATCACGTCCCAGCCGTCATCGGCGAAAGCCTGGGTCATGGTTTCGTGGCGCGGGTCATGTGCGGCGAATTCGGTGATGCCGAGAAAGCGGAACTTGCCGCGCTCTTTTTCACGCAGCAGCACCGGCAGGATTTCGCGGGATACGCGCTCGTATTCATGCGGCCGCACGGTGTGCAGGCAGAACACATCGACGTAATCGGTCTTCAGCGCGCGCAGCGAGCGGTCGAGCCCGGCGAGGATTTCGGCGGCACTGTAAACGGTGCCGTCCACCAGCGAGACCTTGTGCTTGGTCGAGATCACCAGTGAATCACGCGGCCGGCCGGCGATTGCGGCGCCCACCGCCGGCTCGGTGCCGTAATACTGCGCGGTGTCGATGAAGTTGACGCCGCAGTCGAGCGCGCGCTGCACGATGCCCATCGCATGCTGCTCGTTGTGACCGTAACCCAGCCCGAGCTTGGCCGCGCCGCCGCAGCCGAGGCCTGCGACGCTGACTTTTAATCCGGTGCGGCCGAGCGTGGTGTATTCCATGGCGATGACTGTTGTTCCCGGTATACCCGGAAGTTTACAAAAATATCAATAAAAACAATTACTTATGAAATTTCGCTGACCTGATGACTGGCCTGGGGTGTGCCGGGGTGCTGCACTGCAATGATGGTAATGCCATCTGCCCTTGCTGTGCTTTTGTCGCTGCACATTGTGCCTCAAGCCCGAGTGCCTGCAATTTTATGTAATAAAAACAAGGGCTTATGCTGATTCGCGGTGGTGTGAATCCTGAGTCAGGCGGTTTTGCTCAGGCCACTTTGAAATGCGCGGTGGTGCTGAATGAAGCGCGCTGTGCCAGACGTTCGGCCAGCTTTGCCAGCGCTGGATGAGCGGGGCGCCATGTGAACGCCGGCAATGCGAAATCCAGATAAGCCAGTGCGTAACCGGCGGCGATGTCGGCGAGCGTATACCGTCCACTGCAGCAGAACGCGCCGCTGCCGAGGTCGCGTTCCATCACCGCGAGGCCGCGTTCTATCTTGAGCTGCTGCCGTGCAAACCATTCGGCCGGGCGCTGTTTGTCCGCGGGTTCCCGGTACTCGTGGTTGATGTTGACGGTGGCTTCGGTGATGCCGTCGCCGAGGGCTTCCCAGCGTTTGACTTCGATGCGTTCCTCGAAATTTTCCGGGATCAGCCGTGGCCCTTCGCCCATCGCGTCGAGGTATTCGACGATCACCACCGAGTCGTAAAGTCCGCGGCCGTCATCGCGTACCAGCGTCGGTATCTTGGCCAGCGGATTGAAGGCGGGCACCGGGGAATCCGGTGCCGAGCCGCGGGCGATGATGTAGTCGTGCGGTATGTTTTTTTCGGCCAGCACGATGCGCACCTTGCGCGCGAAGGGGCTGCCGGGTGAACCGTAGAGTTTCATCTGTCGTCTTCCGGGTTATGCCGCGGGCCAGATGCGCAGGCCGACGGCGGGTGAATACGGCGCGTGCTCGAGCTGCGGTACGACACGGCCCATCCAGGTTGCAGGATCGTCGCGCTGGGCTTCATGCGCGGCAAAGTGATGTTCGCGCGTTTCGAGTGAAGTGAACTCGTGCAGGATCGCGTGTTTGTGCGCGCCGACGGTGGCGAGCAGTTTGCGTGCACCGACGCAGCCCGGCAGTTTTGCCAGCAGCGGAAAGCGTTCCTGCGCATACCAGCCGCCGAGGTCATCTTCCAGCGCCGGCGTCGGTGCGTTGTAGTGGCCGAGCTGGATCACCGGGGCGGTGGTTTCGCCGCGGTCGCGTGTTTCGGGGCCGGCGACGCGGGCTTCCTCGGCGAGGATGGCTGCGACAGCGTTCACGCGCATCGCCATGTGGCGTTTGGTGAGTTCGGGCTGGCGCGGTGCCAGCTGGCGCGGGCTGGGGTTGAGAAAGGTCTGGGTGTTGTCGCCGCCAAACAGCGCAACATAGCCGCGGCCGCGGCCGCCGTGGCCGAGTGCGTAATGCGCGGCCCAGCGGTAGCCGGGTCGTGCCAGTTTTTCCGGGATGTGTACCTGGTGAAACCAGTCGAGGTAGGCCTCGCGCTGGCCGTCGGCGATCTCGTACCAGATCGCCCAGATGCCGTGATCCATGAGTGACGTTTCCTTTGTTGTCGCATTGTATTCTGCCGTGGTGAAGCCTGCGGCGCGCTGGTATTCTGCGGGTCCCGGTGGCACTGCCTGTGCCGCCTGACAACAACAAATCTTCGGCGGAGGAAGCAACATGACTGTGCGCCATTCCGGTGCGACCCATCAACCGTCCGGGCATATCCACAGCGATGCCTGCTGCGATGACGGCATCCTGTTTACCGGCTGCAGCATGACCAACAGCGCGGCCACACCCGGCGGCGGTCGGCGGCGCCAGGTGGTTGTCGGCGGCAAACGGGTGAAGACCATCGATGTGCATGCGCACTGCGTGGTGAAAGAGGCGCTGGACCTGCTCGGTGAGAAGCTTGAGGCCCAGCGTGGCCCGGGTCTCGGCGAGGTCGGTTCGCGGCGCATCGCCGAGATGGACGAGCAGGGCATCGACATGGAGGCGCTGTCGATCAATCCGCTGTGGTACCACACGGAGCGTGACCTCGCGGCCGAGGTGGTGCGCATCCAGAACGAGAAGCTTGCCGAGTGGTGCGGCCAGCATCCCGACCGCTTTGTCGCCTACGCCTCGGTGGCCCTGCAGTTTCCGGAACTCGCCGCGGAGCAACTTGAGCACGCGGTGAAAAAACTCGGCCTGCGCGGCGCCGCGGTCGGCACCAGCATTCCGGGCAAGGAGTTTTCGGATCCCTATCTGCATCCCTTCTGGAAAAAGGCGGAAGAGCTGGGCGTGCTGATTTTTATCCATCCGCGCAGCACGCCGGAGCTGAACAAGCGCTTCGGCGGCAACGGCTGGCTGTCGAATACCATCGGCAATCCGCTGGACACCACGATTGCGCTGTCGCACCTGATTTTTGACGGCACGCTGGACCGTTTCCCGGGCCTGAAGATCTGCTCGGCCCACGGCGGCGGTTACCTGCCCTCGTATGCGCCGCGCTCGGACAATGCGCTGCGCGTGGCGCCGGAGATGGACACCGGCGTGAAACTGAAAAAGAAACCCACCGAATATCTGCGCGACATGTATTACGACACGCTGGTGTTCACCGATGAAGCGCTGCGCCACCTAGCGCACGAAGTCGGCGTGGACCGGCTGGTGATCGGCACCGACCATCCGATTCCCTGGCAAAGCCAGTCGGTGGACCACATCCTCAATGCGCCGGGTTTCAGCGACGCCGAGAAACGCATGATGCTCAGCGAAACCGCGGCGAAACTGCTGGGTATCAAGCTCTGAGGTCCTGATCCGCATCCATCCACCAGGAGAAATTTCATGGAACGCAAGAAAGCCAGTGATTTTCCGCCGGAAGTGATGAAGCTGTTTGACGGTTATGTGCACGGCCGCATTGACCGCCGCGAATTCCTCGACCGTGCCGCGAAGTTCGCGGTCGGTGCCTTCACCGCGTCGGCGATGCTGGAGGCGCTGAAGCCGAATTTTGCCTGGGCGCAGCAGGTGGCCAGGGATGACCCGCGCATCCGCACCCAGTACCTCGAATACGATTCACCGCAGGGCCACGGCCGCATCCGCGGTTACCACGCCGCGCCGGCCAATGCCAAAGGCAAGCTGCCGGCGGTGCTGGTGATCCACGAGAACCGCGGGCTGAATCCCTATATCGAGGATGTGGTGCGGCGGCTGGCTACAGCGAACTTTGTCGCCTTCGCGCCGGATGCGCTGACGCCGGTGGGTGGTTATCCCGGCGACGAGGACAAGGGCCGCGCGCTGTTTGCGGCGCAGGATGCAAAAAAGCGCGAAGAGGATCTGTATCAGGCAGCGCAGTTCCTGAAGTCGCGCCCCGAGGCCGGCAAGATTGGCGTGGTCGGATTCTGCTTCGGCGGCTATATCTGCAACATGCTTGCCGTGCGCATGCCCGATCTCGCGGCTGCAGTGCCGTACTATGGCCGCCAGGTTCCCGCATCCGAGGTGCCGAAGATCAAGGCGCCGTTGCTGCTGCAGTTTGCCAGTGATGATGAGGGCGTGAACAAGACCTGGCCGGCATACGAGGCGGCGCTGAAGGAAAACAAGATCAACTACACCGCACACATCTATCCGAACACGCTTCACGGTTTCCACAATGACACAACGCCGCGTTACGACGAAGCCGCGGCCAAGCTGTCGTGGCAGCGGACGCTGGAGTTTTTCAACAAGCACCTGCGCAGCTGAACGACCGGGCCTGACAACAAAAAACCCCGCCGCGGCGGGGTTTTTTGCGACTTTGCTCCGGGTTCAGGTGCCGCGGCCCCACAGGCCGCAGTAACGGCGCAGCACAAAAGGCATGTTGGCGGCATAACCCGGCCACGATTCGTACTTGGGCAGCGTGACTTCCTTTTCCGCCGGTTCCCAGCATTTGCCCTCGCGTGCGGCGGCCTTCACCGCGTCGGAGGCGTCGCGCAGGAACTGCAACTGCGCGCGCACATCATCCTTGGTGCCGAGGCGGCCGTTCGGTGCACCGGGGTGGCCGGGGATCAGGCGCTCCCAGTCCATCGCCAGCATCGACTCGATCGATTTTTCGACTTCCAGCGGGTAAAAGTCGATCATGCCGCGGCCCGGCACCGAGCCCACCGGCAGCACATCGACCACGAACAGGATTTTTTCCTTGGGCAGGCGCATGGCCAGCGTGCTGTCCGAGTGGTTGAGGCCGTGGTAGGTCAGTTCGATCGAGGTGCCGCCGAGCGTGATCACGCGGCGGTTGCCGACGGTTTCGTCGGGCAGCGGCGTGAACGGATCGTTGACCATCTCGAGCCGTTCCTTGGCGCGGCGGTGGGCGATGATGGTCGCTCCGGCATCCTTGAACGGCTGGCCGCCGGCGATGTGGTCGTAATGGTGGTGGCTGTAGATCAGGTACTTGATCGGCTGATTGGTGATCTTGCGGATTTCCTCGATATAGGTGGTCACCGCCTGCGGCCGGCCGTAGCCGATCGGGTCGGTGGCGATCACGCCATCACGCGTGACCACGAACATCGCCTGGTGGTTGCCGTAACGGAAGATGTAAACGTTGTCGGTGCCTTCAACCTTGGTGGTGGCAAACAGCGGCGGCTT
>JAIENU010000132.1 GCA_019751125.1 Burkholderiales bacterium | reverse complement strand
CGCGCAAAAATCCGCCTCACCGAATACGAGCGTTACGAGCGCGAGTACCACGACCCGGCCAAGCGCACCAACGCCAACTCGATCCAGGTGTTCTTCAAGGACGGCAGCAAGACACCGCTGTCGGAAGTGAATTACCCGCTGGGCCACCGCAAGCGCCGCAAGGAAGGCATCCCGGCGGTGATGAAAAAGTTCAATGAAAACACCGCGATGGTGTTCGCGCCGAAGCAGAAGGCGGCGATTGCCGAGGTCTGCACCAACCAGAAAAAACTCGAGGCGATGGCGGTCAACGAATTTGTTGACCTGCTGGTGCGCTGATGGGAAGGATCGAGGCGAAACTGGCGGCGATGGGATACACGTTGCCGCAGCCGCGCAAATTTCCCAATCCCAATCGCTGCGGCGCCGTGCGTGTCGGCAACATCCTGTTCGTGTCGGGCCATGGTCCGCACCATCCGGGCCTGCAGATCAAAGAGCACGGCAAGCTCGGTCAGGACATGACGGTGGAAGAGGGCTACAAGGCGGCGCAGGCTTCTGCCCTGGCGATTCTGGCCACGGTGAAGGCCGCGGCCGGCGACCTCGATAAGGTGAAGCGTGTGGTGCGCCTGTTCGGCATGGTCAACAGCACGCCGGACTTTCCGGATCACCCGAAAGTCATCGACGGTGCCTCGGACCTGTTTTACCAGCTGTTCGGACCCGAAGCCGGCTGCCATGCGCGCTCGGCCGTGGGCATGGCCGGCCTGCCGCGCGGGCAGGCGGTGGAGATCAACGGCGAGTTTGAGCTGCTCTGAGCTGGGGATGCAGAACTAAGGCTCAGGCAAACCCCGGCAGATGAAAGCTGCCTATTTGCCGCCAGTAGCGCGGCGACTGAGCACAGCGTTTTGCGCTTCACTCGCGCGCTGCATGACCTTCGTGTAGACCTTTTTCTTCGTCTCGGAAGAGGCCTCACGAATGAATTCCGAAAACCGGCTGTTTTCGGAGGGGCGTGATTTAAGAAACTTCAACATATTCAATAGTTTAGCTCGATTTCAGGATACGTTCAACATCGGCGCGAGAGTATTTCTCCGGGATGTGGTGGTCAATCTGGTCAATTCCAGCCTGATAGAGCCGTCGGGAATTGTCATTATTCTTGAGCAACAGATCAACCCCGATGTTCTTGCTGAACTCGCGCTTGAGCCGGTTGACCACGTCCCGTGCCGCAAAGTATTGATCAATAAAGGTTTCTGGTCGAATGCGCCGTCCTTCCTGGGTTTCCCTGGCCTGCACAAACTCCCACGCCAACTGCGGCTCTTGATAGACATAAAGAATCTGCACGCTACGGCCGCGTTTGAGTGAGCGCTCGATGTTCCGCTTGGCCACGTCGTAATGCGACAGCGTCCCGTCGAGCAAGAAGCTCTGGTCTTGCTCCAGCGCCATGTCGTGAATGCGATCGACCAGCACCGACACGGCCTTTTGGAACAGCCAGGCATTGGTCCCGGAGTAGTCGGGAAACTCGTTGCGCAGGTCATCCGGGTCAATCCGGATTACGGCGCCTCCACCGGTTTCCTTGAGCAGCTCGATGGAAGCTTCGGTTTTTCCCGCTCCCGGTGAACCCGCCATGAACACGGAGACCGGATTTTTCTCGGGTGGGTACTGGTGAGGGTCAGTCAGCCGTTTCGCGATGGTCTTTTTGTTGACGCGCGCATAGTCCAGGGCGGCGGCTTCGATGCGTGTTTCCTGCTCATTCATCGACATTGTTGGCCGCCGGTGACAACAGGCTTCAGGTTAGCGAGTACATCTTCCGCCCCGGCGTCGGCAGTTCTGCGCTGAGGATCGCGCCGCCTTCGGAATCGACGATGTACAGTACATGCGGGTCCTTCACGCCGAAGGCGCAGTTGGTGACCACATCCGAACCCGGTGAATCAACGCGGTACAGCGGCTCGCCGCGGTGGTTGAACACCCATACCGCACCCATGTCCGGGTGGGCAACCACCAGGCCGTCGTCCTCGTCGATCGCCATGCCGTCCGGCCCGCGGCCACCGCTCATCTGGATGAACACACCCATGCGCGACAGCGTGCCGTCGGGCAGCAGCGGCAGCCGCCACACCGCGTTGGCGCGGGTGACCGCGACAAACAGCGTGTTCTCCGCCTTGTTCAGCACCAGTCCGTTGGGGCTGGGGATGTTGTCGGCGATGCGCTCCAGCTTGCCGTTTGCGCGCAGGCGATAGACGCAGCCCGCAGGATTCTGCAAACCGGTTTGGCCCTGGTCGGTGAAATAAAGGTCACCGTTCGAGGCGAACACCAGATCATTCAAGCCCTTGAAGGTTTCCAGGTTGTAGCGGTTGATCAGGGTTTCGATGCGGCCGCGTTTGGCATCCAGCAGCATCAGGCCGCGCTTGTGGTCGGTGACGAAGATGCGGCCGTCCTTGTGGATCTTCAGGCCGTTGGGTTCACCGTCGTATTCAACGACCAGATCCCACTGGCCTTTCGGCGAGATGCGGAAAATGCGGCCGAAGGGAATGTCGGTGACGTAGAGATTGCCCTTGCGGTCGAAGGACGGGCCTTCGAGGAAGCAGCCGCCATGCGGCGCGGGGCGGCCGGCGGCAAGGCGCTCGGCGGAAACGCGGGTGCGGCGGAATTTTTTCGGCAGTTCGGAGAAAACGTCGGCGGTGAAACGTTCGGGCGGGGCAAAAAAGCTCATGGCTGGGATGTGGACTCGGCGTGAAAGATGGCATTGATTGTATGACAGAATCCGCGCTCAACCTGACTGTGAGCACCACGACAAGCGCCATGAAAAAACCGCTGGAAGTCCTGCGTCTGTATGCTGAACACGACTACACCCTGAACGGCGTGCTCGCCAGCCGCGCCGCGCGCGATCCCGGGCGTCCCTTCATGCGTTTCCGCGACCGGCAATGGTCCTGGGGAGAATTTGCGCTGAAGGCCGAAGCCGCGGCGCGGGTGCTGGCCTCGCGCGGCATCGCCAAGGGTGACCGCGTTGGCGTGATGGCGCGCAACTGCGACGGTCATGTGGTGATGCTGTTCGCATTGGCGCGGCTGGGCGCAATCATGGTGCCGGTCAATCCCGAGTTCGGTGTCGAGGAGGCCAAGTATGTGCTGCACCACGCCGAGGTCAGCGCGGTCGCAGCGACCACCGACACGCTGGAGGTTGCACGCAAGGCCGCTGCCGGCCTGAAAAACCCGGCGTGGTTTCTGATGCTGGATGCAGCTGCCACCGATGCGCCGCTGCTTGATGACCTGCTGAACAGCGCGAAGGCCGACCTGCCGGCCACGGTGGATGCTGACGCCACCTGCCTGATCGTCTACACCTCGGGCACCACCGGCTTCCCGAAGGGCGCGATGCACAGCCAGCGCAGCTTTGTCACCGGGGGCGAGGCCTTTGTGCAGCGTGTCTATCTGCAGGATGACGACCGCGTGATGGTGGTGCTGCCGATGTTCCACATCAATGCGATGTTCTATTCCGTCGCCGGCACGCTGGCGGCGGGTGCCAGCATGATCATCATCCCGAAGTTCTCCGCATCCACCTTCTGGCAGACTGCGGTGGATACCGGTGCCACCGAGGTCAACATCATCGAAGCCATCGGCAGCATCCTGCGTGCGCGGCCGCGCAGCGAGTTCCGCCCTGACCACAAGATCACCAAGGTCTACGGCGTGCGCGCGAGCATGGACGAGACTTTCAAGAACGAGTTCAAGATTCCGCACCGCATCGGCGGCTACGGCATGACTGAGATTCCCGGCGTGACCTGCAATCCCTTCGAGGGGCCGCAGAAGCTCGGCAGCATGGGCCCGATCGGCCGCCATCCCGATCCGGCGCGGCCCTGGGCGCAGTGCCGCGTGGTGGATGACGAGGGGCGCGACCTGCCCGACGGCGAAGCCGGCGAGCTGTGGGTGAAGACGCCGATCCTGATGCAGGGTTATTTCCGCGATCCGGAGCAGACGAAAAACACTTTCCACGATGGCTGGTTCAAGACCGGCGACCTGGTCAAGCGCGACAGCGACGGCTATTTCTATTTCATTTCGCGCAAGCGCGACATCATCCGCCGCCGCGGCGAGAACATCGCTGCAGCAGAACTCGACCGCGTGGTCGGCGAACACCCGGCCGTGGCCGAGGCCGGCACCATCGCGGTGCCCTCGGAGCTGGGCGAGGACGAGATTTTCGTCATCTGCGCGCTGAAACCGGGCGCGGCCGTGACCGCGCAGGAAATCGCCGACTGGTGCAAGTCACGTCTCGCGCCACAGAAAGTGCCGCGCTTTGTCGCCTTCATCGACGAACTGCCGCACACGCCGACGCACAAGATTGCCAAGGCGCAACTGCGCGAAGACAAGGCGCTGCGGGCGCGTGCGGTGGACCTTCAGGCCAAAAGCTGAGCGTCAGCGCGACCTGCTCAACGCCGCGCGTCGCGCATTTCCTCCAGCAGCCAGCGGATGCCCGGCTCGGCGGTGCTGCCATTGGCTGCACCATGGCCTGCGATGAACGTGTTGTCCCAGCGGCCGGGGCTGGTACGAGGCCCGATCTGCGCGGCGGTTTCAACGCGTGATGCACCCTGGAACCAGCCCGCGACATGCACGAACAGGTGGGTTTGCCGGGTGCTGTCGCGTCCGACGTAACGGATCAGTTCCCGGTACGAGTGTTTGCCCATCAGCGGCCGGTTGGTGGCGTCGCGGTAGTCTTTTTCCTCCCACACACCGTAGATTCGGCGCCAGCCGTCCTTGGTGCTGAACTCCACCGTGTAACCCGGCGGCGCAGTCAGCTTGCGGTTGATGTCATCGATGTAGCCGCCGCCAAAACCGCCATAGGACTCGACATTGATGATCGGCTTGCCGAAGCTGCGCAGGTCCTCGAAGGCGGTCAGCGTGTCCTTCAGGTTGCGGCCGGCGTCCTGGCAGTACAGATCGACCTCCACGGCCTTGGCCAGCTCGATGTTCATTTTTGACTGCAGGGAGCCCGCGCAGACCAGCCGTTGCGGCGCAGCCTTGCGGATCGCGGCGACATAACGCGCGACTGCCTGCGGTGTTTCCAGCGCATTGCCGGTATTGGTTTCATTCCAGACGTTGAGAATGACATTGGGGTCATCGCGAAACGGTGCCGCCGCGGAAAACATCGCCGTGGCCGCCATTTCAACGGTGTCGGTTTTTTTCCATGAAGAACGGTAGCCGATGCCGATCACCACCACCATGCCATGACGGTCGGCGGCTTCGACGATGCGGCGGGTGCGGGCGATGATGGCCTCCCCGGATTCGCGGCTGACAACCGCCGCCGATTCGACCAGGCCGTAGCCTGCCCGTGAAATGACATCACCCGGCGCTGGATCGATTTTCCCGTCATCGGTGAAGAGGCGGTGGTGTGCGCCACTGGTGCCCTGCAGCCACAGCGTGAAGCTGTTGATGCCGTATTGGCGCCACAGCGGAAGCTGTTCGATCAGCTCGCGGGTCCAGTCCTCGCGCAGGGGGGCGCTGCCCACGCGAAATCCGAACAGTGTTTCGGGCCGGCCATTGATCAGCAGCTGTTGGCCTTTGACGGCAACGGTGGTTTTGGGTGCCCCGGTTTGTGTGCCATTGCTGGCGCATCCGGCCATGAGCAATGCCGCGGACAGTGTTCCGATCAGTATCAGGATTCGCATGATGGGTCTCCTCGCGTGGATTTCAGATTGTTGTTCGGGTTGTTGGGGTGCTGCGGGTGGGCCGTTCCAGCGTGATCCGCCGTCCCTCGGCATTCGACCGGTATACGGCTTCTTCGACGCGAATGTTGGCCAGGTAGTCGCGTCCGCTGTTTTCCATCGTGGTGTTGTCGAGCAGGCAGTCAGCCAGTCTCGCCTGCAGCGCGTGGACAGCGCCGCCCGCGAACAGCTGTTCATGCCGGGGATAGTGGTGTTCCGTTTCCGGTTGGCCGTGGGGTGCCCACCATAGCCGTGCCGATCCATCCAGGCGCAGCACGCCGGCCGAGCCCTCAAGCCACATTTCACCCATGGTCAGCGCCGGGTTTTCGGCGGGATGGGCATTGAGGCGGTTGCCGTCGAAGAGTGCGGTGCTTCCGTTCTCGAACTCGAAAATGATGTAACCCGCATCCTCTCCGGCGATGCCCGGATTGAGCCGCCGCAGGCGTGAGGTCACCGCGGAGATTTCACCGAGCAGGAAGCGGAAGGTGTCGATGAAATGAATCGCGGTTTCATGCACCAGGAATCTTTCCATGCGCCGGAAATAGGGTTGCCGTTGGAGGTAGGCATCCGCGCCCTGGCCGTCTCCCGGACGCAGCCTGAAGGAGAGGGCGTGGACGGTGCCGATCCTGTTCTGCCGGAGCAGGTCTGCGGTCTCCCGGAACCAGGGACGGAAGCGGAAGTTTTCATGTACGAACAGCGGAACGCCGTGTTGTTCGGCCTGCTCCACCATTTTGATTGCCTCGGCCAGGCTGGGGGCGAGTGGTTTCTGGCAGACCACGGCAATGCCGCGCTCGAACGCGGCTTTCGCCACTTCCAGGTGGCTTTCGGGCGGCGTCACGATGTCGAGCAGGTCGGGTTGTAATTCGTCCAGCATTTCCGCGAGCCCGGCGTGGCTGCCGGCAAGTCCGAGACGCTGCGCGAACCCGCGGGCCTTGTCGGGGTCGGCATCACAGATCCCGGCATAGTCAACGCGGCCGATGGATTTCCAGGCCTCGACATGAAACCGGGCGTAGTAACCTGCGCCGGCGCCGGCCACCTTCAGTCGCTTCGTCGTCATTCAGAAAACCGCTACCTGAAGAATTTTCAGCAGCGCTTCCTCGTAACCGTCGCGATGGCTCAGGTGGGATGCACGTGCGCCAGCGGCATCACCCGCCTTGATTGCCTCGAATAATGTGCGGTGGTGTTCTGTCGATTGGCCGGGTGAGGGATGCAGCCGCAATCGCAGTGTCGCCTTGCGCACCCGGTTGGCCTGGTCCCGGTAGAGCTGGACGGTCTGTTCGAGGCGGCGGTTGCCGCACAGGCTGACCAGTGCCGCGTGAAACTGCTCGTCGGCCAATGCCCAGGGTTCGATGGCGTCGCCTGCAGCCTCCATCTTGAGTACCGCATCCTCAAGCGGTGCGAGTTCGGCCGGTGACAGGCCGCGTTTTGCCAGCAGAAAAGCGGCAGTGGCCTCGAGGCTGGTCAGGATTTCGTAAATCTCGCCGGAATCCCTGGCGGACAGAGGGAGAATCCTGATGCCATGACGGGGCTTGATTTCAATGAAGCCCTCGTCCTGCAGGCGCGCCAATGCAATCCGCAGCGGAGTGGGGCTCATCGCCAGCTTCCGGGCCAGTTCCTGTTCCAGCAGTTGATCGCCTGGATGCAGTTCGTCCTCCAGGATCAGCCGCCGCAATTTTCCATAGGCCTTGTCACTGAGCGTCTGGCCGGATTTGGTTTTCCGGCTTCTTTTTTTTGCCGGGCGTGCTTTTTGTTGAGCCATGGGGCTGAATATTTTTTATCAATTAAAACAATTATTTAAATCCAATTTTTAGAAGGGGGCAGGAAAAATGTTCTGCGCTGTTTACCCCGCAGGGATTAACTTATGATTTAATAAATCTGTCAACAAATTTTTTGTTTGACGATCATCGGCCATTCCGGGCCGGGTGTGCATGCCGGGCGTTGCGCTGAACGGGAGCGGCCCGAAGGATAAAAAAGGGGAACAGTTTGAAGCTGCTGGTTTTGGAGGGGGACGGCATCGGGCCGGAAATCACCTCGGCAACGATCGAAGTGCTTGAGCGCGCCAGTGCCTTGTACGGGCTGGGTCTGCAATGGGAGCGGGATGTCATCGGTTTCACGGCCCTGAAAAGCGAAGGCACCACATTTCCGTCCAGGGTTCTCGACATCGCGCGTCGGTGCGACGGCGTGATCCTCGGGCCGGTTTCCCATAACGACTATCCGCCACGCGATCAGGGGGGACTCAATCCCTCGGGGGAACTCCGGGTCAAGCTGGATCTGTACGCCAATGTCCGTCCCGCCCGTTCACGGCTGGGTCTGGGCCTGACCGGCAAACCCGTGGACCTCGTCATTTTCCGGGAGTGCACGGAAGGTTTTTATTCCGACCGCAACATGTACATGGGGCTTGGCGAATTCATGCCCGACGAGAACATGGCCCTGTCGGTGAGGAAGGTGACCGCCAAATGCTGCAACCGGATTGCGCGTCGCGCCTTTGAGGCAGCGAGGGTGCGCAGGAAGAAAGTGACTGCCGTGCACAAGGCGAATGTCCTGCGCATTTCCGATGCGCTGTTCCTGCGGGAAGTGCGCAAGGTGGCTGAGGAGTTTCCGGATGTGGCGCTGGAGGAAACCATCATCGATGCCACCGCGGCGCTGCTGTTGCGTGATCCGATGCGCTTTGACGTGATCGTCACCGGAAACATGTTCGGTGACATCCTGTCAGACGAGGCCTCCGAGCTGTCGGGCAGCATCGGGCTCGCGGGCTCGGTGAACGCCGGCGATGATCTTTGCGTTGCCCAGGCGCAGCACGGATCAGCCCCAGACATCCAGGGCCAGGACAGGGCCAACCCCGCATCGCTGATCCTGTCAGCTGCGATGCTGCTCGACTGGATCGGACGCCGCCACTCAAAACAGCATTTTGTCACCGCGGCGAAGAACATCGACCAGGCCATCGACCGGGCCGTGAAGGACCCGGGCACCCGCACGTTCGATCTGGGGGGCAGGCTGGGGACGCGGGATTTCGGCAAATGCATTGCCGCATTCCTCAACTGACTTCCGGTTTTTGACGACGGCCGTTAGGAACGCGGTCATCGGGGTTCGGATTACAACTTGAAAAATGTGATGGAGGAGGTCCCATGAGTCACCGCTTGCTTTGGCTGCTGTGTGTGCTGTGCATGATTGCCGCGGGTTTCACCGGGCCCGCCGCGGCCGAAAAGAATTACCCGAACAAGCCGATCAGGCTCATCGTGCCGTATCCCCCCGGCGGCGGTAACGACACCCTGGCACGCATGTTCGCCGCCAAACTCGTCGAAGCCTGGCAGCAGCAGGTGATTGTCGACAACAGGCCCGGGGCCGGAACAACCCTCGGGGTTTCAATTGCCGCGCGTGCAGTCCCCGACGGGCATACCCTGCTGCTGTCATCGATTGCCACCCATGCGATCGCACCCAACCTGTACGCCAAGCCTGGATACGATCCGGTCAAGGATTTTGCGCCGATCACGTTGCTGGCGGTGGCGCCGACGGTGCTGGTGCGGCATCCCAGCCTGCCCGCAGCCACGCTGAAAGATCTGATTGCGCTGATCAAATCAAAGCCGGGGGAGATCCGTTACGCCTCCGGTGGCAGCGGCACGCCACCGCATATGGCGGGGGTGATTTTTGCGTCGATGACGGGCACCCGTTTGCTGCACGTACCGTACAAGGGCGGCGGGCCGGCGATCACCGGTCTGATGGGCGGCGAGGTTCAGATCATGTTCGATACCGCTGCATCCATCCTGCCGCATGTCCGTTCCGGGAAACTTCAGCCCTTGGCGATTGCCCGTGCACAGCGCCTGCCGGATTACCCGCAAATCCCGACCTTCAGCGAAGCGGGTCTTGCCGGTTATGAGGTCAATGCCTGGTATTCGATGCACGCACCCGCCGGCGTCCCCGCTTCAATCATCAACAAACTGAACGTCGAGCTGGTGCGCCATTTGCAGCTCGCCGACATCCGGCAGCGGCTGCAGCAGCTGGGTTCGGAGCCTGTGGGCAATTCCCCGGCGGAGCTTGCGAAATTTGTGCAGGCAGAGAATCGCAAGTATGCTGAAGCCATCAAGGAGTCCGGCGCCAAGGCTGAATGAACAACATGGGTCGACAAAGAACGTTAGCCGCGGTTGTTCCAGCGGCCGGGGCAGTGCTGCTGGCTGCCGGACTGCTGTTGATCCAGGGTCTGGCGCTGGCGCAAAGCACCTATCCCACCCGCGCCATCCGTTTCATCGTGCCTTTTCCGCCGGGCGGCGCCACCGACGTGGTGACCCGCGTCGTCGCGCAGAAAATGAACGAGCAGTACAAGCGCCAGGTCGCGGTGGTGGACAACCGCGGCGGTGCCGGCGGCGTGCTGGGTTCGGAACTGGCCGCGCGCGCCGCAGCCGACGGTTACACGCTGGTGATGGGCACCACCGGCACCCATGCCATCAACGCCAGCCTGTATCCCAAGCTTTCGTACGATCCGGTCAAGGACTTCATCGCGATCACACCCTCGGCATTGCTGCCGAACATGCTGGTGGCGCATCCCTCGATTCCGGTGAAAAACGTGCGCGAGCTGATTGCACTGGCGAAGGCGCGCCCCGGTGACCTGTCCTATGCCTCATCGGGCAATTTTCTGTACCTGAGCGGCGCGCTGTTCACCAGCATGGCGAAAGTGAAAATGCTGCATGTGCCGTTCAAGGGCGGTGCGCAGGCGATGCCGGCGGTGGTGGCGGGTGAGGTCGGCCTGTCCTTTGCCACCATCGTGTCTTCGCTGCCGCTGGTCGAGGCCAACAAGCTGCGCGGCCTCGCGGTGACCAGTGCCAAACGTTTTCCCAGCGCGAAGACTTATCCGACGGTTGCCGAATCCGGTCTGCCGGGTTACGAGGCGGTGGCCTGGTACGGTGTGTTCACGCCGGCCGGCACGCCGCGCGAGATCGTGCAGCAGCTCAACACCGACATCGTGCGCATCGTCAATTCGTCCGAGGTGCGCGAGCTTTTCCTCAAGCAGGGGGCGGAGTCCTATGCCACGAGTCCGGACGAATTCGCCAAAGTCGTGCAGGGCGATGTGGCGAAATGGGCCAGAGTGGTCAAGGAATCCGGCGCCAAGGCCGACTAAAAATGCCGGATCAGCTACTGCGCGATGCAATGGCCGCGTCGCGCGGTGCTCGTAACCTCGCCTATCTAACTGATATGTCTCGGTTACTGCGCGCCGCGTAGCAAGTCCTCTTGGGGGACGCCGTGCTCCGCTCGCTACGCTGCTTCGGCATTTTCGGGTACGGTCAGGCCCGCTTCAGCGCATCAGCCACCACCACCTGCAATAACCGGTCGAGGTCGGCCTTCAGTTTCGGCAGGCCGGCGGTGGCGCGGAAGGTTTTGGTGTCCATGAACAGCTTCTTGTTGATCTCGACCTGCACCGAGTCGATGCCGCGTGCCGGGTTACCGTGGCGGCCGATCAGTTCGTTGCCGACATAAGGCTCGTTGACCGATACGCTGTAGCCCCGGCTTTTCAGCGTGTCGACGATCAGGCTCATCGTCTGCGGTGACGAGGTCTTGCCCTTGAGGTCGCTGATGCAGAAATCGGCGCGCGGTTTTCCGGCATCCGGATGCGTCGGTGCGCCGACCGCGGACATGCAGTGGCAGGAAATCTGCCGCAGCACCCCGAAACGTTTCCAGGTCTCATCGATCAGCCGTTTCAGCTCGGCGTGGTAGGGGCGGTAGTACAGCGCCAGCCTTTCCTCGATTTCAGCCACTGTCAGCTTGCGTTCCTGGAAGGGCTCGCCGTAACGTGCCTTGGTCTTGATCAGGCCCAGCCCTTCGAGTGTGCGCGCGGTGGGTTTCAGCGGCTTCGGCCAGGTGCCGTCGACCACGGCGGGGTCCATGTCGGCCTCGTTGCGGTTGACGTCGATCCAGGTGTTGGGGAAGGTGCAGTAGAGCAGCGTGCCGCCCGCGGCCGGTGTGCCTGCCCACAGGTCTTCGACATACATCGACACATTGTCATGCACCGTGGTGAAAGGCAGCGGCGAGCGGTATTCCTTGGGGTATTCACGGCCGCTGCGCGAAACGTCGACCACCAGCGGTGCGGGCGCGGCTTCGGGCTCGAAGCGCAGGAACAATCCGGGTTGGGCGTGGATCAAGGCGGTATCCTCGGCTGCGTTAGACGTTAGACTGTGTTCCACAGTACTAGGCAATGCCGGCAGCATTGTCAACGAGGAGGATGAGATGAATAAAAAAGTGAAAAAAATAATCGCGAACGCGGCGCTGGTGTTTGCCGCCGTGGTGCCTTTCCCAGCCATTGCTTCCGGGGCCTATCCGACAAAACCGCTGCGCTTCGTGGTGCCCTTCACCCCCGGCGCGATCAACGACTACATGGCGCGCACGCTGGGCCAGAAACTCGCCGAGAGCTGGGGCCAGCAGGTCATCGTCGACAACCGGCCCGGTGCCGGCACCATCATCGGTACCGATCTGGTCGCGAAGTCCGCGCCTGACGGCTACACGCTGCTGCTGGCTTCAACCGCGCTGGCGATCAACGTCACGCTGTATCCGAAACTGCCCTTCGACGTGCAGCGCGACTTCGCGCCAGTGACGCGCATCGGTTCAGCACCGCTGCTGCTGGTGTCATCCGCGCAGCTGCCGGTGAAGACCGTGGCAGAGCTGGTGGCGCTGGCGAAGGCGAAGCCGGGGCAGATCAGCTACGGCTCCACCGGCACCGGCGGTTCGGCGCACCTGATGGGCGAGATGTTCCGTGCCGCTGCGGGCATTGACGTGCTGCATGTGCCGTATAAGGGCCTCGCGCCGGCACTGACCGACATTTTTGCCGGGCGTGTGTCTTTTACCTATGGCACTTACCTCGCGGTGAGCAGCCACATCAAGGCCGGCCGCCTGCGCGCGCTGGCGGTGACCAGCAAGGCGCGTTCCAAGGTGGCGCCGGAACTGCCGTCGATTGCCGAGTCCGGTTATCCCTCGTACGACGCCACGGCGTGGTGGGGTGTCGTGGTGCCGGCGCGTACGCCGGCTGCGGTGATCAGCCGCATCAATGCCGAAAGCGTGCGCCAGCTCGAGACCGCGCAGCTGCGTGAGCAGATGCTCGGCCAGGGTGTTGAAGTGGCACCGACCACGCCGCCACAATTCGGACGTTTTCTCGCCGACGAGATCGCCAACTGGGGCCGCGCGGTGAAGCAGTCGGGTGCGAAACCGGAGTGATGTTGTTTCTGCGTTACCGTGTTTTGACGGCTGTTTTCACCGGGTTCTTACCCTGGGTTTCTCCCTTGTAAGGCCTGCGCCCCTTCGCTAGACTCGCTTCGCTGAACGCCTCAAGGCTTCAGCACCATCCAGCAGTCCAATTCATGGCCGTCCGCAACGCACGGGCGTCGCAGTGGCGGAGGAGAACATCATCGAACGCAAGAACATCGGTCTCGCCGTGATCGGCTCGGGCCGCATCGGCGGCCTGCGCGCGCAGCTCGCGGCCGGACATCCCGCGGTGCGCTTCATCGCCACCGCTGACCAGGACGCAAAAAAAGCCGAAGCCCTGGCGAAGAAGGTCGGTGCCGCGACACATTCCACCGACAACGACGCGATCATCGCCCATCCCGAGGTCAACGCGGTGATTGTCTCCACCAGTGAAGGCGAACACCTCGCGCCGATCCTGAAGGCCCTCGAACTCGGCAAGCCGGTGCTGGTGGAAAAACCGATCGCGCTGTCGCTTTCCGACGCCGACCAGGTGATCCGCACCATCGAAAAATCCGGCGTCTCCGTGCATGTCGGCTACAGCCGCCGCTACAAGGAGCGTTACCAGATCGCCAAGGAGCAGATCGTGCAGGGCCGCATCGGCCGCATGACCGGCGCCGCGGCGCGGGTGTTCAACTCACGCTCGCAGGCGCTGGGCATGCTCCAGCGCAATCCGCATGCGACCCCGGTGGTCGATGCGCTGACCTATTACGTCGACCTGATGAACTGGTTCCATGAAGGCCACCGTCTGGTTGAAGTTTATGCGCGCGGGCAGAAAGGTGTGCTGAAGGCCGCCGGTTATCCCGATGTGGAAGACATCAGCTACGCGATCCTGACCTATGAAGACGGTGCGGTGGTCAACCTCGGCATCAGCTACGCACTGCCGGAAAAATATCCGGCGCTGGGCCATGCCGCACGGGTTGAAGTGGTCGGCACCGACGGGGTGATGATCCTCGATGACGATCACACCGACCAGCTGATGTACACCGAGAAGGGCATCCCGCATGTCTATCTGCCGGACCACCACGTCAACATGGTGTTCCTGCAGAGCGGCACACCGGGTGACTGGGCGCTCGGCGAATTCTGGGGACCGATTGCCAACGAGACCCGCGCCTGGCTCGACCATCTGGCAATGGGCAAGGCCTGCACGCTGGCGAAACCGCGCGAGGCGCGGCACAACCTCGAAGTGACGCTGGCGATCGAACATTCGATGGCCACCGGCCGTTCCGTGACCCTGCCCTTGGCACAATAAAATAATGAATAAAATCAATTGCTTATGTATTATCCTGGCGCTGTGCCCTGTGGCAACCCAGGCCGCAGACCCCTATCCCTCGCGCCCGATCCGCATGATCGTCGCCTACCCGCCGGGCGGCGGTACCGACCAGGTCGGCCGCGTGATGGCGGAGCAACTGACGCAGACGCTGGGCCAGCAGGTGGTCATCGACAACCGCGGCGGCGCCACCGGCAACATCGGCACCGAACTCGCGGCGCGCGCCGCGCCTGACGGCTACACGCTGCTGATGGGCAACGTTGCGCCGAACGCGGTCAACGTCAGCCTGTTCAAGAAACTCGGCTTTGATCCGGTGAAGGACTTCGCGCCGGTGAGCCTGGTGGCGATCACGCCGAACATCCTCGTCGCGCATCCTTCGGTGCCGGTGAAGACGATCAAGGAATTGATTGCGCTGGCGAAGGCGAAGCCGGGCGCGCTGAACTTTCCGTCGGCCGGTGTCGGCAGTTCCTCACACCTCGCGGGCGAGCTGCTGAAATCGCTGGCCGGCATCAGCATGGTGCACATACCGTTCAAGGGCGGCGGCCCGGCGCTGGTGGCGACCATCGCCGGTGAAGTGCAGATCATGTTTGCGACCATGCCGGCGGCGATGCCGCATGTGAAATCGGGCAAGGTGCGGCCGGTTGCGGTGACCACCACCAAACGCTCGCAGGCGATGCCCGAGCTGCCGACCATCGCCGAGTCCGGCGTCAAGGGCTATGACGCGGCGACCTGGTACGGCCTGCTTGCGCCGGCCGGCACCTCGAAGGCCATCGTGGATCGCCTGCACGGCGACACCGTGAAAATCCTCGCCGGCCCGACGCGGCAGCGTCTTGAGGCACAGGGCTTCGAGCCCGACGGCGGCACGCCGGCGGCGTTTGCGGCGTACATCAAATCGGAAATCACCAAGTGGGCGAAGGTGATCAAGGACGCTGGAATACCGGCGGAATAACGCCCCTGCTTTGCAGTTTTCCTATAGTTGCTGTTTTCATAACCCGCGCCGCATGGAGGAGAGTCGATGAAAGCCGGTTTCCAGTATTTCCCCGAGAGCTTCATGTGGTCGCAGGGCATGATGATCTGCATCGAGATGGCGCGCTGGGGCGGCGCCGCGATGAGCGAAGTCGACCGTGTCGGCCGCCGTCTCAAGGGCAGGGTGGGTGACAACGAGGCCTGGGGTGCGGAGTGGGAAAAAGAGGCGCAGCGCATCGAGGCGATGGGCGATGCGGCAATAAAGGACAACTTCGTGATGTCCGCCGCAGGCCATTATCTACGCGCGGCGACTTATTATTTTGTCGGTGAACGTTTTGTTGGGCTCGGTCCGAAAAAAATCGGGCTCTACCAGGATTGCCTGCGCTGCTTCAGGCTGGCCATCAAGCACCGGTACCCGAATATCGAGCGTGTCGAAGTGCCCTATGTGCATGAAGGCAAGGCGACGACATTGCCGGCCTGGTTCATGAAGGCGCCGGGCGAAGGGCCGAAACCGACGGTGGTGTTTTTCGACGGGCTGGACAGCACCAAGGAGCTGTCGATCCTGTTCGGTGGTGTTGAACTCGCGATGCGCGGCATCAACACCATGGCCATCGACGGGCCTGGGCAGGGCGAGGCGCTGCGCCTGCAGGAAATTCCCAGCCGCCCCGACTATGAAGTGCCGGGTGCCGCCGCCTACGACTACGTGGCCTCGCGCAAGGATGTCGATCCGAAACGTGTCGCGGTGATGGCCTACAGCATGGGCGGTTATTACGCGCCGCGTGTTGCTGCTTTTGAAAAGCGTTACGCCGCCTGCATTGCATGGGGCGGGCATTACGACTACCACGCGACGTGGATCACCCGCCGCAGGATCCAGGAATCCGGCGGCACCCAGCTCTCGGCCCCGCATTACCAGCTGCCCTGGGTCATGGGTATGCCGGACATGGATTCGGCGATGAAAAAATGCGAGTCGTACAAGCTGGAGGGCGTGGCGAACAAGATCACCTGTCCTTTCCTGGTCACCCACGGCGAGGAGGATTCAATTTCGCCGGTGGCCAACGCGAAGCTGTTGTATGACGCCGTCAGCTCGAAAAAGAAGACGCTGAAGATATTCAGCGCGGAAGAGGGCGGCGCGGAGCATTGTCAGGGCGACAACCGTTTTCTCGGCGCGACCTATGTCGCCGACTGGATCGCCGCACACCTGTAGTAAACCGGGCGCGGTATGCCCGTTTCGACCGGAGGAGGTCAAGATGGTGACGAGCAAGTACATGGCTGCTGCGGTACTGGCTGCGTTTGGATTTCTGCTGCCAGTCCATGCCCAGACTTTCCCTGTAAAACCGGTACGCCTGATCGTGCCCTATCCGCCGGGCGGGCCGCTGGATGAAGTGGCTCGTGCTGTTGGCCAGAAGCTGACACCGGCCTGGGGCCAGCAGTTGATCGTCGACAACCGCAGCGGTGCTGGCGGCAGCATCGGTGCCGACGTCGTCGCCAAGTCACCGCCTGACGGCTACACGCTGGTGCTCGCCAACTCCGGGCCGATGACCATCAATGTGTCCCTGCGCAAGGATCTGCCCTACGACCCGCAGAAAGACCTCGCACCGGTGACGCAGATCATCAGCGGGCCGATGGTGCTGGTGGTGCATCCCTCGCTACCGGTGAAATCGGTGAAGGACCTGATCGCGCTGGCGCGCGCCCATCCCGGCAAGCTCAACTACGCTTCGGCCGGCATCGGCAACCTGCAGCACCTCGGCATGGAGCACTTGCAGGCGCTGGCCAAGGTGAAAATGAACCATGTGCCGTACAAGGGCGCGGCACCGGCCTTCATCGACACGCTGAGCGGGCGCATCGACCTGCAGTTCGCCAACATCGTCGGCGTGCTGCCGCATGTTGAGAACAAACGCGTGCGCGCGATCGCGATCTCGGCGGCGCGTGGTGCCTCGGTGCTGCCCGACGTGCCGGGAGTGTCGGCAACGCTGCCGGCCTTCGACCTCGATGGCTGGATGGGCATCTTCGCCCGCGCCGGCACACCGCCCGATGTCATCGCCAAGCTGCACCGTGATTTCGCCGCTGCGGTGCAGAGCGCGGATTTCCGTGAACGCTTCGCCAAACGCGGCGCCGACGTGGTGGTCGGCGGCCCGGAGGGCCTGGCGAAAATTGTGCGTGACGAAATTCCGCTCTACGCGGGCATCATCAAATCCGCAAAAATAACGCCGGAATGAAGTCGGCCACTGCTTGTCATCAAGGGAGTTCCATGCATGTCGTTTTTTGAACCACCGCCGCTGATCGAAGCGGAAGTCTTCGCCTCCGTACCCGCGCCCCTGCGCAAGGGTGGTGCGCCGTCGAGCTGGATCGACGCCAATCATCCCGGCTCCAAGCTCGACTGTTTTCTCGAAGGCCCGGCCTTTGACCGCGAAGGCAACCTCTATATGGTCGACATTCCCTATGGCCGCATCCTGCGGATGTCACCGAAAGGGGAGTTCGATGTTGCCGCCGAATATGACGGCTGGCCCAATGGGCTGGCGGTGCACAAGGACGGTTCGCTGTATATCGCCGACTACCGCCGCGGCATCCTGCGCTGCGATCCGAAGACCGGCCGCGTCGAAGACCTGTTGACGCACAACCAGTCCGAAAGCTTCAAGGGCGTCAACGACCTGACCTTCGCGAAGAACGGCGACCTGTATTTCACCGATCAGGGGCAGACCGGCATCCACGATCCGACGGGCCGCGTCTATCGTTACAGCACTGAAGGCCGGCTCGACTGCCTGATCAGCAACGGCCCCAGCCCCAACGGCATCGTGCTCGATCCGCAGGACAGGGTGCTGTTTGTCGCGATGACGCGCGCCAACTGCATGTGGCATTGCCCGCTGAAGGGTGGATCGGTGAACAAGGCGGGGGTGTTCGCAGTGCTGCCCGGCATCCACGGCCCCGACGGACTGGCGATGGATGAAGCCGGCAATCTGTCAGCGGCGCATGCGCGGCCCGGCATCATCTGGCTGTTCGGGACTATGGGTGAGCCGCTGGCGCGGGTGCAAAGCAAGACCAGTGGCGCACGCATGACCAACATGGCCTACGGCGGTGCGGACCGCAAAACGCTGTACATCTGCGATTCCTATCGCGGCGAAATCCTCACCGCGACCATGCCGGTGGCCGGAAAAATCCTCTATTCACATCTGTAAAAAAATAATGAATAAAATCAATGGCTTATTAATTATCGCCGCGCTGTGGCCAGCGCTTGTCGCTGCGCAATCGAATTACCCCGCGCGCACGGTGCGCGTGATCGTGCCCTCGGCGCCGGGCGGCGGCACCGACATTTCCGCGCGCATCCTCGCGCCGCAACTGACGCAGCAGCTCGGCCAGCAGTTCGTGGTCGAGAACCGCGCCGGCGCCGGCACCATGATCGGCGGCGAAGCGGTGGCGCGCGCCGCGCCCGACGGCTACACGCTGCTGATGGGCATCAGTACGCTGGCGATCAATCCGGCCATGTACAAAAAAGTGCCGTATGACGCGCTGAAGGATCTGGCACCGATCTCGCAGGCGGTGTCGCTGTCGAACGTGCTGGTGGTGCATCCCTCGTTGCCGGCGAAAAGCGTCAAGGAGTTTGTCGCGCTGGTGAAACCGCGCCCCGGCCAGGTCAACTTCGCTTCCGCCGGCGTAGGCACCAGCCCGCACCTGTCGATGGAGCTGTTCCTGGTGATGACCGGCGTGAAGATGCTGCATGTGCCGTACAAGGGTTCCGGTCCCGGCGTTACCGACCTCATTGCCGGCCATGTGCCGGTGATGATGCCCAACATGCTGTCGGCACAGCCGCACATCAAGAGCGGCCGGCTGCGCGCGCTGGGCGTCACCGGCAGCAAACGCGCGCCGGGTGCCGAAGACATCCCGACCATCGCCGAAGCCGGTGTGCCGGGCTACGAGGCGGTGCAGTGGTACGGCCTGCTGGCGCCGGCCGGCACGCCGCGCGACATCATCACCCGGCTGCACGGTGCCACGGTCAAGGCCCTGCAGAATCCCGAGGTTCGCCAGCGCCTGCTGAATGATGGCGCCGAACCTGTGGGCAGCAGCCCTGATGAATTTGCGGCCTATCTGCGCAGTGAAACGGCGAAGTGGGCGAAGGTGATACAAGCCGCTGGCATCAAGCCCGAGTGAAATCGGTTCAAAAATGCCTGCGCTTGCCAAGACTGCGTTGCCCGCTACGTTTCTCCTCGCCTTACCATCCAAGTAATGTCTCGTCGAAGCCTCGCGGGCGCCTTGTCTTGGCGGCGCTCGGCGATTTTTGATTCCGATTTCATGTTGATTTAATTCAATGAAAAAAACACCCCCGAAAATTTCGCCGCTGATGCACAAGCTGGCGACCTACATCGCCAACGCACACCGCCGCGCGCTGCCGGCGAAAGTCACCGAACGCGCCAAACACCATCTGCTCGACACGCTGGCGGCGATGCTGTCCGGTTCGCAGCTGCTGCCGGGACGGCGTGCCATCGAATTCATCACCACCCAGGGCGGCACGCCCGAGGCGCAGGTCATTGGCTCGAACATCGTCACCACGGCGATCAACGCCGCGCTGGTCAACGGCATGCACGCCCATGCCGATGAGACCGACGACACTTATTACCTGGCGCTGGTGCATCCTGGCTGTGGTGTTGTGCCGGCTGCACTGGCCGTGGCCGAGCGTGAACGCGCCAACGGCACCGCGCTGCTCCGTGCCACCGTGCTGGGCTACGATGTCTGCGCGCGGATGTCGATTGCGCTGGGCATCGAGCGCTTCCGCGAGCGCGGCCATTCCACCCACAGCTTCGGCCACATGTTCGGTGCCGCTGCGGCCGCCGCGGCCATCCTGAAGCTCGACTACAACCAGACCCGCTACCTGCTGTCGTACACCGCGCAGCAGTCTTCGGGCCTGTCGTGCTGGGCGCGGGACATCGAGCACATCGAGAAAGCCTTCGATTTCGGCGGCATGCCGGCGCGCAACGGTGTCACCGCGGCGTTGATGGCGTCGATGCAATTCACCGGCGTCGAGGACGTGTTCGACGGCGACCGTAGCTTTTTCCATGCCCACGGCCTGACCGCGAGCCCGGGAAAGCTGGTGGCGGACCTCGGCCGCCGCTTTGAGATCATGAATACCTCGATCAAGCGCTGGGCCGTCGGTTATCCGATCCAGGCGCCGCTGGACGCGGTGATGAACCTGATCGAACAACACGGCATCGGCGCGAAGGATGTCGAGCGCGTCAGCATCACCATCGACGAGCAGGGTGCACGCACCGTCAACCAGCGCACCATGGCCAGCATCAACATCCAGCACCTGGTGGCCTTGATGCTGCTCGAAGGCGACATCAGCTTTGCCTCGGCGCATGACGACCGCCGCGTGCGCGACCCCAAGGTGCTGAAGCTGAAGGAAAAGATCGAATTGAAAGGCAGCGCCGCGCTGGGCCGCGCGAAAACAACCCAGGCCATCGTCGAGATCACCACCCGCGACGGTCGCCGGCTGCGCCACCACACCAAGGCAGTGCGCGGCACCGCGGCCAATCCGATGCCGCGGGAAGAGGTGGCAGCCAAGGCGCGTGACCTGCTTGTTCCGCTGCTCGGCGCGCGGCGCAGCGAAAAACTGATCGACGCCGTGTGGCATATCGAGCGTCTGCGCGATGCACGCGCGCTGCGGCCGCTTCTCTCGATTTAATCTCGCCTTAAAATAGCCGCTGTAAAAAAATCACCCACCCAGAGGACCAGCATGAGCAAGCGTTACGACCTGCACAGCCACGTCATCCCGCCGACCATCATCGCGGCGATGGAAAAAGACCCCAAGCGTTTCCACACCAGCATCTGGGAAAAGGACGGCAAGAAATACTTCGACGTCCACGGCCGGCCGGCGGTGCTGAGCCCGGACTTTTACGACGCCGATGCCAAGGTCGAGTGGATGAGCCGCAACAAGCTCGATGTGTCGGCGATCTCGGTCGGCCCGCCGATCTATTTCTACTGGCTGCCCGCAGAAGCAGGCCTCTACGCGGCGCAGCTCGCCAACGACGGCATCGCGCAGATGGTTGCCAAACACCCCTCGCGCCTGCGCGGCATGGCCCATCTGCCGATGCAGGATCCGGATGCGGCGATCACCGAACTCGAGCGCGTGGTCAAGGAATACGGCTTCAAGGCGGTGGAGCTGGCGACCTCGATCGAGGGCACGCCGCTCGCCGCGCAAAAGTACCGCAAGGTGCTGAAGACCATTGAGCAACTGGGCTGTTTCATCTTCGCCCATCCCTACCAGTGCCTGGCCAAGGGCGGCATGGAGGACTACTACCTGTCGAATTTTGTCGGCTTCCCGCTCGACACCACGCTGATGGTCGCGCACCTGATGTTCAGCGGCGCGATGGACGAAATGCCCAAGCTGCGCGTGGTGCTGCCGCATGGCGGCGGTTTCATCCCGTACCAGATCGGGCGTTTCCGCCACGGCCACCAGGTGCGCAACGAGCCCAAGGTCAACAACCCGACGCCGCCGCGCGAGCTGTTCAAGCGCTTCTACTTCGACTGCCTGACCCACGATCCGAAGGCCGCCAAATACCTGATCGACCAGGTCGGCGCCGACCGCGTGGTGATCGGCACCGATCACCCCTTCGACATGGCGCCGCTGGACGTGCCAGCGGCCGTAGACGGCATCCCCGGGCTGACCGCCGAGGAAAAGGAATGGCTCTGCGAACGCACTGCCAAATCGCTGCTTGGCGAATCATGAACACCCCGGAATGCGTATTAATGCGCTGATTTACAAGCGATTTTGGCGTATGCTGGCGTTTCATCCATGGTCGGCTGGGGAGAAAAACGATGGCCAAGTTTGATCTGAGCAAGCTGCTGCCGAAGTTCGGCAAGAAGGGTGGCGACGAGCCGGCCCCTGTTGTTGATGACAGCGATGACGGCGGCAAAAAGAAAAAAGTCGTGATGGGCGTGGTTGGCGCCGTCACGGTGGCGATCATCGGCTGGCTGGCCTTTGACACCTTCATGGCTGAACCGCCGCCCCCTCCGCCCCCGCCGCCGGTCGCGGCCAAGCCCAAGCCGCCGGCCGAAGTGCCGCCGGAAAAGCTCGTCGACCAGTTGCTGGAGGTTTCGGGCCTCAGCAAGCAGCTCGCGCAGATTCCGGAAAAGGTCGCGCTGGGGGTGCGCCAGTCCTCGGCCAAGCCGCGTGATGCCGCTTTGCTCGCCGATGTCGAAAAAATCATGAGCGACGCGTTCAGCGCCGAGCGTTTCCAGCAGCGCGTGCGCGACGCGCTGAAAACGGATTTCGACCGCAAGCGCGTGGAAAGCCTGAACAAGACGCTGTCCTCGCCGGCGATGAAAAAAATGATCGAGCTGGAGGCCGCGCCGCAGAAGGGTGAGGACATGGCGGCTTTTGCCAAGGAACTCGGCAAGACCCCGCTGCCGCCGGAGCGTGCGCAGGTGCTCAACGGCCTCGCCGAAACCACGCGCGCGCCGGAATTCGCAACCGAAATGGTCGTCGGCATCACCCGCGCGATGATGATGAGTGCCGTCGGCGGCGATGCAGCGACGATGACCAAATTCGACGCGGCATTCGAAAAGCAGAAGGGCAAGCTTGCGCAGGCGGTGCGTGATGCCACCGTGCTCAGCTTCGCCTACACCTATCGCAGCGTGCCGGATGCGGAACTGGCCGAATACGCCAAGTTCTACGCCACCGAAGACGGCAAGTGGTTCATGGACAAGGTGATGGGCGCGATCCTCGAGGAGTCGCGGTCCAGCGCCAGCCTTGCCGGCGGCAAGCTCGCCGAGATGGCCAAGGCGCGCAAGGCTGGCACAGCCACGGCGAAGGCCCCTGCGGCTGCTCCTGCAGCATCCGCACCGGCGCCTGCTGCTGCCGCTGATGCTCCGGCGGTTGCCGCCGGTCCTGCGCCGATGCTCACCGCGCGCGCCCGGCTCGATGCCCGCGAATGCCTGAAGTTCGATACCAATCAGGCGGTGCACCGCTGCGCCGAGCGTTTCCGCTGAGCGTGTTGCAGACGTAAAAAAAGCGCAGCTTAGGCTGCGCTTTTTTTTGCGGCCTGTGGATCAGCCGCCAGCTGTATCAACCACCCGAGGCCGCCTTGATGCCGGCGGACCTCACCAGCTTGCCGAACTTCTCGACCTCGGCTTTCAGGTAGGCGTGGAACTGCTCCGGCGAGCCGCCGATGATCTGTGCGCCGACGTCGGCATGGCGTTTCTGGATGTCCGGATCGTTGAGGATGCCGGTGAACTCCTTGTGCAGGCGGCCCTGGATTGCCGCCGGCAGTCCGGCCGGGCCGGCGACTGCCGACCACGAGGAATTTTCGTAGCCTGTGATGCCGGCTTCGGCGATGGTCGGCAGTTCCGACAATACCGCGAGGCGTTTGGCGCCGGTGGTGGCCAGTGCACGCACGCGACCCGCCTGGACGAAGGGCACGGTCGAGATTGCGTTGTTGAACAGCACCTGGATCTGGCCGGCGACCACGTCAGTCAGTGAGGGCGCCGAGCTCTTGTACGGCACGTGGATCATTTTGGTATTGGTCATCAGCGTGAACAGCTCGCCGCTGATGTGGCCGAAGCCGCCGACACCCGAGGAGCCGTAGTTCAGCTCGCCGGGTCGTGCCTTGGCGAGTGCCACCAGTTCCTTCACCGATTTCACCGGCACCGAGGGGTGCACCACCAGCACGCCGGGCGAGGTCGAGACCTGGATGATCGGCGTGAAATCCTTCAGCACGTCGAAGGACAGCTTGTAGAGGTGCGGGTTGACCGCCCAGGTGCCAACGGTGGCGATGACGATGGTGTAGCCGTCGGGCGGTGCCTTGACTGTGAGCTCCATGCCGATGTTGCCGCCGGCGCCGCCGCGGTTGTCCACCAGCACCTGCTGGCCGATGCGCTGCGCGAGTTTCTCGCCGAGCATGCGGCCCTGGATGTCGGTCGGCCCACCCGGGACAAAGGGCACCACAAAGCGAACCGGCTTGGCCGGGTAGGCTTGAGCGGAAGCGGTTTGTGCGGAAATACCGAAGCTGCCAAGTAGAACGATGGCTGCGAGACCATGCCGGACGGTGATCATGTGCCGCTCCTCAAGGGGTTGTTATTTGACTTGTCCGGGGATTGTAGCCCAGCCGCCATCGTGGATGACCGGCACGCTGATCGGTGTCGTTGACCTGCGGCGGGGCACCGTGGAGAATCGGGCGCCAGAACAAACAATGACGGCCGCGCTTCCCGCGCGGCACGCATGCTTCTCAGGAGGTTTTCATGAAGTTTCGTCACCCCTTGGCCGCTGCTGCGGTCGCTCTGCTGGCCTGTACCGCACCGGCTGCCGTACATGCCCAGGCCTTTCCGGCAAAACCGGTCCGGTTGGTGCTGCCTTTCCCGCCGGGCGGCGGTACCGATATTCTCGGCCGCATGCTCGCGCAGCGCCTCGGCGAGAGTTACGGCCAGACCGTGATTGCCGAAAACCGGCCGGGCGCCGGCGGCAATGTCGGCGCCGAATTCACCGCACGCCAGCCGCCTGACGGTTACACCATCGTGCTGTGCTCGCCGTCGATCTCGATCAGCCCGAGCCTGTATAAGAAGCTCAACTACGATCCGCTGAAGGACCTCGCGCCGATCGGCCTGGTGGCTTCCATCCCCAACCTGCTGGTGGTGCACCCCTCGGTGCCCGCACGCAGCGTGCAGGAGCTGATTGCGCTGGCGCGCAAGAGCCCGGGCAAGCTCAACTTCGGCTCTGGCGGCGCCGGCACCACCAATGACCTCGGCGCGCGTTACTTCATCGCCGAGAACAAGCTGAAAATCGAAATGATCCCGCACAAGGGCGCCAACCAGGCGCAGACCGCGCTGATCTCCGGCGAGGTTGACATGCTGGTGATCGGCACCGCGGCCGCGGCGCCCTTCGTCAAGTCGGGCAAGCTGCGTGCGCTGGCGGCGCTGGGTGACAAACGCGACCCGGCGGTGCCCGAGGTGCCGACCGTGATCGAGGCCGGTGTGCCCTGGTTCAAGGTCGATACCTGGTACGGCATGCTTGCCCCGGCCGGCACGCCTCGCGAAATCATCAACCGCCACAACGCCGAGCTGGTGAAGGTGCTCAACGATCCGGCCACGCGCAAGCTGTTCGCCGCGCGCGGCACCGATGTGCTGACCAGCTCGCCGGATGAATTCGCGAAGTTCATCCGCTCGGAGGCCGAGCGCTGGGGCAAGGTGGTGCGCCAGTCCGGCGCCACTGCTGACTGATCGACCGGAGAACATCCATGCTGAAGCTGAAACACGCTGTTGCCGCCACGCTCGCTGCACTGACGCTGAATGCCGGACTTGTGACGGCCCAGGACTATCCGACGCGTCCGGTGCGCATGATCGTGCCTTTTGCCGCGGGCGGTCCGACTGATGTCATTGCGCGGGTGGTGGCGCAGAAGCTGACCGAAGGCCTCGGCCAGCAGGTGGTGGTGGACAACCGCGCCGGTGCGGGCGGAAACCTCGGCATGGGTCTTGCCGCAAATGCGCCGGCCGACGGCCACACGCTGATTGTGGTCAGTTCGAGTTATGTGGTGAACCCGGGCCTGTACTCGAGCATTCCCTACGATCCGTACAAGAGCTTCATCCCGGTGTCGAACATGGCGGCCTCGCCCAATGTGTTCACGGTTCATCCTTCGCTGGCCGCGCGCAACATGAAAGAGCTGCTGACCCTGGTCGCCGCCGATCCGAAAAAATTCTCGGTGGCAACGCCGGGTGTCGGCACCACGCCGGATCTTTCGGCACAGCTGCTGCGGCTGACCACCAAGCTGGATTTTGTCACCGTGCCTTTTGGTGGCGCAGGTCCCGCGGTGAGCTCGGTGGTGGCGAACCAGACCCCCATCGGCTGCACCGCGCTGCCGCCGACCACGCCGCACATCCAGGGCGGACGTCTGCGCGGCATCGCCGTCACCGGCCACAAACGCGCCGGTGCGATTCCAGATGTGCCGACCATGGCCGAAGTCGGTTTCAAGGGTCAGGAGGCGGACACGCTGCAGGGCCTGCTGGTGCCCGCCGGCACGCCGAAAGCCATCGTCGACCGCCTGCACGGACTGGTCGTCAAGATGATGGCCCAGCCCGACGTGAAGAGTCGCGTCGAAGGCCTCGGCTTTGACATCATCGCCAGCTCGCCGGCGGAATTTGCGGCGCAGGCGAAGCTCGAGGTTGAGAAGTGGACCAAGGTGGTGAAGGCTGCCGGCATCAAAGTGAACTGAGCGGCGCCCATCTTGCGCATTGTTGATATCCGCGAAACCGCGATTGCGCTGAATTCGAGTCTGCGCAACGCGGTCTTTGATTTCAGCGAAATGACCACCTCGGTGGTCGCGGTGGTCACCGATGTGATCCGCGATGGCAGGCCTGTGGTCGGCTTCGCCTTCAATTCCACCGGACGTTATGCCTGCGGCGCACAGATGCGTGCGCGTTTCATCCCGCGCATCTTGAAGGCAGCACCGGAATCGTTGCTCGATGAAACGGGCAGCAATCTCGATCCCGAAAAAATCCTCGCTTGCATGATGCAGCGGGAAAAACCCGGCGGCCATACCGAACGTTCGGTCGCTATCGGCACCATCGAAGTGGCCTGCTGGGACGCCGCAGCGAAAATTGCCGGCCTGCCGCTGCATGCGCTGCTTTCAAAAAAGTATAATAAAAACAATCAGTTACAGAAAGTGCCCTGTTATGTCGGCGGCGGCTGGTATGCGCCGGGCAAGGGCATACCGGAACTGCTCGACGAAATCCGCGAGAAGTTCGGCCAGGGCTACCGCACGATGAAGATCAAGGTCGGGGGCATGGCGCTGGCTGATGACATCGCGCGGCTTGAAGCGGCACTCGGGTTCATCGGCGACAGCTCGCGGCTGGCGGTGGATGCCAATGCCGGCTTTGATCGCACGCGTGCGCTGGCCTACGCCAAAGCACTCGCCCCGTACCGGCTGCGCTGGTTTGAAGAGCCCACCGATCCGCTGGACTTTGCGTTGCTCGCTGAAGTCGCCGCGATCTACGACGCGCCGATCGGCACCGGCGAAAACCTGTTCTCGACGCAGGACGTGCGCAACCTGATCACCTTCGGCGGCCTGCGCGCCGACCGCGACATCATCCAGACCGACGTGCCGCAGTCCTACGGCATCGCGCAGTTCGCCAGAACGCTGGCGATGATGAAGGAACTCGGCTGGTCGCCGCAATCGGTGTTTCCGCACGGCGGCAACCAGATGACGCTGCACATCGTCGGCGGCTTCGGCCTCGGCGGCTGCGAGGCTTATCCGGGTGTGTTCGGCATGTTCGCCGGTTTTGCCGACGATGCGCAGGTCGAGGACGGTTACCTGAAACTGCCGGATCGTCCCGGCATCGGTTTTGAAGCGCAGAATCTGCTGTATGCCGAAATGAAAAAGCTGGCCCCCGAACTGGGGTAACAAGGCCGGGCAATCCAGTCTGGCGATACAAACAAGGGAGAAACTTTGTGATGATGCGCTGGATGTCCAGTCTTGCCGGCGGCGTATTGCTGCTGGCCGCCATGCCGCTGCATGCGGCCTGGCCCGAGAAACCGGTACGTGTGGTGGTGCCCTTCGCTGCCGGCGGGCCGGCCGACCTCACCGCGCGGCTGATTTTCAACAAGCTCTCCGAAAAGTGGAAGCAGCCGGTGGTGATCGACAACCGCGGCGGCGCCGGTGGCAACCTCGGCACCGCGCTGGTGGCGAAGGCGCCGGCTGATGGCTATACGCTGCTGCTGACCACCTCGGTGTTTGTCTGTAATCCCAGTTTGTACAAGGACACCGGCTACGATCCCTTCCGCGACTTCGCGCCGATCACGCTGGCCGGCGTGTCGGCCACCGTGGTGTCGCGCCATCCTTCATACACTGCGGTGCAGAACATGCAGGACATCGTGCGCGAAGCGAAGGCGGCGCCGATTCCCTTTGCCTCGCCGGGCATCGGTACCGCGGGCCACCTCGCCGGTGAATTGTTCCGCAACATCACCAAAGCCAATCTGCAGGCGGTGCCATACAAGGGCGCCGGCCCGGCGATGGCCGCGCTGCTCGGTGGGGAAGTGCGCCTCGGCTTCACCGCGGTGCCGCCGGTTGTGGCGCTGGCGCGCAGCGGCAAGCTGGTGCCGGTGGCGGTGACCAGCCTGAAACGCATCGACGTGCTGCCCAACGTGCCGACCGTCGCCGAAAGTTATCCCGGTTTCGAGGTCGACAACATGTACGGCCTGCTCGCACCGAAAAAGACCCCGGCGGCATTGATCCGGAAAATCAACGCCGATACGCTCGCCGTGCTGCAGGCCCCCGACCTGCGTGCGCGCTTCGTGCAGGACGCCTTTGAAGTGCGCGGAAACTCGCCGGAAGCTTTCGAAAAATACCTGCGTGATGAGGTCGGCAAGTGGGCGAAGGTGGTGAAGGAGTCGGGCGTCAGGGTGGAATAATCCTGTTGCCAGTGATGGCGTGAGAAAATACGGTCACGTCATCATCAAGTTCCTCCTCCGTGAAAACCCTGCAACAGCTGTTCGACAACAACCGCGCCTGGTCCGAGCGTATCCGCAGTCAGAATCCGGAATTCTTCAGCAAGCTCGCGCGCCAGCAGTCGCCTGAATATCTGTGGATCGGTTGTTCCGACAGCAGGGTGCCGGCCAACGAGATCATCGACCTGCTGCCGGGCGAGATTTTTGTCCACCGCAACATTGCCAACGTCGTCGCCCACACCGACCTCAACTGCCTGTCGGTGATCCAGTTCGCGGTGGACGTGCTGAAGGTCAAGCACATCATCGTGGTTGGCCATTACGGCTGCAGCGGTGTTGGTGCCGCATTGCGCGGCGACCGCATCGGGCTCAGCGACAACTGGCTGCGCCATGTGCAGGACGTGCGCCAGAAACACGAGACGCGCTTGCTGGCGGTGGATGACGGCGTGCAGCGTGCCGACAGGCTGTGCGAGCTGAACGTGATCGAGCAGTCGGCCAACGTCTGCCAGACCACCATCGTGCAGGATGCCTGGGAGCGCGGGCAGGACCTCACCGTACACGGCTGGGTTTATGGCCTGCGCGACGGGCTGGTGCGCGATCTGGCGTTCAGTGCCTCGACCGGTGACGAGGCGTCCGAGCGTTACGCTGCGGCGCTCAGCGGATTGGGTTGATCTATTTCCGACCGCGGATTTCGCGGCTGACGGCGCGGGTGCTGCCGCCCCAGGTCGGCGCATAGGCCGCCTTGCGGCCGACACCACCGGCCACCACGATCATCAGGTCTTCCGCGCGTTCCGCGACGCGCAGCAGATTGGCTGCTTCTCCGGCCGCCGCGAGGCGGCGTTTGCGCAGGGCGGGCGGCAGTTTGTCCGCATCGAGCACTGCGCGTTCCCAGATCGTTCGTTTGGCCGCGGCCTTGTCGAGGCCGTCGCTTGCGAATGCTGCGGCCCATTCCGGCGGCAGCAGGCACAGCGGTTCACCGCCGCCGATGAGGCCGCTGCTGCCCGCAACCCCGGCGATCAGCATCGACTGCGCGAAGGTCTGCGCCATGTCGGCAGCCGTCGTGCTGTCGGAATCGTTGACCTCTAGGGTGCCGGCAATTCCGACCACGGTGACGACATCGGCTTCGGCGGCAAAGCCGCGCTCGACATGTAACGGTGTCCACGGGCTTTCCGCGGTGTTCTCGGCGAAGCAGAGGCCGCGCTTCGCCGGTTGGCCCAGTGTGGCCATGTCGGTTTCGCCGGGTTTGGCGCCGCAGACATTCAGAATTGCAAGCGTCAGCGCGCGGCCCAGGGTCATGTTGGCGCGTGAGCCGGCGCCGAGCGAGTTGCCGGCACTGTTGAGTCCGATGCGTGCGGCAATCGGGCCGTTGACGATCATCAGTGGCGCGGCCGAGCCGGTGGTGGTGGCGATGCCGAGCAGGTTGAATTGAGGATCGGCGATGGCGTCGATTGCGGCCACCAGCACCGGAAAACATGCCGGCGTGCAGCCCGCCATGACGGCGCAGATGGCAAGGTCGCCGGCGGTGGCGGTCTCGAAGCTGGGGGCCACGAGGGCGATTTCATCGCCGTGCTGCCAGCCGCCGGCAGCGAGCATGGCTTCGACACGCTGCGCGGTGGGCGGCACCAGCGGCAGGCCGTCGCCCAGGTATGCCGCTGCAAGTTCAGCCTGCAGCGCGTCCCAGCCGGCGTCGTCGCGGCCCTGCCAGATGTTCATCCGCTTATTTTTTCTGCTTCGCCAGGTAGCGGTGCATCGCGGTGTGGTCGATGGCAAAACCTTCTTCGCGTTCCATCGCATTCCACAGGCCGGCGGTGTGTTCGGCGTAGGCGGAGGGGCCGCCCATCGCCTTCGCGACTTCGAGCGCGGTGCGTACGTCCTTGGCCATCAGCCCGGTGGCGAAGCCCGCGGCATAGGCGCCGTTGAGCATCTGCTGCTTGACCTTGTTCCTGGTCGTGTTGTTCATGCCGCTGGAGGCATTGATGATGTCGGTGGCCACCGCGGGGTCGATGCCGAAACCTTCGGCGGCGATCAGCGCCTCGCAGGTCGCGGCGAGTCCGGCGGCCGACACATAGTTGTTCAGCGCCTTGATCGCATGACCGGCACCGAGCGGGCCGGCATGGAACAGCGCACTGCCCATTTTTTCCAGCACCGGTTTGACGTATTCGTAGATCGCCACATCACCGCCGGCCATGATCGCCAGCGTGGCGTTGACCGCGCCCTTGACGCCGCCGGACACCGGCGCGTCGATGCAGGGAAAGCCGCGCTTCTCAAGCAGCGCGCCGAGTTCAAGCGTCTGCATCGGTGAAGACGAACTCATGTCGATGACCCGAGTGCCTTTGGCTGCGCGTTCGAGGATGCAGTCCTTGAATGAGTCCTGCGCGCCGCACAGCGCGCTGCGCACGGCCTTGCCGTCGGGCAGCATGGTGATGATGATTTGTGCTTGCGCGCCGAGATCGGCGAGGCTCGCGGCGACGGTGACACCGTGTTCGCGTGCCAGTGCCGCAGTGCGCGCGGCATCGAGATCGAACACCACCAGCTTGTAGCCCGCTTTGGCGAGATTGCCTGCCATCGGTGTGCCCATTGCACCGATGCCGACGAAGCCAATGGTGTCTGTGGAATTCATAAAATTATCAATAAAAACAATTGGTTATATAATTTTCGCCGGGATGGCGTTTTACATCGGCAATTCAGTGCCGACCTTGCGGCTGCGCGCCAGCTCGACCAGCTTCGCCGCGGTGTAGATGTCCTGGATGCCCATGCCGTGTGATTCGTAGAGCGTGATGTCGTCCTTGTGCTGGCGGCCGGGTGCGCGCCCGCTGAGCACTTCGCCGATTTCAGGCAGGGTGTCCCAGGACAGCTTGCCGGTTTCGACGGCAGCGATCAGGTCTCCGCATTCGTTGCGCGCGGTGCCGCGTGAATCCACCGCAATGAGTTTTGCGCGCTGCACGGTCTTGGCGTCGATCTCGACACGCGACAGTGCGTTGGAGCCCGCCGCGTTGACATGCTGGCCCGGCTGCAGCCAGTCGCCGTTGATCACCGGTGCTGTCGATTTGGTCATGATGTTGACGACCTGCGCACCGGCGATGGCTTCGGGTGCGGAGTTGGCCGGCAGCACCGGGATGCCCAGCTTGTCGCCCATCTGCTTGCACCAGGCTTCGAGCTTGTCGCGGGTCCGCGCATAGACGCGCGCCTCGCGGATGTTCAGCGCGGTGACCACGGCCTCGAGCTGGCCCATGCCCTGGAAGCCGGCGCCGATCTGCGCCAGCAC
>JAIENU010000255.1 GCA_019751125.1 Burkholderiales bacterium | reverse complement strand
CTGCCGGCGCTGTAATAGCCGAGTCCCGGTGCATACAACGCGAGGTGCATATAGCGGTCGAAGCCGATCCAGCCGCCGGCGGCGGCAATTTCGGCATCGATCAGCGCGCGCAACTGTGCGCTGACGGCAAGGGCTTCGGGGTCGGGCCGCGGCGGTGCGGCGGGCGTGGGCGGAGCAGGCACCGCGGGATAATACGCTAAACTAAACAACCATTTACGAAGGGTTCCCGGTGGACAACTCATGAGCGATGCACTGCACGGCCAATGTGCATTGGTGACCGGTGGCGCGCGCCGCGTCGGCGCCGCGATCGTGCGCCGCTTGCATGCTGCGGGTGCCCGTGTGGTTGTGCACTGCCATCGTTCGCGCACCGAGGCCGAGGCGCTGGCTGCCGAACTCAATACACAGCGTGCCGGCTCGGTGGTGGTGGCTGCCGCCGATCTGCTCGACATCGCGGCACTGCCGGGTCTGGTGCGCCAGGCGCTGGCTGCGTTCGGCCGCCTCGACCTGCTGGTGAACAATGCCTCGAGTTTTTTCGAGACGCCGCTGGCCACGATCAATGAGGCCCAGTGGCAGGACCTGATCGGCAGCAACCTGAAGGCGCCGCTGTTCCTGGCACAGGCCGCGGCCCCCGCGCTGCGCGCGCAGGGCGGCGCGATCGTCAACATCATCGACATCCATGCCGAACGGCCGCTGCGCGACCATCTGCTTTACAACGTTGCCAAGGGCGGGCTTGCCGCGCTGACCCGGGCATTGGCGCTGGAGCTCGGACCGCAGGTCAGGGTCAATGGGGTATCCCCCGGTGCCATCGTGTGGCCCGAGGCCGGGGCGTGGGAGAATGGCGCCGAGCGCGAGGCGATCATCCGCCGCACCATCCTTGGCCGCACCGGCGAGCCGGAGGACATTGCCGGTGCGGTGCTGTATCTCGCCGGCGCACCCTACATCACCGGACAGATCCTCGCCGTCGACGGCGGGCGCAGCATCGTGCTGTAGCACGGGACCTATTCATGAATTCCATCGAACCCCAGATCATCACCCTCATGCCGCACAGCAACCGCGAGCGGCGCGACCACTATGAATCCAACAAGCTGGTGAAGCGGCTGCGCCGCCTTGCCGGCCAGGCGATTGCCGATTTCGACATGATCGGCGAAGGCGACAAGGTGATGGCCTGCCTGTCCGGCGGCAAGGACAGCTATGCGATGCTCGACATCCTGCTCCATCTGCGCAGCCGCGCGCCGGTGAATTTCGACATCGTCGCCGTCAACCTCGACCAGAAACAGCCGGGTTTCCCCGAGCATGTGCTGCCCGAATACCTGACGCAGCTGGGTGTGCCCTTCCACATCGAGAACCAGGACACCTACAGCATCGTCAAGCGGGTGATCCCCGAGGGCAAGACCATGTGTTCGCTGTGTTCACGGTTGCGCCGCGGCGTGTTGTACCGCGTGGCGCAGGAGCTCGGTGCGACGCGCATCGCGCTGGGCCACCACCGCGACGACATCCTGCAGACTTTTTTCCTGAACATGTTCTTCGGCGGCAAGCTGAAGACCATGCCGCCGAAACTGGTCTCCGATGACGGCCGCAACGTGGTGATCCGGCCGCTGGCCTATTGCGAGGAGCGCGACCTCGAGGCTTATGCCGAGTTGCGCCAGTTTCCGATCATTCCCTGCACCCTGTGCGGCTCCCAGGAAAACCTCAAGCGCAAGGAAGTCAAAGCCCTGCTGCGCGAATGGGAAAAACGTTTTCCCGGCCGTGTCGAGTCGATGTTCACCAGCCTGCAGAACGTGATCCCCTCCCACCTGCTTGACCGCAGGCTCAACGACTTCAGCGCGATCAAGCCCACCGGCGCTCCGGTTGCCGGCGGTGACACCGCATTCGACAGCGAGTAAACGCGGCTGCACCCGCGTTGCACCGGAAATGAACTGAGGCGAACTCAGCCCAGCATTTCAAAAAACTGTGCTGGCGGATGGGAACTATTGACTACCATCGATGCTCCTAGCGCCGTCTTGACGCTGTCGGGCGCTTCAACAATGCGCTCCCGCGCACAGGGAGTCCGCCCAAGCCGTCAAATCATGGAAATCGGGGAATCCAAGTGAGTGGCCTATTGCAGGGGATACTGACCACCTTGAGTCTTGCCGGGCTGTGTTTGGCCTGGCCCGCCCTGGCCGCGGTTCCACCGGCCAAGCCCGTCCCTGCACCCGTGCAGCGCCTGACGCTTGCCGAGGTGCTCGCCGCGGTACAGACCCACAATCCTGAAATTGCGCTGGCCGCACAGCAACGCGCGGTCGCCGCCGCTGAAACGCGCATCGCCGGCGCTTATCCCAATCCTGAGCTTGCTGTCGGCGCCGGACGCTGGCAGCCGCGCTCGGGCCTGCCGCCTGCCGGCAGTGCGCAGCAACTCATGCTGAGCCAGCCTGTCGAGCTGCCCGCGGTGCGTGAGGCGCGGACACGTGCGGCCGGCTTTGGCGTGGCCGCAGCCGATGCTTATGTCCAGGCCGCGCGCATCGATGCCGGTTTCGAAGCCCGCGCCGCGTTTTACCAGCTGCTGCGGCGCCAGGAAGAGGCGCGGCTCGCCGCTGAAAACGTGACCCTGCTGACCGACATCCTCGGCCGCGTGCGCAGCCGGGTCGATGCCGGCGAGGCGCCGCGGTTTGAACTGGTGCGCGCGGAGTCCGAACTGCTGTCGGCGCGCACGCTGGCCGATGCCGCGAGCCTGCTGGTCGATGAGGCGCGAGGCCTGTTGCGCCGGCTTGCCGGCAACGCGCTGCCCCTGCAGTTTGAGGCGGGCGGCAAGCTGCCCGCCGCCACCGTGCTGCCCGACATCACGCTGGTGCAGGCGCGCATGCTCGATGCCAATCCGCGCCTGCGCACGCTGAGCGCCGAATACGACCGCATGCGCGCGCGGCTCGACCAGGAACGCGCACTGCGGGTGCCGCAGCCGGTGATCAGCCTGTCGCAGAACCAGGATCCTGAAATCCGCCAGACCATGCTCGGCGTGAGCCTGCCGCTGCCGCTGTGGAACCGCCGCGAAGGCCAGATTGCCCAGGCCCAGGCCGGCATCGATCTCACGCTGACCCAGGTCGAGGCACAGCGTGCGCAGCTGCTGCGCGAACTTGATGCCGCCTATTCACGGGCGAGCATTGCCCAGCGCCAGGTCGAGACTTTCGAAGGCGGCCTGCTGAAAAGCGCGGAAGCGGCATTACGGGTCGCCGAGGCCGCCTGGCGGTTCGGGGAACGCAGTTTCCTTGAAGTGCTTGATGCGCAGCGCACGCTGCGCGGGGTGCGCAAGGACTATATCCAGGCCCGTTTTGACCGCCACGCCGCGGGCATCGAAATCGAACGCCTGCAGGCCCAGGACCCGTTCAGTGAAAGGTAACCTGAAATGAAAGCGCCGCTGTACCTGCCGTCCCTGCTGCTGGCAACACTGCTCGCAGCCTGCAGCGAAAAACCGCAGCCCGCGCCGGCCAAGGCCGAGCGCGATCCGCTGACGGTGACTGCCGATGCCGAGCTGGCCGGCCGCATCGAGGTCGCGGCACTGGGCGTGAGCGAGGTGCGCGATCTGCTGCGTGTGCCTGGCCGCGTCGAAGCCGACGAGAACCGCATGGCGCGCATCGGCGCCCCGGTGAACGGCCGCATCACCGATTTGCAGGCTACAGTCGGCCAGGAGGTGCGGCGCGGCGCGGTGCTGGCGACGATCAACAGCACCGAGCTGTCAACGTCACAACTTGCCTTCCTCAAGGCGCAGTCGCAGCGTGAACTGGCCTCGCGCAGCGCGGCACGGGCGAAGCAGCTGTTTGACGCCGACGTGATCGGCGCCGCCGAACTGCAGCGCCGGCAGAGTGAACTGACCATGGCCGAAGCCGAGCTCGGCGCCGCCGCAGACCAGCTGAAGGTGCTCGGCATGCCGACAGGCGCGGTGAAACGGCTGGCCGAGACCCGCAGCATCAATTCGCTGTCGCAGATTGTCGCCACGGTCAGCGGAACGGTCATCGAACGCAAGGTCACCGAAGGCCAGGTGGTTCAGCCCGCGGATCCCGTGTTCCTGGTGGCCGACCTCTCCAGCCTGTGGGTACTTGCTGAAATCCCGGAGCAGAATGCCGGCTCGATCCGCGTCGGTGAAGAGGTTGCCGTGGAGATCGCGGCGCTGCCCGGGCGCACCGTCAATGGCCGGCTGACGTTTGTCAGCCCGGTGGTCAACGCGCAGACGCGCACTGTCCAGGTCCGGCTCGACCTGCCCAATCCCCAGCGCGATTACAAGCCGGACATGCTGGCGAGCGTGCTGATCCAGGGCAAGCCGCAACAGCGCCCCACAGTGCCCGGCGAAGCGGTGGTGCGCGAGGACAACCGCGATTACGTGTTCGTGCGCAGCGCTGAAAACACCTTCCGCCTGAGGGCGGTGCAACTCGGTATTGAATACCAGGGCCGGCGCGTGGTCGAGAGCGGCGTGCGTGACGGCGAGATGGTGGTGGTTGGCGGAGCCTTCCACCTGAACAACGAGCGCAAGCGCCAGACGCAGGGCGGCCAGTAAACATGGACGCGCTGCTTCGTGCCGCGATCACCCAGCGGCTGATCGTCGTCGTCATCGCCGTGGTGCTGCTGGTGTTCGGCATCAACGCCGCGCGCAAGCTGTCGGTCGACGCCTTCCCCGACGTCACCAACGTCCAGGTGCAGATCGCCACCGAAGCCCCCGGCCGGTCGCCCGAGGAGGTCGAGCGATTCGTCACCGTGCCGGTCGAGATCGCGATGACCGGCCTGCCGGGCCTGACCGAGATGCGCTCGCTGAACCGCCCAGGGCTGTCGCTGATCACGCTGGTGTTCACCGACCAGACCGATGTCTATTTCGCGCGCCAGCTGGTGCTCGAGCGCCTGATCGAAGTCGGTGGTCGCCTGCCCGCGGGCGTCACGCCGGTCCTCGGACCGGTGTCCACCGCGCTGGGCGAGGTCTATCAGTACACGCTGGAGCGCCCCGATGACGGCAAACGCGAGCTGACCAAGGAAGAACTGATCGAGCGGCGCATTGCCCAGGACTGGGTGGTACGGCCGCTGCTGCGTTCGATAGCCGGTGTTGCCGAGATCAATTCCACCGGCGGCTACGTGCGCCAGTACCAGGCGCTGGTCGACCCTGACCGCCTGCGTTATTACAAGGTCACCATCCAGGACGTGTGGCAGGCGCTGGCGCGCAACAACGCCAATGCCGGCGGTGGCGTGCTGCCGCAGGGGCCCGAGCAGTTCCTGGTCCGTGGCGTTGGGCTGGTGAAGGACCTCGACGACATCCGCAACATCGTGTTGAAGGAAGTCGGCAACACGCCGGTGTACATCCGCGACGTTGCCGAAGTCACCTTCGGCGAAGAGGTGCGTTTCGGCGCGATGGTCAAGGGATCACACACCGAGGCGGTGGGCGGCGTGGTGATGATGATCCGCGCCGGCAATGCCAAGGAGGTGGTGTCGCGGATCAAGGCGCGGGTCGACGAGATCAACGCCAAGGGCATGCTGCCCGGCGGCCTGCAGATCGTGCCTTACTACGACCGCTCCGAGCTGGTGGATGCCGCGCTGTGGACGGTGACCAAGGTGCTGCTTGAAGGCGTGCTGTTCGTGGTCATCGTGCTCTTCCTGTTCCTGGGCGATTTGCGTTCGAGTCTGATCGTGGTGGCCACCCTGCTGATCACGCCGCTGGCCACCTTCATGGTGATGAACCACTACGGCCTGTCGGCGAACCTGATGTCGCTGGGTGGCCTGGCCATCGCCATCGGCCTGATGGTCGACGGTTCGGTGGTGGTGGTCGAAAACACCTATGCCCGGCTGGGGCATGCCGATCCGCGCGAGCGGCTGCGCACCGTGCTGCTCGCGGTGAAGGAGGTGGCCACGCCGGTGATCTTCGGCATCGGCGTGATCATCCTGGTGTTCCTGCCGCTGATGACGCTGCATGGCATGGAAGGCAAGATGTTCGCGCCGCTGGCCTACACCATCGCCATCGCGCTGTTCATTTCCCTGGTGCTGTCGCTGACCCTGACGCCGGCGCTGTGCTCGTACCTGCTCAAGGGTGGCGCCGAGCACGACACCTGGCTGATCGCCAAGATCAAGGCGCCGTACATCCGCGGCCTGCACTGGGCGCTGGGCAACGAACGCAAGACCGTCGTCGGCACGCTCGCCGCCTTTGCCGGTGCGCTGCTGCTGGTGCCCTTCCTCGGCACCGCCTTCATCCCGGAAATGAAGGAAGGTTCGATCTCGCCCGCAATTGACCGTGTGCCCAACATCTCGCTCGAGGAATCGATCAAGATGGAGCGCGAGGCGATGCGCCGCGTGCTCGAGGTGCCCGGTGTGCAGATGGCGGTGTCGCGCATCGGCCGCGGCGAATCGGCAGCCGACCCCGCAGGCCCCAACGAGGCCGATCCGATCGTCACGCTGAAGCCGCGCGACGAATGGCCTTCCGGATGGACCCAGGACGATATCGCTGCGGCGATCCGCGACAAGCTGAAGACCATCCCCGGGGTGCAGCTGGTGATGGCGCAGCCGATCTCGGACCGCGTCGACGAGATGGTGACCGGCGTGCGCTCCGATGTCGCGGTCAAGCTCTTCGGTGATGATCTCGACCAGCTGTATGAAAAGGCCAATGAGATCGCATCAGCGGCAGCCACGGTGCGCGGCGTGCGTGACATGCGGGTCGAGCGTGTCGGCGGCCAGCAGTATCTGACGGTGACCATCGACCGCAAGGCGATCGCGCGCCAGGGCCTCAACGTCGCCGACGTGCAGGATGTCATCGAAATGGCGATCGGCGGCAAGGTGGCGACCGAGATCTACGAGGGGGAGCGCCGCTTCCAGGCGGTGGTGCGCCTGCCGCAACAGTTCCGCAACGACCTGAAGGACATCCGCTCGCTGATGCTGACCGCGCCCAATGGCGCCCAGGTCGCGCTGGAAAGCCTGGCGAAGATCGAAGTGGTCGAGGGCCCGGCGCAGGTCAGCCGCGAAATGGGCAAGCGCCGCATCGTGATCGGCATCAATGTGCAGGACCGCGACCTCGGCGGTTTTGTCGCCGAACTGCAGCAGGTGGTGGGCAGCCGGGTCAAGTTGCCCGAGGGTTATTACCTCGAATGGGGCGGCCAGTTCCAGAACCTCGAGCGCGCGCTGGGCCACCTGATGGTGATCATTCCGGTGACCATCGCCGCGATCTTTTTCCTGCTGTTTCTGCTGTTCAACTCGCTGAAGTTCGCGGCGCTGATCATTACCGTGCTGCCCTTCGCCTCGATCGGCGGCATCATCGGGCTTGCAGTGAGTGGCGAATTCCTGTCGGTCCCCGCATCGGTGGGCTTCATTGCGCTTTGGGGCATTGCGACCCTGAACGGCGTGGTGCTGGTGACTTACATCCGCAAGCTGCGCGATGAGGGCATGGCCCTGGCCGATGCGGTGCGTGAAGGCGCGATCGCGCGCTTCCGTCCGGTGATGATGACGGCTACGGTGGCGATGCTGGGCCTGATCCCATTCCTGTTTTCCACGGGACCCGGCTCGGAAGTGCAGCGGCCGCTGGCGATTGTGGTGATCGGCGGGCTGATTACCTGCACGCTGCTGACGCTGATCGTGGTGCCGGTGTTGTACCGCTTCTTCGAAGAGGAGAGGATTGAAGCATGAAAGAGATCAAGGCCGTGATTCAACCCATGCGCCTGGAGCAGTTGCGCCAGGCGTTCCGCAAGATTCCGGATTTTCCGGGCATGACCGTGAGCCGTGCCCAGGGTTCGGGTTATCACCCGGACAAGCCGCGAGGCCAGGGCCTGCGTGCCGAGCTGGCGGACTATTCGGAAAAGGTGCGCATCGAAATCATCGCCGGGGATGACGAGGTGGACGTGCTGGTGGCAACCATCCACCGCATCTGCTACACCGCCCGCCCCGGCGACGGGGTGGTCTGGGTGACGCCGGTGCTTGAATTCCGCAGGATGCGCACCGAGCCGCCGGAAGTCGCCTAGGAACGATTGTCCACAAGCGACTTCCCGGCAGCGGTCACCGGGCTGCGGTCAGAAATCCGGCTTGATGTTGTATTCCTTGACCGCCTTGCTCCAGCGGACGATCTCGGCGCGCATGAACTTGTCGAACTCGGCCGGTGTGGTCGGCACCGGATCGTAGCCGCGATCGCGCAGCTGCTTGCCGGTTTCGCCGTTAAGCACGGTGGTTACGGCCTTGTTCAGCACGGTCACCGCTTCCTTGGGCATCTTGATCGGGCCCATCAGGCCGTACCAGCCTGAAATCGCAAACCCCTTGTAACCTGATTCCGCCAGCGTCGGCACGTCGGGCAGCTGTGCGGTGCGTTTGTTGGTGGTCACCGCCAGCGCGCGCAGCTTGCCGGCCTTGATCTGCGGGATTGCGGCGCCGGGGCCGGAGAACAGCGTCTGCACCTCGCCGCCCACTGCGGCCGCCACCGACGGGCCCGAGCCGCGGTAGGGGATGTGCGTGAGCTTGACCTTCGCGGTCTGGAAAAACGCCTCCTGTGCGATGTGAGCAGTGACGTTGCCGGAGCCGAAGTTCATCGAATTCGGCTTGGCCTGGGCGAGCTTGATGAAGTCGGCGAGGGTTTTCACCGCGACGCTCGGATGCACGGTCATGATGTAGGGCTGTTCGATCAGCTGGCTGATGCCGGCGAAGTCCCGGGCAATGTCGAAGCTGAGGTTGCTCATCAGCGCCGGCGCGACGGCAGTGGCGCCGATCTCGGCGATGACCACGGTATAGCCGTCAGGATTGGCGGTTGCCGCAATCGCGGTGCCCAGGCTGCCCTGGGCGCCGCCGCGGCTGTCGATCAGCACCTGCTGGCCGAGTTCGGCGATCAGCGCCGGCTGCATGATGCGCGACACCAGGTCGGTGCCGCCGCCGGGCGGGAAGGGCACGATCAGGCGGATCGGCTTGTTCGGGTAGCTGCCGCTCTGGGCGGCAAAAGCCGGGGCGCCCAGCGCAAGGCAGGCGGCGACGGGCAGCAGTGCGAGATGTTTCATCTGGGGCTCCTCGGTGACTTTATTTTTGGGTCTGTGGCCGCGGCAGGGCTGCGGCTGACGGCCTTGAAGTTACCATGACTTGGTCCGCAACCAAAGTATCGGCCCGGCCTGAACCGAATTAAATATCCAATAAAAACAACGGGTTACCGTATAGCCCCGCGCCCGTGGCGACCAAATCCAGCTTGTCAAAATAAATTTGCCATGCTAACTTTCGCAACATTCCAAACCTGTCATTCCGAAGCCGCGATCCCGCCACAATGAACTGCGCAACACGCCTTGTAGAACTGTTCGGCAGCCAGGCCGAAGTGGCGCGCCGTTTCCGGCTCGACCGCGCAGTGGTCAACCACTGGGTGAAGTCCGGTTATGTGCCGGCACGATGGGCGATGGAAGTCGAACAGGTCACCGGCGGCGAAATCGCCGCCGTCGAAGTGCTCAACGAAGCCACGTCGCGCAAACCGCTGAAACTGAAGTCGCGGCCCGACGGGGAGAATTTTTTTGCCAACGCCCACTCAGGGAGTGAATACACCATGGACAAGTTCGCGCCGAGCAAACGCATCAGTTCCTTCCACCCGCCGCAGCGCACGCTGATGGGCCCCGGCCCGACGGAAATCCATCCGCGCGTGCTGACCACGATGAGCCAGCCGGCCATCGGTTATCTCGATCCGGTGTTCGTCGAGATGATGGAAGAGCTCAAAGCCCTGTTGCGCTACACCTACCAGACCAAGAACCCGCTGACCTTCCCGGTCTCCGGCCCCGGCTCGGTGGGCATGGAGTACTGCTTCGTCAACATGGTTGCACCCGGTGACAAGGTCATCGTCTGCCGCAACGGCGTGTTTGGCGGCCGCATGATCGAGAACGTCGAGCGAGCCGGCGGCATTCCGGTGGTGGTCGAGCATGAGTGGGGCGAGCCCGTCGATCCGCAGAAACTCGAAGACGCGCTGAAAAAGAATCGCGACGTGCGCGTGGTCGCTTTCGTCCACGCCGAGACCTCGACCGGGGTGCTCTCGGATGCCAAGACCCTGGTCGAGATCGCGCACAAATACGATGCGCTGACCATTGTCGATACCGTGACCTCGCTTGGCGGCTCGCCGGTGCTGGTCGACGAATGGAAAATCGACGCTGCCTACTCGGCCAGCCAGAAATGCCTGTCGTGCACGCCGGGCCTGTCGCCAGTGACCTTCTCCGAGCGCGTGGCTGACCGGGTTGCTGCTCGCAAGGACAAGATCCACTCCTGGTTCATGGACATGAACCTGCTGCGCGGCTACTGGGGCGAGACCACCCGCACCTATCACCACACTGCACCGACCAACTCGCTGTTCGCGCTGCATGAAGCACTGCTGCTGATCCGCGAGGAAGGCCTGGAAAACGCCTGGGCGCGCGTCACACGCCACCACACCGCGCTGAAGGCCGGCCTCGAAGCGATGGGCCTGAAGTTCCTGGTCAAGGAGCCGTACCAGATCCCGCAGATGAACGCGGTGCGCTGCCCCGAAGGTGTCAACGAAGCCGAAGTGCGCAAGACCCTGCTCTCCGAATTCGGCCTCGAGATCGGCGCCGGCCTCGGACCGCTCGCCGGCAAGATCTGGCGCTTCGGCCTGATGGGCTACTCCTGCCGTCCCGACAACGTGATGCTGTGCCTGTCGGCACTGGGTTCGGTGCTCGAAGACATGGGCTACCCGGTGCATGTCGGCGATGCCGAAGGTGCCGCCCATGCCGCCTACGCCTCGATGCATGCCACCGCGGCGCAGGCGAAAAAGCGCAAGTCGGCCAAGGCCGCCTGAGCGGATTCCGCCGCAGCAAACAAAAAGGCCGCCTCCGGGCGGCCTTTTTGTTTTTGCGGAACGCTTTCAGATCAGCGTGGCCGCCAGTCCCAGCAGCAGACCCATGCTGACCACGTCGGTGGCGGTGGTCAGGAAAATGCTCGACGCCGTAGCCGGATCGAAGCCGAATTTTTTAAGGGTCAGCGGCACCATCGCACCGCAGACGCCGCTGGCGACACAGCTGCCGACCAGTGCGATCCACACCACGATGCTGAGCATCAGCGCGTTCGGATTGCCTTGATAGCTGGCGACGATGAACATGCCCAGCGCCGCGACCAGTCCGGTGAAGGCGCCGTTCAGCGCACCGAGTGAGGCTTCCTTGATCACCAGCGCGCGTTCGGCTCCGGCTTTTAATTCACCCAGCGTCATGCCGCGCAGTGTCACCGCCAGCGCCTGGCAGCCGGTGTTGCCCGACTGGCCGGCGAGGATGGGCAGGAACAGCGCAAGAATCACCAGCCGGTCAACCGTGTCCTGGAAAATCGCCACCACCGCGCCGGCGACAAAGGCGGTGGCGAGGTTGATCTGCAGCCAGGGATGGCGGAACTTGAAGCTGCGCTGCAGCGGAGTCGCCAGGCGCTCTTCCTTTTCAACACCGACCAGGCTGCCGACCTGCGCGGTGATCTCGAAGGCCTGCTCCTGGAACATGGTCTGCCCGCGCACCAGGCCGAGCAGGCGTCCTTCGCCGTCGCACACCGGATACACCGGGTAGTGGCGGTCGAGCACCAGCTTCATCGCGTCGGCGAGCGCCAGTTCCGGCTGCAGTGCAAACGCATTGCGCAGCATCACCGTGTCTAGCGTGACATCGTCCCCGGCAAACAGCAGGTCGCGCATGGTGATGATGCCGAGCAGGCGGCCGGCATCGTCGGTGACATAGCCGTAGGTGATGAAGGCGCTGCGCACCATGGGCCGCAGTTGCTCGACGGTCTCGCGCACGGTGCTACCGGGACGGAATACCGCCAGCGGCGGCACCATCATGCGGCCGATGCTGCCCTCGGGATAGGTCTGGTTCAGGCGCCATTGCGCAGCGACTTCGGCGGGCACCGCATTCATCACCGCATCGACCAGCCCACCGGGCAGTTCGAGCAGGATGTCCTGGGTCAGCATCGGTGCGAGGTCCTGCAGCACCGGGCCGATCACGGCCGCCGGGTATTCGGCCAGCAATGCAGCAGCTTCGCCGGGTGAACGTGCCTTGGCTGCGGCGACAATGTCCTGGTGCGATTGCGGGCCCTTGCCGGCCGCGGGCGGTTGCGCTGATTCCATGAAGACTCCCTGAACGCTGTGGTTCAGCGGAGTATAACGAACGTGCCGGGACTGGCGCCGGGTGGGCGCCGTCCGCTCAGAGGCCGAGGCGCTGCCAGATGCTGCGGGTGAGCTCGGCCTGGTTCATGGTGTAGAAGTGCAGTCCCGGCGCGCCTGCGGCAAGCAGGTCATCGCAGAGGCGGGTCACGACATCAAGGCCAAAGGCGCGGATCGAATCGCTGTCGTCGCCGAAGCCTTCGAGTTTTCTGCGCATCCAGCGCGGAATTTCCGCGCCGCAGGCATCCGAAAAACGCGCGAGCTGCGAAAACTTGCCGATCGGCATGATGCCGGGAACGATCGGGATCCGGATGCCCATCGCCTCGCACTCCCCGACGAAGTGGAAATAGCAGTCGGCGTTGTAGAAGTACTGGGTGATCGCCGAGTCGGCGCCGGCCTCGACCTTGCGCTTGAAATTGAGCAGGTCGTCGCGGGCGCTTTTTGCCTGCGGATGGTATTCGGGATAGGCCGCCACCTCGATCTGGAACTGGCTGCCGAATTCGCCGCGGATGAAGGCCACCAGCTCGTTGGCGTAATGGAATTCGCCCGAGGTCGCCGTGCCTGATGGCAGGTCGCCGCGCAATGCCACCAGGTGACGGATGCCCTGCTCGCGGTAGCCCGAGAGGATGTCGCGGATTTCATCGCGGGAGGACCCGATGCAGGAAATATGCGGCGCGGCGGCGTAACCGGCGCTGCGCAGATCGAGCACCGCGCGCAGCGTGCGTTCACGCGTCGAGCCGCCGGCACCGTAGGTCACCGAAAAGAATTTCGGCTTCAGTTCTGCGAGCTGCTGCGCCGTCGTGGCGAGTTTGGCCAGCCCTTCCGGCGTGTTCGGCGGGAAAAACTCGAAGCTGAAGGTGCGGGGGTGTTTTTTCTGGGATTCCATGATGGCGGATGCCCGGCAGGCCCTGCCGGGCATCCTACTCCGGTCAGTAGCGGTAGTGATCCGGTTTGTACGGGCCGTCCACCGGCATCTGCAGGTAGTCGGACTGCTTTTCGTTGAGCACGGTCAGTTCCACGCCGAGCTTTTTCAGGTGCAGGCGCGCGACTTTTTCATCCAGGTGTTTCGGCAGCACATAGACCTTGTTCTGGTATTTGCCGCCCTGGGTGTACAGCTCCAGCTGCGCCAGCGTCTGGTTGGTGAAGGAGCTCGACATCACGAACGAAGGATGGCCGGTGCCGCAGCCGAGGTTCACCAGGCGGCCTTCGGCGAGGATGATCAGGCGCTTGCCGTCCGGGAAAATCACGTGATCAACCTGCGGCTTGATGTTCTCCCACTTGTATTTTTTCAGCGCAGCGATCTCGATTTCCGAATCAAAGTGGCCGATGTTGCAGACGATCGCGTTGTTCTTCATCCGCTTCATGTGATCGTGGCCGATCACGCCAAGGTTGCCGGTGGCGGTGACGAAGATGTCGGCCTTGTCGGCGGCGTAGTCCATGGTGACCACGCGGAAGCCTTCCATCGCCGCCTGCAGCGCGCAGATCGGGTCGATTTCGGTGACCCAGACCTGGGCCGACAGCGCACGCAGCGCCTGCGCGCTGCCCTTGCCGACATCGCCGAAACCGCAGACCACGGCGATCTTGCCGGCCACCATCACGTCGGTGGCGCGCTTGATCGCATCGACCAGCGACTCGCGGCAGCCGTAGAGGTTGTCGAACTTGGACTTGGTCACCGAGTCGTTGACGTTGATCGCCGGGAAGGGCAGGCGGCCTTCCTTTTCCATCTGGTACAGGCGGTGCACGCCGGTGGTGGTCTCTTCGGTGACGCCCTTGATGTTCTTCTCGATGTTCGAATAAAAGCCGGGCTTTTCCTTCAGCGTCTTGCGCATCGCCGCGAACAGGATGCGCTCTTCCTCGTTCGTGCCTTCGGGCGGCTGCGTCTTGTTGCGCTCGTGCTGCGCGCCCAGCGTCACCAGCAGCGTGGCGTCGCCGCCGTCGTCGAGGATCATGTTCGGCGTGCCGCCGTCCGACCACTCGAGGATGCGGTGGGTGTAATCCCAGTAGTCCTCCAGCGTTTCACCCTTGTAGGCGAACACGGGGATGCCGCGCGCGGCAATCGCGGCAGCTGCGTGGTCCTGGGTCGAGAAAATGTTGCACGACGCCCAGCGGATGTCGGCGCCGAGTTCGGCCAGCGTCTCGATCAGCACCGCGGTCTGGATGGTCATGTGCAGCGAACCGGCGATACGCGCGCCCTTCAGCGGCTTCTTGCCCTTGTATTCCTCGCGGATCGCCATCAGGCCGGGCATTTCGGTTTCGGCAATGGCGATTTCCTTGCGGCCGAAGTCGGCCTGGTTGATGTCGGCGACTTTATAGTCGGCGGCTTTGGCGTTCATCTGTGTTGCTCCTGGAAAAACGGGCGCCGTTGCCAGCGTGGCCTCCCGAGCCTGGCCGGTGGCGGCGTGGTGCCGGTCCGGTCGCAGCGCCCCTCGGGGGTACGCATGTTTAAAAACGAAACTGCGAAACCAAATAAAAAGCGCTCGCACCGTTGCCGGTGCGAGCGCCGTTGATATCTTTGCTGAGCCTGGCCGGCCATCAGGTCCGGTCGCAACGCTCCTCAGCGGCGCGCATTATAGCCGATGCCTGTATGACCCATCGTGACTGTGCGGTATGTTATACAAGCCATTGTTTTTATTGATATTTTTATGGACTTCCTGGAATCGTGATCAGTACAGTTTCATGGCCGGTCGTCTTCGGCACGCTGGCCCTGCTGCTGCATGTGGCGGGTTACGCCTGGTATGCACGCGAAATGTTCCGCGGCCGCACCCGGCCCAATGCCGCGAGCTGGCTGATGTGGCTGATCGGCGCCTGGGTCGAGTATGTGACCTTCGATGCCATCGACAGCCACTGGGCAAGCTCGGCCTTGCCGCTGGCCTGCTTTCTCGGTTGCTGCGCGATTTTTGCCGTCACGGCCGTGCTGCAACTGGCGAAATGGCGTTCGGGTTCGCGCGACACGGTCTATCTGCCGGCGCGCTGGCCCGATTACGCCGCGGTCAGCGCCGACCTGGCGGCCTACATCGCCTATGCAATCACCGGCGGCGCGGCCTGGGCCCATGTGTTCGCGGTGACGACGTCCATCGTCAGCTTCATCCCGATCTGGCGCAGCACCTGGCGCCATGGCCACGAAGTTCCCGGCCCGTGGCTGGTCTGGTGCGCGGCCTATCTGGCGATGCTCGGCGCGGTGCTCAGCGGTTCCGGCAGCGAACGCCTCGCGCAGAGTGTCTATCCGGTCTATTACTTCCTGCTGTCGCTGGTGGTGGCCGGCCTGTCGTTTTCGGGATTACGCCGCCGTCTGATCCGACGGATTCAATAAAAACGCCGGCATCAGCCGGCGTTTTTATTGGGGCAGGGCAGCTTACTTGATGCCGGCGTCGGCCTTCAGTGCAGCGGCCTTGTCGGTGTGCTCCCAGGTGAATTCCGGCTCGTCGCGGCCGAAGTGGCCGTGTGCGGCGGTCTTGGTGTAGATCGGGCGCAGCAGGTCAAGCGACTGGATGATGCCTTTCGGACGCAGGTCGAAGTGTTTCTCGACCAGCGCGCCGATCTTGTCGTCGCTGATCTTGCCGGTGCCGAAGGTGTCGACCAGCACGCTGACCGGACGCGCCACGCCGATGGCGTAGGCGACCTGGATTTCGCACTTGGTGGCGAGGCCGGCGGCGACGATGTTCTTCGCCACATGGCGCGCGGCGTAGGCGGCCGAGCGGTCAACCTTCGACGGATCCTTGCCCGAGAATGCACCGCCGCCGTGGCGCGAGTAGCCGCCATAGGTGTCGACGATGATCTTGCGGCCGGTAAGGCCGGTGTCGCCCTGCGGGCCGCCGATGACAAAACGGCCGGTCGGGTTGATCAGGTACTTGGTGTCCTTGGTGATCATTTCCTTCGGCAGCACCGGCTTGCACACCTGCTCGATGATCGCTTCCTCGATCTGCTTGTGCGTGACTTCCTCGCGGTGCTGGGTCGAGATCACCACGGTGTCGATGTGGTGCGGCTTGCCGTCGACATAACGCACGGAAACCTGCGACTTCGCATCGGGGCGCGCCCAGGGCAGGCGGCCGTCACGGCGCAGCTCGGCGTGGCGCTCCATCAGGCGGTGCGAGTAGTAAATCGGCATCGGCATCAGCTGCGGGGTTTCGTTGCAGGCAAAACCGAACATCAGGCCCTGGTCACCGGCGCCCTGGTCGAGGTCGAGGCCCTTGCCTTCGTCCACGCCCTGCGCGATGTCCGGCGACTGCTGGTCGTAGCACACCAGCACGCCGCAGCTCTTGTAGTCAAAACCGATGTCGGAATCGTCATAACCGATCTGCTTGATCACCTTGCGCGCAACCTGTGCGTAATCGACGCGGGCGCTGGTGGTCACCTGGCCGGCAAGCACGACCAGGCCGGTGTGGGTCAGGGTTTCAGCGGCGACGCGGCCGGTTTTGTCCTGGCTGATGATGGCGTCGAGCACCGCATCGGAAATCGCATCAGCGATTTTGTCGGGATGGCCTTCGGAAACCGATTCAGAAGTAAACAGGAAATTGCTCATGGTGGTTACACGTGATCGCAGTGGGTTGATCGGAAGTGTTTGCTGATGTTTTGCTGATTTTGCCGACCGGGGTCGGGCAAAAAGGCGGCTAGAATAGCATATAACCCTCGATTTATTAACGGATTTTCTGGCCAATGCCCGTGTCAACCACTGTGCTGCACGCAGTGCTACTCATCACCGCGCGTATGCCTTTGGCGGCGCTGCATTTTTTCGGTGCCGGGCTGGGCTGGCTGATCTATGCCGCCTCACCGACCTACCGCCGCCGGCTGCGTGAAAACCTGCTGCTGGCCGGTTATCACGATGACCCCACGCGCCGCGCGGCCATTACCGAAGCAGGCAAGGGCCTCGCCGAGCTCGCGCGCATCTGGTTCGGACCGGAGGAAGAACTCGAACGCATCGTGCGCTGTGATGACTGGGCCGTGGTCGAAGCCGCGCGCGCCGAAGGCCGCGGCCTGATTTTCCTGACACCGCACCTAGGCTGTTTTGAGGTGTCCGCCCTGTATGGCGCGCGCCGCCTGCCGCTGACCGCGCTCTACCGGCCGCCAAAACGCGCCGGACTCGAACCGCTGATGCTCGCCGGCCGCACACGCACCTCGGCGCGGCTCGCACCCGCCACACTGTCCGGCGTGCGCCAGCTGATCAAGGCGCTGAAGCGCGGCGAAGCCGTCGGCATCCTCCCCGACCAGGCGCCGGGTGTCGGTGAAGGCGAGTGGGCTGATTTTTTCGGCAAACCGGCCTACACCATGACCCTCGCCGGACGCCTGCAGCAATCCACCGGCGCCGCGGTGGTGATGGCTTTTGCCGAACGCCTGCCTGCAGGCGCCGGCTATCAGTTGCATCTGCGGCGTATCGCCGCCGATCCCCTCGGCGCGCAACAGCTCAACCGCGCTGTCGAAGACGTGATCAGGATCCGGCCGGCGCAGTATTTCTGGGGATACAACCGCTACAAGAAACCGGCGGGGAGCAACAAAGAATGATTCACCGAGGGATTCAACACACATGACCCGCTTCGGCCTGTTCCTGATCTGGCTGCTGCACTGGCTGCCCCTGCCGCTGCTTGCGGCGGTGGGCCGTTTCACCGGCGCGCTGCTGTATGCGCTGGCCGGCGAGCGGCGGCGGGTGGTGCTGACCAACCTGCGGCTGTGTTTTCCCTTCCTCAACGACAGCGAACGCAAGGCGATCGCGCGCGAGCATTTCGCGGTGTTCACACGCAGCCTGCTTGAACACGGCATCCTGTGGTGGGGCAGCCGCGAGCGCGTGCTGAAGCTGGTGCGCATCGAAGGCATGGAACACTGGCAGGCGGTGCGCGACCGTCCGGTGATCTGGCTGGCGCCGCATTTTGTCGGGCTCGACATGGGCGGCATCCGGCTCACCGCCGAATTTCCGCTGGTGTCGGTGTACAGCAAACAGAAGAACCCGGCTTTTGACCGCATCCTGCTGCACGGACGCACGCGGCTGGGGCCGACCGAACTCTATTCGCGGCAGGACGGCATCCGCCCGGTGGCGAAAGCGATCAAGAACGGCCTGCCTTTTTATTACCTGCCGGACATGGATTTCGGCGAACGCGATTCGATCTTCGTGCCTTTTTTCGGCGTGCCCGCGGCAACCATCACCGGGCTCGCGCGCATCGCCGCGCTGACCGGTGCGGTGGTGGTGCCTGCGGTGACCAGGCAACTGCCGGGTGGTGAAGGTTATGTGCTGCGTTTTCATCCGGTCTGGGAAAACTATCCCAGCGGCGACCTTGCCGCCGACACCCGGCGCATGAATGCCTTCATCGAAGAGCAGGTGCGCGACATGCCGGCGCAGTACTACTGGCTGCACAAGCGCTTCAAGACGCGGCCGGCGGGCGAAGCGCGGTTTTACTGAAACACAGCCCGCGCAGATAAAATACCGGCCATGTTCGTGAATCCCGATGCGCAGGCGCGCTGCGCGCTGCTCAAATCCGTGAAGACCATCGCCGTGGTCGGCCTGTCGCCGAATGCCGCGCGGCCGAGTTACGGTGTGTCGAAGGCAATGCAGGATTTCGGCTTTCGCGTGATACCGGTGCATCCGGCCGCCACTGAAATCCTCGGCGAGAAGGTCTATCCCTCGCTGAAGGACATCCCGGAAAAAATCGACCTCGTTGATGTGTTCCGCAGCGCCGAGTTCATCGACGGCGTGGTCGATGAATGCCTGGCGCTGAATCTGAAGGCGATCTGGATCCAGGAAGGCATCGTCAACGAACCGGCGGCGCAGCGCGCGCAGGCCGGCGGCATGACGGTGATCATGGATCGCTGCATCTATCGCGACTATCGCGACCAATGCCGCTGAACCCATGTCCCCCATGCCTGCGCTTGCCGATACTTCGTCGCCCGCTGCGCCGCTCCTCGCCTTACATAGAGGTAATGTCTCGTCGCGTGCTCGCGGGTTCCTCGTCTCGGCGGCGCTCGGCAGATGGATGACACGGGTTCAGATGAGAATGAGCTCATGCGCCTGAAATTCACCAAGATGCACGGCCTCGGCAACGACTTCGTTGTCATCGATGCCACGCAGTCACCGGTGGCGCTGTCACCGGCGCAGCTGCGTTTTGTCGCCGACCGCCATTTCGGCGTCGGTTGTGACCAGCTGCTGATGGTCGAGCCTGCACGCAGCGCAGACACCGATTTCTATTACCGCATCTTCAACGCCGACGGCGGCGAGGTCGAGCAGTGCGGCAACGGCGCGCGCTGCTTTGTGCGTTATGTGCACCAGCGCGGGCTGACCGCAAAATCGGTGATCCGTGTCGGCACGCTCGGTGGTGTGATCGAGCCGCGGCTCGAGGCCGACGGCCAGGTCACCGTGAACATGGGCACGCCGGTGTTCGAGCCCGCGCGTATCCCGTTCACGGCGCCGGCCGAGGCTCCGCTGTATGATCTGGAAGTAAACAAAAAAGCCATTAAAATCAATGCGTTATCGATGGGCAACCCGCACGCGGTGCAGGTCGTCGACAACGTCGATACTGCAGCGGTGGCCGAAGACGGCCCGCTGATCGAAGCGCATGTGCGTTTTCCGCAGCGGGTGAATGCGGGCTTCATGCAGGTGGTGGATCGCAGCCACATCCGGCTGCGTGTCTACGAGCGCGGTTCCGGCGAGACGCTGGCCTGCGGCACCGGTGCCTGCGCCGCGGTGGTGTCCGGCATCCGCCGCGGCCTGCTGGATCAGCGTGTGCATGTCGCGACGCGCGGCGGCGACCTCGTTATAGTATGGGCCGGTGCCGGCGCGCCGGTGATGATGACCGGCCCCGCCGTCAGCGTGTTCGACGGTGCAGTCGAAATACCGGATTGAAGCCGAAGCAGCGGCCGCACTGGATCCGAAACAAAGCAAACCACAGCAAGGACTGAGTACTGATGAATCCCAACGACGTCGCGGCCTACCTGAAGGAACACCCGGATTTTTTCGAGAACTATGCCGACGTCGTCGCCGACGTGATGATTCCGCATCCCCACGGCGGCCGCACCATTTCCATCAGTGAACGCCAGATCCTCACCCTGCGCGAGCGCGCCAAGCAGCTCGAAGCCAAACTCGGCGAGCTGATCCAGTTCGGTGAAGAAAACGATGCCATCGGCGAGAAGGTGCACCGCCTTGCCGTGGCTTTGCTCGGTGCGCGCAGTGACCAGGCGGTGATCGATGTCGCCGGCTACAACCTGCGCGAGGATTTCACGGTGCCGCATGTCGCGCTGACGCTGTGGCATCCGGCCGCTGCGGCTGCCGCAGCCAGCGAGGCCACGCGCAGTTTCACCGCCGGCCTGCTGCACCCGCATTGCGGCCCGCAGGCGATGGCCGATACCGCCGCGCTGTTCGGCGAAGCCGCGCCCCTGCTGAAGTCCTTTGCCTATGTCGCCCTGCGCGGCAAGGAAACCTTCGGCCTGCTCGCGCTGGCCAGTGAAGACGCGCAGCGCTTTTATCCCGAGATGGGCACGCTGTACCTGACCCGCATCGGTGAACTGGTCGCGGCAGGCCTGCTGCGGCATCTGGAAGCGGCGTGACTGGACGCGGCAAAGCACAGCCCCCGGCCGCGCCGGCCGCCATCCCCGAAGCCGCGCAAAAACTGCTGCAGTCCTACCTCGGGCACCTTGCCCACGAACGCCGGCTTTCGCCGCACACCGCCAAAAACTACGGCCGCGACATCGAGACCCTGTTGCGCCAGTCCGGCGGCACGCCGCCCGCGGAGCTGCGCAACCACGACATCCGCCGCGCCATCGCGCAACTGCACGGCCGCGGCCTCGATGGCCGCAGCCTCGCGCGCATGCTCTCGGCCTGGCGCGGTTTCTACAACTACCTCGCGCGCGACCACGGTGTTGCGCAGAACCCCTGCATCGGCATCCGCGCCCCCAAAAGCGCCAAACGCCTGCCCAAGGCGCTGTCACCCGACGAGGCGCGGCAACTGGTCGAAATCCAGGGTGATGACATCGACGCCGTGCGCGACCGCGCGATGCTCGAGCTGTTTTATTCCTCGGGCCTGCGCCTCGCCGAACTGACCGGGCTTGCGCCAACCGACATCAATTTCAGCGACGCCACGGTGCAGGTCACCGGCAAGGGCAACAAGACGCGCATCGTGCCGGTGGGCAGCCACGCGCGGCGCGCGCTGCAGGCCTGGCTGGATGCACGCGCCGCGCTGCCCGGTGCCGATGCCGAGGCGCTGTTCGTCAACAACAAGGGCAAACGTGTCTCGCCGCGCTTCATCCAGGCGCGGGTGCAGGCGCGTGGGCTCGAGCAGGGCATCGCCGCGCGGGTGCACCCGCACATGCTACGCCACTCCTTCGCCTCACATGTGCTGCAGTCGAGCAGCGATCTGCGCGCGGTGCAGGAAATGCTCGGCCACGCCAGCATTTCAACCACGCAGGTGTACACGCAACTGGACTTCCAGCACCTCGCCAAGATTTACGACGCCGCGCACCCGCGCGCCAAAAGAAAAACCTGAACAAGCCCCAAAACCATTCCCTCCCCCCGCATGCGGGGGGAGGGTCAGGGTGGGGGCAAGGATTTAAATTGAATAAGATCACACTCAAACCCGGCCGCGAAAAATCCCTGAAGCGCCGGCATCCCTGGGTATTTTCCGGCGGCATCGCCAAGGTCGAAGGCCAGCCCAGGCTCGGCGACAGTGTCGCGCTGCATTCGGCCGACGGTGTTTTTCTCGGTGTTGCCGCGTACAGCCCCGATTCGCAGATCCGCGCCCGCGTCTGGGACTGGACCGCGCGCGAAATCGACGCCGCGTTTTTTGCCGAACGCATCCGCCGCGCCGCCGCGCTGCGCCAGGTCGCGGCGGATGAAGGCGTGCGCCTGATCCACGGCGAATCCGACGGCCTGCCCGGCGTGGTCGCCGACCGTTACGCCGACACCGTGGTGCTGCAACTGCTCAGCGCCGGCGCCGAACGCTGGCGCGGCGCGATCGCCGATGCACTGACTGCACTGCCCGGCATCAAGCGGGTGATCGAACGTTCCGACGCCGACGTGCGTGAACTCGAAGGCCTGCCTTCGCAATCCGGCCTGCTGCGCGGCGAAGCCGCCACCGGGCCGCTCACGGTGCGTGAACACGGCCTCGACTTCGCGGTGGATGCCGAGCAGGGCCACAAGACCGGTTTCTACCTCGACCAGCGCGACAACCGCCTGCTGCTGCGCGGCCTGGTGAAAGAAAAGGTCGTGCTCGACTGCTTCTGCTACAGCGGCGGTTTTGCGCTGAACGCGCTGGCCGGCGGTGCGAAGTCAGTGACCGCCATCGACAGCTCCGGCCCGGCGCTGGCCGCTGCCCAGGCCAATGCCGAGCGCAACAAGTTGATCCATGACGGCAACAAGGCGGAATGGCTCGAAGCCGATGTGTTCCAGACCCTGCGCAAATTCCGCGACGGCGGCCGCAAATTCGATGTCATCGTGCTCGACCCGCCGAAATTCGCGCCGACCGCGGCCCACGCCGAAAAAGCCGCGCGCGCCTACAAGGACATCAACCTGCTCGCATTCAAGCTGCTCAACCCCGGCGGCCGGCTTATGACCTATTCCTGCTCCGGCGGTATCAGTCCCGACCTGTTCCAGAAAATCATCGCCGGCGCGGCGCTCGATGCGGGTGTTGATGCGCGCATCGAACGCTGGCTGCATGCCTCAGCGGATCATCCGGTGGTGATGAATTTTCCGGAGGGGGAGTATTTGAAGGGGTTGGTGATGCGGGTTGGTGTATAACGCTTGAGTTGTATTCATTTCGCTCCCCGGCGCGGTGGAGCACTCGTACCCCAATATGACGAATACGGTGGATTGGTTGCGGCGCCGTCATCCATACAACGTACGCGAGGCAACGGTACTTTGCCTCTTTCGTAGGTCGTGAAGTCAGATCGAACGGTTTTGAGTACCCGCTCTCCGAACAGCAGTGGGTTCATCCAAACCTCGCTGCTCGCAGAGACCGACACCAATTCGGTCGAGCTTGCGAACCCATAGTTCGGCTGCTGGAAGCCCGCGTAGTGCAAGAGGCTGTGGCGGAACATGAACCAGAACGTTCCTGCGGCTTGAGTGTTTCGCAACTCGGGAATCACTTCCAAAAGTGCAGCTTGAAAAGCTTGTTCGTCAGGCGCTGCCTCCGACTTTCCTCGCAAGTAGCGCTCCAGAACCGGAAACGCCACCATCGCCACAACGAAACCTGCGTGAGACTGCGTCATGATTGTTTCTAACGGTCCACCGATCCAGCGCTCAAAGTTCTCGCGATCAGACTGCGCGGTGATCATGATGGTTAAACTTTGAAGTAACTGACCGTTGCATGCGATGCTAAGCGACGCTTGCAACGACCCGAATTGACTGAAATGTTAGCCCACACCCTTCACTCCCTTGGCAAGTATGTTTACCCAATTTTCGATGGTTTGCGAAACCTGATCTGAACGGGGAGGCATGCGCGGCGAAAATATATCACTCATACCAAGAGTCGCCTTTCCCAGGAATGCTATGCAGTACTGAAGTGGGACTGACATTAAACGAACGCATTCCGGGTCGGATGCGTTGAAGTCGAATAATTGATATATCGAGAAAGGATGGGTATGTACGTGAGAAGACAGATGCATGATCACCGCCCTGTGGTAGTCCGGGTTGATCTTCAGTCGACTATCTCGCTCTGCGCGAGATAAGTGATAGAGGGGTGTTTCTCCTTTCTCGATCTTTCCCCTGAAAGCGGCTTCTAACGCGGAAGTATTGGGGTGGCTGAGAAGCTCTGATCGAAGGTTGACGATTTTGGACTCTACCTCCGAAATGCCGGGATGATTAGAACCAATCAATCGAAGCATCTCTCTGCGCCGCTCTTCCGCGTGAAGCTTCCACAAAAGAATGCGGAAAGCCCTCTCTCCTTCCTCGACTGGCTCTAGAGAGACATAGGCGAGGGCCTCGTATGTTTCAATCAAGGCACGGGCGATGGCGTAGTTTGAGGAGATGTCCCAGAGCTCGTTCGAAGGAAAAGAGGGTGAAGGGGAGAGCCGTTTTAACGATATGCCATGACACACCATCTTGCCGAAAATTTTCTCGGCATATGACTCTCGATCGCCATTAGGTGTATGACCAGATTGAGTTTCGATAAGCGCAACGGAGTAATCTAGGAGTGCAGAAAACTCGCCGTACACCTCGCGGTATTTCGTTGCAGTGTCTGTCATTGTAGTGGCGCTAACAAAATATCTAGGGTCACAGTTTTTCCGGATAACCTGCTTTACCGCGTGCCTGTATTAACGCCAGATTGATTACTCGCAGCAAAACCGAAACGAACCGGTCTACACAGAGAAAGAATCAGTGGTCAGGCCTCCCCGGCGGCACATTATCAATCCCCCCCTCATGCCAGGGATGACACTTCCCCAACCGTCTTACCGTCAGCCAGCTCCCCTTGATAGCCCCATGCGTATCAATGGCCTCGCGCGCATAAGCCGAGCAGGTTGGATAGAAGCGGCACTGCGTCCCGAAAAAGGGTGACAGCAGGTAGCGGTAGGCGTCGATCAGCAGGATCAGCAGTTTTTTCATCGCCTGTTCAGTATATCCCGCGGGTTTGAAGCGGGTCCGTTTGCGCATCGGCCAGGGCTCTGCTTTAATCGCCCGCTCATTGCGGCATGCGGAGGCCAGCGCCTTGTTCCAGCTCGACAACCTGCAACACGCCTACGACGGCAGCATTGTGCTGCGCGTCGAGTCCTGGCGTGCCGCGCAGGGCGAGCAGTGGCTGATGCTGGGGCCTTCGGGCAGCGGCAAGACCACGCTGCTGCACATTCTGGCCGGCATCCTGCGGCCGGGCGCGGGCAGCGCCGTCGTCGCGGGGGAAGACCTCGCCACCATGCCGGCGGCAAAACTCGACCGCTTCCGTGGCGCAAACATCGGCATCGTGCTGCAGCGCCTGCACCTGATGGACAGCCTGACCGTGCTCGACAACCTGCTGCTCGCGCAGTGGCTGGCGGGGGCGGCGCAGGATCGCGCGCGGGCGCGCGAGGTGCTGGCCGGGTTGGACCTGGCGGACAAGGCGGAGGCCAAGCCGCATCAACTCTCCTTCGGCCAGGCACAGCGGGTTGCGGTGGCGCGCGCGGTGGTCAACCGGCCGAAGCTGCTGCTGGCCGACGAGCCGACCTCGAACCTCGATGACGCGCGCTGCACGCAGGTGCTGGAACTGCTGCAGGCGCAGGCCGCCGCCTGCGGTGCGACGCTGGTGATTGCCACCCATGACCAGAGGGTCAAGTCGCGCATACCCAACCATCATGTGTTGGGAGCCGCCGCATGAATATCGCCGCGGTGAGTTTCTCCTATCTGAAGGCGCGGCCACTGAATACCGCGCTGAACGTGATCCTGTTGGCACTTGGTGTGGCCACCATCATCCTGCTGCTGCTCGCCACCCACCAGCTTGAGGACCGCATGCGCCGCGACGCGCAGGGCATCGACCTGGTGGTCGGCGCCAAGGGCAGCCCGATGCAGATCATCCTGTCGGCGATTTATCACCTCGATGTGCCGACCGGTAATATTTCGTGGAAGCAGGCGCTGGAAATTTCCAAGCACCGCGCGGTAAAGCGGGCGATTCCGCTGGCGATGGGTGACAGCTACCGCGGTTTCCGTGTCGCCGGCACCACGCCGGATTACCTTGAGCTCTACGGCGCAAAATTCGCCAGCGGCCGTGCCTGGCAGCAGCCGCTGGAGGCGGTGATCGGCGCTGAAGTCGCGGCGCGCACCGGCCTGACCCTCGGCGCCAAGTTCAACGGTGTGCATGGCCTCGGCGACGGCGGCGGCCATGCCCATGAAAACCATCCCTACGAGGTGGTCGGCATCCTCGAGCGCGGTGGCAGCGTGCTCGACCGGCTGATCGTCACCGCCTACCAGAGTGTGTGGGTGGTGCATGCCGACCACCACGACATCAAGGATGTGCGCGACATCGAGCAGCAGCTCGGTGACGACGAGAAGGAATACACCGCGCTGCTGCTGCAGTACGCGACACCGCTGGCGGTGGCGATGCTGCCGCGCTACATCAACAACAACACCGGCATGCAGGCGGCGGCACCGGCCTATGAGACGGCGCGGCTGTTCTCGATCATCGGCGTCGGCGTTGATGTATTGCGTGCCTTTGCGCTGGTGCTGATTTTCAGCGCCGGGCTGTCGGTGTTCATCGCGCTGTACAACGCGATGAACGAACGCCGTTATGACCTTGCGGTGATGCGCACGCTGGGCGCGCGGCCGGCGACGCTGATGGGCCTGCTGCTGTTCGAAGGCCTGCTGCTGGCGCTGATCGGCGCCGGGCTGGGCCTTGCGCTGGGTCATGGTTTCGCTGAAATCCTCGGCCATGCGCTGCGCGCGGCGCAGCAGGTCGATATCAGCGGCAGGGTGTTTGTGGTCGAAGAGCTGTGGGTGCTCGGGCTGGCGCTGGCTGTGGGTATACTCGCGGCGCTGATTCCGGCCTGGCGGGCCTATCGCACCGACATCGCGGCGACACTCGCGCGCGGTTGACCAATCCTTGAATCCGGAGATGACCATGTTGAAGCAATCGATGACGGCAGTTGCCGTGGCGCTGTCCCTGGTGTTTGCGCTGCCGGTAATGGCCCAGCAGAAAAAAGCCGAGAAGGCGCATACCGCAGACGAGATCAAGAAGGATGTCGCCAATCACCGCGCAATGGCCGAGGCCCATCTCAATGCGGCGAAGTGCCTCGAGTCGGGCAAATCGGAAAAAGACTGCGTGGCGCAGCTGACCAAGGATTGCAAAGGTCTGGCAATCGGCAAATACTGCGGGATGAAACACGGGCACTGAAACACGGTCAATGCAGGTGCCTTCATGGTGCGGTCACCGGAAGCGGATCCGAATTATCATTAACCCATTGTTTTTATTGAATAAAATGAAAACCATCCTGGGAATACTGCTGCTCAGTCTGGGCATCACCATCGGCCTGCCGGCGTCCGCACAGGGCATACCGGGCCAGCCGAAGGAACTGTCCAAACGGCCGGACCCCGATGCCAACCTGCCGCCGTCGCCCTACGCCAACAAGCCGCTGCCGGAGCTGAAGGGCGTGGTGTCGTGGAAGACGCTGGCCGACGTGAAGACCGTGAAGCAGAAGGACCGCTTCGTGCCGGAGTTCGGCAAGGAAGTCGCCGGCCTCGACAAGAAGGAAGTGCGCCTTCAGGGTTTCATGATGCCGCTCGACATGGGCGACCGGCAGACGCGTTTCCTGCTCGCGATGCTGCCGCCGAGCTGCTCGTTCTGCTTGCCCGGCGGGCCTGAGCAGATGGTCGAGGTGCAGGCGAAGACGCCGGTGAAATACGGCTTCGAGCCGATCGTGATCTCCGGGCGCTTCGCCGTGCTCAAAGACGATGCAATGGGCCTGTACTACCGGCTCACCGACGCCGTCACCGTGGCGACGCCGCGCTGAAGCTGCCTGCCGCAATAATCCCGCGATGAACTTCACCCGCCTCCTGCATCACGCCCTGCGCTCTCTGGCGCTGCGCGGCATGCTCGCGGCGCTGCTGTTGTTCGCGCAGCATGGCGCGCTGACCCACGCGCTGGTCCATGCCAGCGGCCATGCCCATGAAACGGTGGTGGCGGTTGCTCATGAGCAGGGCGGTGACCATGGCCACGACCATGCGCATGAAGCGCCCGGCGAAGGCCGCAGTGCCTTGGCCGCCTGCGACTTCGACCTGCTCTACAGCGAGCTGCTGGGCGGCGCGCTGCTGATCGACAGCACGCTCAGGGCTGAAGCTGTTGTGCCTGTCGCGGTGATTCCGGTCACCGTTCATGTGGCGTCGATCACGACGCTGCACTACCACTCCCGCGGACCTCCCTCCCGCGCGTGACACCGCGCCGCTGCTGGCGGCGCGCCTGATTTTTATTCCTGTCACCACAATCTGGCGGTAACTCGCGCGGGTGTATACGTGCGTGCTGCCGCATGGGAGCATTCTGATGAGACGCACGACCTTGCTGCTGCCGCTGATCGCAGCGGCCGTACACAGCGCCTGGGCCCAGGCGCAAAGTTCCACCCCGGCGACGCTGCCGGAAGTGATCGTCACCGGCAATCCGCTGGGCAGCGATCTGTTTGAACTCGCGGCACCAGCCTCGGTGCTGCAGGGCGAAGAGCTGTTCCGCCGCCGCCGCTCCACGCTCGGTGAAACCCTCGACGGCCTGCCCGGTGTTGCCACGACCGGCTTTGGCCCGAATTCGAGCCGGCCGGTGATCCGCGGCCTCGACGGCGACCGCATCCGCATCCTGCAGAACGGAACGGGCGTGCTCGATGCCTCGTCGCTGAGTTTTGACCACGCGGTGGCGATTGATCCGCTGGTGATCGAACGCGCGGAGGTGGTGCGCGGGCCGGCGGCACTGTTCTACGGCGGCAGCGCGGTCGGCGGCGTGGTCAATGTCATCGACAACCGTATCCCGCAGATGGCGATCCGCGGTGTCAGCGGCCGGGTTGAAGCACGCAGCGGCGGCGCCGAGCGCGAGCAGGCTGTCGCCGGCGTGTTCGAAATCGGCAATGGCAGCCTGGCACTGCATGCCGATCTTTACAGCCGCGATACCGACGACCTGAAGATCAAGGGCTTTGCACGTTCGGCGCGGCAACGGGCTGCCGATCCGCAGCCGGTGGAGGCCGCGGGCACGCTGCCCAACAGCGCGTCACGCAGCGACGGCGGCGCCTTCGGCCTGTCACACACCTGGGCCGACGGCTACATCGGCATTTCCCGTTCGGAATTCAACAGCCGCTACGGCACGGTGGCCGAGCCGACGGTGACCATCGACATGCAGAGCAGCCGCTGGGATCTCGCTGGCGAAGTGCGCGCATTAAACGGCCCGCTGACGGCGCTCAAGTTCAAGGCCGGCAAAACCGATTACGACCATGTCGAACTCGATGCCGGCGTGCCGGCGACGCGTTTCCGCAACAAGGGTTACGACATGCACCTTGAAGCGACCCACCGCAAGCTGGGGCCGCTGCAGGGCGCGATCGGTCTGCAGGTCACCGATTTTGATTTTTCCGCACTGGGTGCCGAAGCCTTTGTGCCTACCACCAACACCAGCAGCCGCGCCGGATTCTTTTACGAGGAATTCACCGCGGGCAAGGTCAAGGTCAGCTTTGGCGGCCGCCATGAACGCAGCGAGGTCAGCAGCGCCGGTGGCGGTGTGGTGCCCTTCGGTGGTGTCGCGCCGCGCTTCGATCCGGCGCAGACGCGGGATTTCAGCGCCAACAGCGGCGCGTTGGGCGCGGTATGGAGCCTGACGCCGGGCCTCGCGCTGGCGGTGAACGGCGCCTACACCGAACGTGCGCCGACCTACTACGAGCTGTATGCCAACGGCCCGCATGCGGCGACCGGCGTGTATGAAGTCGGCAATTCGGCCTTCGGCAAGGAAAAGTCGAAATCGCTGGACCTCGCGCTGCGCATGAAGTCGGGTAAACATTCGGGCAGCATCGGCGTGTTCCAGAACCGCTTCGACAACTTCATCACGCTGTTCAACACCGGCAACACCCGCGGTGCCGACGGCGAACTGAATCCGCCCGATGCCGGTGACGGCACTTCGCTGAACACCGGCGAGGAAATCCTGCCCGAGTTTGCCTATCGCGCGGTGCCGGCGCGTTTCCGCGGCATTGAGAGTGAAGGCCGCTTCCGTCTGATGGAAGGCGGCGGCACGCTGGACCTGCTGCTCAATGCCAGTTATGTGCGTGCAAACGACGCCAGCACCGGCCAGCCGCTGCCGCGCATCGCGCCCTGGCGTTATGGCGCGGGCCTCGACTACCGGCGTGACCGGATGGGTGCGCGGCTGGATGCCGTCATCGTCGAAAGCCAGGGGCGTGTTGCTGCCGGTGAATTGCCCACCGATGGCTACACGCTGCTCAATGCCAGCGTCAGTTACCGGCTGCCGGCGCCGGGTGTGCGGCTCGAGGCTTTCCTGCGCGGCATCAACCTGCTCGACGAGGAAGCACGCAATCACGTGTCCTTCCTGAAGGATGTGGCGCCGATGGGCCGGCGCAGCGCCCAGATCGGGGTGCGCGGGCAGTTCTGAGAACCTGCGGCGGCGGGTGTCTGCCCGCTGCCGCGGTTTGCCGAAAGCGCACATAATGTTGGCCCGGAAGATTGACCTGAAAACGCAGCCGAATGGTGCTGTGTATTTCAATAATTGGCATGAACACCAGCAAACACCATCTGAATGAAGCCGACGGCGAAGGCTCGCCGCGGCTGATACTCGGCTGTGTGCTGGGCAGTGTGCTGTTGCACCTGCTGTTGTTGACCGTATTGCCTTCGTGGCGGATTGAGCAGGCCACGCCACCGGCCGTGCTGGATGTGCAACTGCTCGCGGCGCCTGCCGAAACCGTTGCAGTACCTCAAGCCGCCGCACCCGCGCGTGCGCGGCAGCCTGCTCCAGTGCCGCCGGTGCGGACACCAGCTGCGACGCCCGCGGTGATCGCGGTTGAAGCGGCTGCGCCTGCCGCCGAAGCGCCGCGGTTTGCCGTGGCGCCGGCAACGGTTGCTGCGCCTGCACCTGTCGCGCCACCTGCAACGGCTGCGGCACCGGCTGCCAGCGCATCACGCAGCGAAACCGTCACGCCGCCGTCGTTCTCTGCGGCCTACCTGCGCAATCCGCCGCCGGAGTACCCGCCGCTGGCCAAACGCCGTGGCGAGGAAGGGATGGTGATGCTGAAAGTGCTGGTGACTGCCGACGGTGCTCCGGCACGGATCGAAATCGAGAGCAGCAGCGGGTCGCGCCTGCTCGATGCGGCGGCGACCGAAGCGGTGCGCGGTTGGCGTTTCCAGCCCGCCCGCCGTGGCAACCAGAACATCGAAGATTGGGCCCGGGTACCGCTGCGTTTCCGGCTCGACTCCTGATTTTGTTGATTTTTTTCTGCACTTGAAACGTCAGGCGATGCCCCCATCTGCCTGATTCCTGCGGCTGCGCTGCAGCCTATCCACACTCCCCAATGGCAGACACGATGA
>JAIENU010000162.1 GCA_019751125.1 Burkholderiales bacterium | reverse complement strand
AAGAGGGCCTGCGTTTCGCGATTCGCGAGGGTGGCCGCACCGTCGGCGCCGGCGTCGTCGCAAAAATCATCGAGTAATCATCATGGCCGCCCTGAAAAGTCAGAAAATCCGCATCCGCCTGAAGGCGTTCGACTATCGTCTGATCGACCAGTCGGCGCTGGAGATCGTGGATACGGCAAAACGCACCGGAGCCGTGGTCAAAGGCCCGATTCCGCTGCCGACCCGCAAGCAGCGTTTTGACCTGCTGCGTTCGCCGCACGTCAACAAGACCTCGCGCGAACAGCTCGAGATTCGCAGCCATCTGCGCCTGATGGACATCATTGATCCGACCGACAAGACGGTGGATGCCCTGATGAAGCTGGACCTCCCCGCAGGGGTGGATGTAGAGATCAAGCTGTAAAGGTTGTAGTACTAAGGTTGTAACGGTGTGTCGGTAGGGCCCAAGCCTTGCCGGTGCAATTTGGAATTGCCGGCCAATTGAAGTCGGCACCTTGTAAAAAAGGTAAATAAAACATGAGTTTAGGACTCGTCGGCCGTAAAATCGGCATGACGCGGATCTTTACCGATGACGGAGACACCATTCCGGTGACCGTTGTTGATGTATCGAACAACCGCGTCTCGCAAGTCAAAACCCCGGAAACGGACGGCTACGCCGCAGTGCAGCTTGCATTCGGCAAGCGCCGCGCATCGCGTGTGCGCAAATCCGCCGCCGGACATTACGCCAAAGCCGGTGTTGAAGCCGGCCAGGTGCTGCGTGAATTCACTGTCGCTCCGGAAAAACTGGCTGAATTGAAGGCCGGTGCCGTGCTCGCGGCGACCCTGTTTGAAGTCGGCCAGTACGTCGACGTCACCGGTGTGTCGCAGGGCAAGGGTTTTGCCGGTGTGATCAAGCGCCACAACTTCTCCTCGAACCGTGCCAGCCACGGTAACTCGGTGTCGCACAACAAACCGGGTTCCATCGGTATGGCGCAGGATCCGGGCCGCGTGTTTCCGGGCAAACGCATGGCAGGCCATATGGGCGCCGTGCGCCGGACTGAACAGTCGCTGCAGATCGTGCGCATCGATGTCGAACGCAACCTGTTGCTGATCCGCGGCGCCGTTCCCGGCTCGCGTGGCGGCGACGTGATGGTGCGTCCGGCGATCCGTGCCCGCCGTCCGGCAGTAAAACAGGGCGGCAAAGCCGCCCCGGCGAAGTGAGGCGCGCGACATGGAACTGAATATCATCAATGAACAAGGCAAGCCGACCGCGAAGCTGACCGCTTCCGACACGGCTTTCGGCCGCGAGTACAACGAAGCACTGGTGCACCAGGTGGTTACGGCCTATCTCGCCAATGCCCGCCTCGGGACCCGCGCGCAAAAGGATCGTGGCACGGTGTCACACACCACAGCCAAGCCGTGGCGCCAGAAAGGCACCGGTCGTGCACGTGCCGGTATGTCATCCAGCCCGCTGTGGCGTGGTGGTGGCCGCATTTTCCCGAACTCGCCTGACGAGAATTTCTCGCACAAGCTCAATCGCAAGATGTATCGCGCCGGCATGATGTCGATTCTGTCGCAGCTTGCCCGCGAAGAACGCCTGGCAGTTGTCGATACTTTCACCATTGAAGCGCCCAAGACCAAGCTGCTGGCGAGCAAGCTCAAAGGCATGGGGATGGACGATGTGCTGATCATCACCGACAGCCTCGACGACAACCTCCGCCTGTCTTCGCGCAACCTTCCCCATGTGCGCGTGGTTGATGTCAATCACGCCGACCCGGTCAGCCTGATCCGTCACGGCAAAGTGCTGATGACCAAGGGCGCGGTCGGCAAGATCGAGGAGATGCTGGCATGAGCGCATTCAGTACCGAACGTCTGGCGCAAGTGCTGCTTGCCCCTGTGATCTCCGAGAAAAGCACCCTGGTTGGCGAGAAAAGCAACCAGGTGGTTTTCCGTGTTGTCAGCGATGCGACCAAGCCCGAAATCAAGGCCGCGGTCGAAGCGATGCTCAGCAAGAAGGACGAGAAACTCGAAGTCCAGGCTGTCCGCATCGTCAACGTTCGCGGCAAGGAAAAGCGCTTCGGCCGTTTTGTTGGCCGTCGCAGTGACTGGAAAAAAGCCTACGTCTGCCTCAAGGCCGGCCAGGAAATCACCTTTGCTGAAGGGGAGGTGAAGTAATGCTGATCAAAGTCAAACCGACTTCGCCGGGCCGTCGCGGCCTGGTCAAGGTGGTCACCCCGGGCCTGCACAAGGGCAAACCGGTCGCCAGTCTGGTGCAGAGCCAGTCGAAGAATGCCGGCCGCAACGTGCATGGCCGTATCACCATGCGCCATCAGGGCGGCGGTCACAAGCAGCACTACCGCCTTGTCGATTTCAAGCGTGACAAGGACGGCATTCCGGCCAAGGTCGAGCGTATTGAATACGATCCGAACCGGAGCGCGCACCTGGCGCTGCTGTGCTACGCCGACGGTGAGCGTCGTTATGTCATCGCGACGCGCGGCCTTGCAGCAGGTGCCCAGGTGTTTTCGGGTTCCGAGGCGCCGATCAAGCCGGGCAATGCCCTGCCGCTGCGCAACATCCCGGTCGGCACCACGATTTGCTGCGTTGAAATGCTGCCTGGCAAAGGCGCGCAACTGTCGCGTGCCGCCGGCACTTCCGTCCAGTTGCTGGCCCGCGAGGGCGAATACGCCCAGCTGCGCCTGCGTTCCGGCGAAATCCGCAAGGTGCACGTCAACTGCCGCGCCACCATTGGTGAAGTCGGCAATGAAGAGCATTCGCTGGAATCGATCGGCAAGGCCGGGCGTGTGCGCTGGCGCGGCATCCGCCCGACGGTGCGCGGTGTGGCGATGAATCCGATCGACCATCCGCACGGCGGTGGTGAAGGACGCACGGCTGCCGCACAGGCGCCGGTCAGTCCCTGGGGCGTCATGTGCAAAGGCTACAAGACGCGCAAGAACAAACGCACCAGCGGCATGATCGTCCGTCGCCGCAATGCGAAAGCCACCGGGTAAGGGGTAACGATGTCACGTTCGATTAAAAAAGGCCCGTTTGTCGACCATCACCTGATTCAGAAGGTGGAGGCGGCCCGGGCGGCTTCCGACAAGCGTCCGATCAAAACCTGGTCGCGTCGCTCCACTGTGCTCCCCGACTTTGTCGGCCTGACCATTGCCGTGCACAACGGCAAGCAGCATGTTCCGGTGTATGTCACCGAGAACATGGTCGGCCACAAACTGGGTGAGTTCGCGCACACCCGCACCTTCAAGGGCCACTCGAAGGCGGGTGGTTCCTCCCCGGCGGACAAGAAGTCCTCGCCGGCGCCCGCGAAGTAAGGATCAGACATGGACACTACAGCCAAACTCCAGGGCGTTCGCCTGTCTCCGCAGAAAGGCCGGCTGGTTGCCGACCTGATCCGCGGCAAGTCGGTCGAGAACGCACTCAACATCCTCAGCTTCTCGCCGAAAAAAGGCGCGGTGATCATCCGCAAAGTGCTCGAGTCGGCGATCGCCAATGCCGAGCACAACGACGGTGCTGATATCGACGAGCTCAAGATCACCCGCATTTATGTGGAAAAAGGACCCGTGATGAAGCGCTTCTCCGCGCGCGCCAAGGGCCGTGGCGTTCGAATTTTGAAACCGACGTGCCATGTCTATGTCACGGTCGGCGACGGAAGGAAGTAAGCATGGGTCAGAAAATTCACCCCACCGGTTTCCGGCTCGCATTCAACCGCAACTGGGCTTCACGTTGGTACGCCAACAACAAGACCTTTGCGGGCATGCTGATCGAGGACATCAAGGTCCGCGAATATCTCAAACAACGCCTCTCGCAGGCCGCGGTATCCCGTGTCCTGATTGAGCGTCCGGCGAAGAATGCGCGCATCACCGTATTCAGCGCCCGCCCCGGCATGGTCATCGGCAAGAAGGGCGAGGATATCGAGCGCCTGAAGGCGGATCTGCAAAAAATGCTCGGCGTTCCGGTTCACGTCAACATCGAGGAAGTGCGCAAGCCCGAAATCGATGCGCAGCTGATTGCGGATTCGATCGTCCAGCAGCTGCAGAAGCGCATCATGTTCCGTCGCGCGATGAAACGCGCGATCACCAACGCGATGCGCCTTGGCGCGCAGGGCATCAAGATCATGAGCGCCGGCCGCCTGAACGGCATCGAAATCGCCCGCACCGAGTGGTATCGCGAAGGCCGCGTGCCGCTGCATACGCTGCGCGCCGACATTGACTACGGCTTTTCCGAAGCCAAGACCAGTTATGGCGTCATTGGCGTCAAGGTCTGGGTTTTCAAGGGTGAAGTGATCGGCAAGAACGACCAGCCGGCGCTGTCGCCGGCGGCCGCACCGGCCGAGGAGCCGGCACCGGCTCCGGCCCGCAAGCCGCGTCGTACAACTGCAAAAACAGGAGCAAAACGTGCTACAGCCAGCCAGGCGTAAATACCGCAAGGAGCAGAAGGGCCGGAATACCGGCGTTGCGACTCGCGGCAACAAGGTGAGCTTCGGCGAATACGGCCTGAAAGCCATCGGACGCGGCCGACTGACCGCCCGTCAGATCGAGGCGGCGCGCCGTGCGATGACGCGTCACATCAAGCGTGGCGGACGGATCTGGATCCGCATTTTCCCGGACAAGCCGATTTCCAGGAAACCGGCCGAAGTGCGGATGGGTAACGGCAAGGGTAATCCCGAGTACTGGGTCGCCGAGATCCAGCCGGGCAAGGTCCTTTATGAAATGGACGGCGTGAACGAAGTCATCGCCAAGGAAGCTTTCCGCCTTGCTGCGGCCAAGCTGCCAATCGCGACCACTTTTGTCCACCGCCTGGTGGGAGGCTGAGGCCATGAAGGCAAGTGAATTGCGGGACAAGGGCGCCGATGAATTGCGCAAGGAACTGGAGTCGCTGCTCAAGGCACAGTTCTCGCTGCGCATGCAGAAGGCGACGCAGCAACTGACAAACACCAGCCAGTTGCGCAAGGTGCGGCGTGATATCGCCCGCGTGCGCACGGTGCTCGGTTCCAAGGCTTAAGGGCGGAACGTACATGAGTGAGCCAAACAAGCGTACCCTGACCGGACGTGTGGTCAGCGACAAGATGAACAAGACCGTGACCGTGCTGGTCGAGCGCCGGGTCAAGCACCCGTTGCTGGGCAAGGTTGTGATGCGGTCGAAGAAATACCACGCCCACGACGCCAACGACGAGTACAAGGAAGGCGACACCGTGATGATCGAGGAGTGCCGTCCGCTCGCCAAAACCAAGGCCTGGCGGGTGATCAAGCTGGTCGAGAAGTCGCGCGGCGTTTAAAAAAGTGTTACGCAGGGCTTGCCTTACGGACAGCCCGCGATGTAAGATATAGAGCTTTACTTGTCCATGCCGGCGTCTCCGCCGGCCCGGATATTTTGCCCGAACGGGCTCCAAGACTGATCTGCGTGGTTGAGTGGGTCAAGTTGGGGATAAGACAGCAGGAAAAATCATGATTCAGATGCAATCCATACTGGATGTTGCCGACAACACCGGTGCGCGTGCTGTCATGTGCATCAAGGTGCTTGGCGGATCGAAGCGTCGCTATGCCGGAATCGGCGACGTGATCAAGGTCAGCATCAAGGATGCTGCCCCTCGTGGCCGCGTGAAAAAAGGCGAGGTCTACAACGCCGTGGTGGTCCGTACCGCCAAGGGCGTGCGCCGTAACGACGGCTCGCTGCTCAAATTCGACGGCAATGCCGCAGTTCTGCTCAACCAGAAACTTGAGCCGATTGGCACCCGGATTTTCGGGCCGGTGACACGTGAACTGCGTACCGAGCGGTTCATGAAGATCGTGTCTCTCGCGCCGGAAGTGCTGTAAAGGACTTACCCATATGCGCAAGATCAAAAAAGGCGATGACGTTGTAGTGCTGACCGGCCGCGATCGCAGCAAGCGCGGCACCGTGCTGCGCGTGGTTGATGCGGATCACCTGCTTGTCGAGGGCATCAATCGTGTCAAGAAGCACCAGAAGCCGAATCCGGCGAAGGGCACCACGGGCGGCATCATTGACATGGAAATGCCGATCCATATTTCCAACGTGGCGTTGTTCAATCCGGTGACCAAGAAGGCCGACCGTGTCGGCATCCGTCAGCTGGAAGACGGCCGCCGCGTGCGTTTTTTCAAGTCCAATGGCGAAGTGGTTGACGTATGAGCGCTGAGAAAGAAAAGAAAGCAAAGCCCGCCAAGGAAGCCAAAGGCGGCGAAGCCCCGAAAAAGGCCGCCAAGGAAGCCAAGGGCTCTCCTGGCGCAGCTGCCAAACAGGGCAAGCCCGCACGTGCCACTGCACCGGCCCGGCTTGGTGTCTTCTACAAGGAGACCGTGGCCAAGGAGCTTACCCAGAAATTCGGCTACAAGAGCCCGATGCAGGTTCCGCGCATCGAGAAGATCGTCCTCAACATGGGCGTGGGCGAGGCGGTGGCCGACAAGAAGATCATGGACAACGCCGTTGGCGACATGACCAAGATCGCCGGCCAGAAACCGCTGGTGACCAAGTCCCGCAAGGCAATCGCGAATTTCAAGATCCGTGAAGGTTATCCGGTGGGCTGCAAGGTCACCCTGCGCGGCGCCCGGATGTATGAATTCCTCGACCGCCTGGTCAGCATTGCGCTGCCGCGTGTGCGTGACTTCCGCGGCATCTCGGGCCGCAGCTTCGATGGCCGTGGCAACTACAACATGGGCATCAAGGAACAGATCATTTTCCCCGAGATCGAGTACGACAAGATCGACGCCATTCGTGGCATGAACATCACGATTTCGACCACGGCAAAGTCCGACGAAGAAGCACGGGCTCTGCTTTCCGCATTCAAGTTTCCTTTCCGTAACTGAGGAAAACCGTATGGCCAAGCTTGCATTGATAAACCGTGAGCAGAAGCGCCGTAAAGCCGTCAAGAAGTTTGCGGCCAAGCGCGCAGAACTCCAGGCGATCATCGACGATCAGAAAATTGCACCGGAAGATCGGTACGAAGCCCGCCTGAAGCTCCAGAAACTGCCGCGAAACGCGAGTCCCGTCCGTCTGCGCAACCGTTGCGCGCTGACCGGTCGTCCCCGCGGCGTCTATCGCAAGTTTGGACTGGCTCGGGGCAAGCTGCGCGAGATCGCGATGCGCGGCGAGATTCCGGGTGTCATCAAGGCTAGCTGGTAAGTCAGGCCGCAGGAGAATTTTGCATGAGCATGAATGATCCGATTTCCGACATGCTGACCCGCATCCGCAACGCGCAGCAAGCGGAAAAGGAAACCGTGTCGATGCCTTCGAGCAAGCTCAAGGCCGCGATTGCCAAAGTCCTCAAGGACGAAGGCTATATCGACGATTTCGCTGTCCGTGGCGAAAGCGCCAAGCCGGTGCTCGAGTTGAACCTCAAGTACTACGCTGGCTCCCCGGTCATCGAGAAAATCGAGCGAGTAAGCCGTCCCGGCTTGCGCATTTACAAACCGAGCCGTGATATTCCACGCGTGATGAACGGCCTCGGCGTCGCTATCGTTTCCACCTCCAAAGGGGTGATGACCGATCGCAAGGCGCGGGGCATGGGCATCGGCGGCGAAGTTCTCTGCATCGTCGCGTAAACGGAGATTAACGATGTCCAGAGTCGGTAAATCCCCGGTCGTATTGCCGGAAAAAGTCGAAGTCACGATCGCCGCGAACCAGATCTCGGTTAAGGGGCCGCTTGGCACCCTGACCCAGCCGGTCTCGCCGAACGTGAAAATCGAGAAGATCGAGAATCGTCTCGAGATCAAGCTCAACGAAAACACCCGCAGCGCAAATGCGATGAGCGGGACGCTTCGTGCACTGGTTGCCAACATGGTGCAGGGCGTGAGCAAGGGTTTCGAGAAGAAACTGACGCTGGTCGGCGTCGGCTACCGAGCCCAGGCTCAGGGCGACAAGCTCAACCTGACGCTTGGTTTTTCACACCCCGTCGTGCATGCATTGCCGAAGGGCGTGAAGGCTGAAACCCCGACGCAGACGGAGATCATCATCAAGGGGGCCGACAAGCAGCAGGTCGGCCAGGTCGCCGCGGATGTGCGCAACTACCGTCCGCCGGAGCCCTACAAGGGCAAAGGCGTGCGATATGCCGATGAGCAGATTGTGCTCAAGGAAACGAAGAAGAAGTAGGCGGATAGATCATGTTCGAGAAAAAGAACGCGCGCCTGCGGCGCGCTCGCAGCACCCGGGCCAAGATCAGCGAGCTCAGGGCGATTCGCCTCACGGTGTATCGCTCCAACTCGCATATCTATGCGCAGATCATCGATGCCACCGGTTCGAAGGTGCTTGCCAGCGCTTCGACCTCGGAAAAAGACGTTCGCGCCGCAAATCCCAAGGGCGGAAGCGTCGCGGCTGCAGCGGCAACCGGCAAGCGTATTGCCGAGCGCGCGAAGCAGGCGGGTGTCGAGAACGTTGCGTTCGACCGCTCGGGTTACAAATATCACGGCCGTGTCAAGGCGCTGGCGGAAGCCGCGCGTGAAGCCGGCCTCAAGTTCTGACGGAGCCCCGCATGGCAAAAATGCAAGCAGGAAAGATGCAGACCGGCGAAGAGCGGGGCGATGGCCTGCGCGAAAAGATGGTTGCCATCAATCGCGTGACCAAGGTGGTCAAGGGTGGCCGCGTGCTCGGCTTTGCGGCCCTGACCGTGGTTGGCGATGGCGATGGCAGCATCGGCATGGGCAAGGGCAAGGCGCGTGAAGTGCCGGTGGCCGTGCAGAAGGCGATGGAAGAAGCCCGCCGCAAGATGGTCAAGGTGCAGCTGAAAAACGGCACCCTGCAGCATGCGGTGATGGGACGGCATGGCGCCTCCAAGGTCTACATGCAGCCGGCTTCCGAAGGTACCGGAATCATTGCCGGCGGCCCGGTGCGTGCGGTGCTCGAGGTGATGGGGGTTTCCAACATCCTCGCCAAATGCATCGGCTCGACGAACCCCTACAACATCGTCCGCGCGACGATCAACGGGCTGACCGAAATGAACACTCCGGCCGAGATCGCCGCCAAGCGCGGCAAGACGGTCGAGGAACTGCTGGGTTGATCATGGCCAAGACGCAAAAACAAGCCCAAGGAAAAACCATCAAGGTCACCCTGGTGCGCAGCCTGATCGGCACGCGCCCGGAACACCGTCTGTGCGTGCGCGGCCTCGGCCTGCGCCGCATCAACCACACGGTTGAACTCGTTGACAGCCCGGCAGTGCGCGGGATGATCAACAAGGTCGCCTACATGGTCCGCTGCGAGGGATAAATGGAACTGAACAAAATCAAGCCGGCTTCCGGCGCCAAGCACAGCAAGAAGCGCGTAGGGCGCGGCATCGGCTGCGGTCTGGGCAAGACTGCCGGCCGTGGTCACAAGGGCCAGAAGGCCCGCGCCGGCGGTTTCCACAAGGTTGGTTTCGAGGGCGGCCAGATGCCGCTGCATCGCCGCCTGCCGAAGCGTGGCTTCCAGTCGCTGACCGCCGGCAGCACTGCCGAGGTGCGCCTCGATACGCTGCAGAAACTTGCGGCCGACACTGTCGACCTGGATACCCTGAAGAAGGCCGGCCTGGTGTCGCGTCTTGCCACCGCCGCCAAGGTCATCCTTGCCGGTGAAATCAAGCGCAAGGTCGCGCTGAAGGGCCTGCTCGCCACCAAGGGTGCGCGTGCGGCGATCGAAAAAGCGGGCGGCAGCGTCGAGCAGCCCGCAGAAAAGGCCGGGAGCTAAGACTTGGCCCTGGGTGACGCACTGGCTGGCGCGGGAAAGTTTGGCGACCTGAAACGGCGCCTGCTGTTCCTCGTTGGCGCGCTGATCGTGTTCCGCATCGGGTCGTTCATCCCGGTGCCGGGCATCGACCAGGTGCAGCTTGCGGAACTGTTCCGTTCGCAGCGCGGCGGCATCCTCGACATGTTCAACATGTTCTCGGGCGGGGCACTGTCGCGCTTCTCTATCTTTACGCTGGGCATCATGCCCTACATCTCGGCGTCGATCATCATGCAGCTGATGACGGTGGTGTCGCCGACGCTGGAGGCGCTGAAGAAAGAGGGCGAGTCCGGCCGCCGCAAGATCACCCAGTACACCCGCTATGCCACGCTGGCACTGGCGATTGTCCAGGGCATGGCGATTGCCATCGCCTTCGAGCAGCAGAAAGTGGCAATTGATCCGGGCCTGATGTTCCGCCTGACCGCGATGACCACGCTGGTCACCGGCACCATGTTCCTGATGTGGCTGGGTGAGCAGATTACCGAGCGCGGCATCGGCAACGGCATTTCGCTGATCATTTTTGCAGGCATTGCCGCGGGCTTCCCCTCGGCGGTTGGTGGCACGCTGGAACTGGCGCGCACCGGCGCGTTCTCGATCCCCTTCGTGCTGTTCATCTTCGTGCTGGTGGTTGCGGTCACAGCCTTCGTTTGCTTTGTCGAAAAAGGCCAGCGCAAGGTGCTGGTCAATTACGCCAAACGCCAGGTCGGCCGCAAGATCTACGGTGGCCAGTCTTCGCACCTGCCGCTGAAGCTGAACATGTCGGGCGTGATCCCGCCGATTTTTGCCTCGAGCATCATCCTCTTCCCCGGCACCGTGGCCGGCTGGCTGGGTGAAAACGAGGGCATGCTGTGGCTGAAAAACCTGGCTGCGGTGCTGCACCCCGGACAGCCGATCTACACTCTGCTGTATGCCGCAGCGATCATCTTTTTCTGTTTTTTCTACACCGCGCTGGTCTTCAATCCGAAGGAAACCGCGGAAAACCTGAAGAAGAGCGGCGCCTTTGTGCCCGGCATCCGTCCCGGCGACCAGACCGCACGCTACATCGAAAAAGTGACGATGCGGCTGACACTGACCGGCGCGATCTACGTGACGCTGGTGTGCCTTGTGCCCGAATTGCTGATTGTCTGGAAGAACGTACCGTTTTACTTCGGCGGAACCTCGCTGCTGATCATTGTCGTGGTGACGCTGGATTTCATGGCTCAGGTGCAGGCATACATCATGTCGCACCAGTATGAGAGCCTGTTGAAAAAGGCCAACTTCAAGGGCGGTATGTTTCCGTCGCGGTAATGGCGAAAGAAGACACGATACAGATGCAGGGCGAGATCGTTGAAACCCTGCCTAATGCGACGTTCAGGGTAAAGCTGGAAAACGGCCACATGGTACTTGGCCATATCTCGGGAAAAATGCGGATGCACTACATCCGGATCCTCCCGGGAGACAAGGTGACGGTTGAATTGACGCCTTACGATCTGACCAAGGGCCGGATCGTGTTCAGGGCGAAATGAGCTGCAAGGGAAAGAGGTAAGTCATGAAAGTACTGGCATCGGTAAAACGGATGTGCCGCAACTGCAAGGTTGTGAAGCGCAACGGCGTGGTCCGCGTGATCTGCAAGGATCCGCGCCACAAGCAGCGTCAGGGTTGACCGGTTCGTTGAATATGAACCTGTCGAACGTTATAATTTCGAGTTTTTCATTGGTGGGGTGAACGATGGCCCGCATAGGTGGCGTCAACATTGCAAATCATCAGCACGCGGAAGTCGCGCTGACGGCGATCTACGGGATCGGCCGCAGCCGTGCCCGGCTGATCTGTGTCGCGGCCGGCATCAATACCGCTGCCAAGATCAAGGATCTCTCGGACACGGAAATGGACAAGCTGCGCGAGCAGGTGGCCAAGTTCACGACCGAAGGCGATCTGCGTCGCGAGATTTCGATGAATATCAAGCGGCTGATGGACCTCGGCACCTGGCGCGGCAAGCGTCATCGCGCCGGTCTGCCGGTCCGTGGCCAACGTACCCGCACCAACGCGCGTACGCGCAAGGGCCCGCGCAAGGCAGCAGTCAAGCTGCAGCGTCCGGCCGGCACCTGATTGGAGTAATCATTTATGGCTAAGGCAAGCACCCGGGTAAGGAAGAAGGTCAAGAAGAACGTCGCCGAAGGCGTCGCGCACGTTCACGCTTCCTTCAACAACACCATCGTGACCATCACCGACCGTCAGGGCAACGCGCTGGCGTGGGCGACTTCGGGCAGCAACGGCTTCAAGGGCTCGCGCAAGTCGACCCCGTTTGCCGCGCAGATCGCCGCCGAGAAGGCCGGACGACTCGCGCAGGAATGCGGCGTCAAGAACCTCGAAGTCCTGATCAAGGGACCGGGGCCGGGCCGTGAATCCGCGGTGCGCGCGCTGAACGCCGTGGGTTTCAAGATCACCAGCATTTCCGACGTGACGCCGGTGCCGCACAACGGCTGCCGTCCGCCGAAGAAACGTCGCATTTAAGGAGCTCCCAAAGTGGCCAGGAATCTCGATGCAAAGTGCCGGCAGTGCCGCCGCGAGGGTGAGAAACTCTTCCTGAAAGGGGAGAAGTGCTTTACCGACAAGTGCGCGATCGAGCGCCGCAGCTATCCGCCTGGCCAGCATGGCCAGAAAAGCACCCGCCTCTCGGGCTACGGCGTGCAACTGCGTGAAAAGCAGAAGGTTCGCCGCATCTACGGCATCCTCGAACGCCAGTTCCGCAAGATCTACAAGGAAGCCGCGTCCAGCAAGGGCGTGACCGGCGAGGCGCTGCTGCAGGGGCTGGAAAGCCGCCTCGACACGGTGACCTACCGCATGGGTTTTGGTGCCTCGCGCACCGAAGCGCGCCAGGTCGTCCGCCACAACGGCATCCTGGTCAACGGCAAGCGTGTCAACATCCCCTCGTACCAGTGCCGTCCCGGCGATGTGGTCGAAGTGGCCCAGGCTGCCAAGGCCCAGCTGCGCATCAAGGGCGCGGCCGAAGCCGCCGAATCGCGCGGCTATCCGGAGTGGATCGAGGTGGACGCGAAGGCGCTGAAAGGCACCTTCAAGGCGCGTCCGCAGCGCAGTGAGCTGCCGTCCACGATCAATGAGTCGCTCATCGTCGAGCTTTACTCGAAATAATTTTTAGAGGTAGTCCGTCATGTCCAGCAGCGCTTTCCTGAAGCCTCGGATCATCGATGTTCAAGGCGTTTCACCGTTCCACGCGAAAGTCACGATGGAGCCGTTCGAGCGCGGTTATGGCCACACGCTGGGCAATGCCCTGCGCCGCACACTGCTGTCCTCGATGCCCGGCTTTGCCGCGACCGAGGTCAAGATTGCCGGTGTGCTGCACGAGTACTCGACGATCGACGGCGTCCAGGAGGACGTGGTCGACATCCTGCTCAACCTGAAGGGTATCGTGCTCCGTCTGCACAACCGCGATGAAGCCATCCTGACCCTGAAGAAATCGGGTGAAGGCGTGGTCACCGCGGCCGACATCGAGCCGATGCATGACGTCGAAATCATCAATCCCGACCACGTGATCGCCCACCTGACCGCCGGCGGCAAGCTCGACGTGCAGATCAAGGTCGAGAAGGGCCGTGGTTATGTTGCGGCCGTCACCCGTCGCGGTGCGGATGAAGTGCGCAGCGTCGGCGGCCTGATGCTCGATGCTTCCTTCGGCCCGGTGCGCCGTGTCAGCTATGCCGTGGAATCGGCGCGCGTCGAACAGCGCACCGACCTCGACAAGCTGGTGATCGACATCGAAACCAACGGCGCGATCGATCCGGAAGAAGCCGTCCGTTACGCCGCGCGCGTTCTGGTCGAGCAGCTTTCCGTGTTCGCCGATCTGAAAGGCACCCCGGCGCTGATCGAGGAAAAGAAAGCCACCCAGATCGACCCGGTGCTGCTGCGCCCGGTCGACGACCTCGAGCTCACCGTGCGTTCGGCCAACTGCCTGAAAGCCGAGAACATCTATTACATCGGCGACCTGATCCAGCGCACCGAGACCGAACTGCTGAAGACGCCGAATCTCGGCCGCAAGTCGCTGAACGAAATCAAGGAAGTGCTTGCATCCCGCGGCCTCACGCTGGGGATGAAGCTGGAAAACTGGCCGCCTGCCGGCCTCGAAAAGGTTTAAGAGGGCAACATGCGCCACCGTCACGGACTTCGTAAACTCAATCGCACCAGCAGCCATCGCCTGGCGATGCTGCGCAACATGGCGAACTCGCTGCTGCGCCATGAGGCGATCAAAACCACGCTGCCGAAAGCAAAAGAACTGCGCCGCGTTGTTGAACCGATCATCACCTTGGGCAAGAAGCCCACGCTGGCCAACCGCCGCCTGGCGTTCGACCGCCTGCGCGACCGCGAGAACGTGGTCAAGCTGTTCGAACTGCTCGGCCCGCGCTATGCCAAGCGCAATGGCGGCTACCTGCGCATCCTGAAGTTCGGTTTCCGCAAGGGCGACAATGCGCCGATGGCCTATGTCGAACTGCTCGACCGGCCTGAAGAAGCTGCAGCTCCCAAGGCCGAAGCCAGCGCGTAAGCCTGGCATGGCCGATAAAAAACCGGGCATTGCCCGGTTTTTTTACGCCATCAAAATATAAAAATAATCAATAAAAACAATGGCTTATATATTATTCAGGGCGTAATCAGGATCACCCGGTAATCGTTGACGTTGGTGCGTGTCGGCCCGGTGACCACCAGTTCACCGGTGGCCTCGAAAAAGCCGTAGGCATCGTTGGCGTCGAGCAGGGCGGCAGCATTGGCACCGCGGGCTGCGGCCTTGCGCAGTGCATCGGGAGCGAGCAGCGCGCCGGCATTGTCTTCCGAACCATCAATGCCATCGGTGTCACAGGCCAGTGCATGGATGCCAGCGGCGCCATCAAGATCCAGCGCCAGTGACAGCAGGAATTCCGTGCAGCGCCCGCCTCGGCCCTTTTCGCTGCGTACGGTGACCGTACATTCCCCGCCGGAGATCAGCGCCAGCGGTGCCTGCCAGGGTGTGCGGTGGTCACGAACCTGCCGTGCCAGCGCGCCATAGACCTTGGCGACTTCGCGTGCTTCACCGGTCACCGAATCGCCGAGTATTGCCGCGGTGATGCCCTGTGCCCTGAAATAGGCTGCAGCGGCCTGCAGCGATTGCTGCGCGGTGGAGATCACGCGGTTTTCGGCATGGGCCAGCGCAGGATCACCGGGCTTTGGGGTTTCGGCAATCTCGCCACGCAGGCCGCGCTCAAGATGCGTTGCAATCGCCGGCGGCGGCTCGACGCCGTGGCGGCGCAGGATGGCGATGGCATCGGCATAGCTGCTCGGGTCGGCCACGCAGGGTCCGGAAGCGATGTGTGTCGGATCGTCGCCGGTGACATCGGACACCACCAGCGCCAGCACCGGCGCGCGTGAAGCCAGCGCCAGGCGTCCGCCCTGGATGGCCGAGAGATGCTTGCGCACGATGTTCATCGACTGGATCGGCGCGCCGGAATGCAGCAGCTGCCGCGTCACCTGTTTCAGGTCGGCCATGCTGATGCCGGCGGCCGGCAGCGACAGCAGGCTGGAGCCGCCGCCGGAAACCAGCACCAGCAGCAGATCCTGTGCGGTCAGCCTGCCGGCTTCGGCGAGGATTTCCGCGGCTGCCTGTTCGCCGGCGGCATCGGGCACCGGATGGCCGGCCTCGATCACCTTGATGCGTGTTGTCGGCAGGCCGTGGCGGTAGCGGGTGATCACCGTGCCCGAGAGCGGGGCATCCGCCGGCCAGTGCTGCTCGACGGCCAGCGCCATTGACGCGGCAGCCTTGCCGGCACCGACCACCAGCGTGCGGCCGGCGGGCGGCGGCGGCAGGTGGGCGGGCACGATCTGCAGCGGATCTGCCGCGGCAAGCGCGGCGTGGTAGCTGCCGAGCAGCAGTTCGCGCTCGGATTTCACGCCAGCACCTTTTTCAGGTGGACGCCGGTATGGCTGTCCCCGTGCGCGGCAATCGCCTCCGGCGGGCCTTCGGCGACGATGCGACCGCCGCCGCCGCCGCCCTCGGGGCCGAGGTCGATCAGCCAGTCCGCGGTCTTGATCACGTCGAGGTTGTGTTCGATCACCACCACCGTGTTGCCGTGGTCGCGCAGGCGGTGCAGCACGCGCAGCAGCAGATCGGTGTCGTGGAAATGCAGGCCGGTCGTCGGCTCGTCGAGGATGTACAGCGTGCGGCCGGTATCGCGCTTGGACAGCTCCAGCGCCAGCTTGACGCGCTGGGCTTCGCCGCCGGAGAGTGTGGTCGCGCTTTGGCCCAGCGTGATGTAGCCGAGGCCCACGTCCATCAGCGTCTGCAGCTTGCGCGCAAGCGCCGGCACCGCGCTGAAAAATTCCAGTCCCTGTTCCACAGTCATTTCCAGCACTTCGTGCACGGTGCGGCCCTTGTAGCGGATGTCCAATGTCTCGCGGTTGTAGCGCTTGCCGTGGCAGGTGTCGCAGGGCACATAGATATCCGGCAGGAAATGCATTTCCACCTTCAGCACGCCATCGCCCTGGCAGGCCTCGCAGCGGCCACCCTTGACGTTGAAGGAAAAGCGGCCGGCGCCGTAGCCACGTGCGCGGGCCTCCGGCACGCCGGCAAAGAGTTCGCGGATCGGCGTGAACAGGCCGGTGTAGGTGGCGGGGTTCGAGCGCGGCGTGCGGCCGATCGGGCTCTGGTCGACATTGACCACCTTGTCGAAAAATTCCATGCCCTCGATCGCCGTGCAGGGCGCGGGCTCGACATTGGCGCCATACAGATCGCGCGCTGCCGACAGGTACAGCGTGTCGTTGACCAGCGTCGATTTGCCGGAGCCGGAAACACCGGTGACGCAGGTGAACAGCCCGACCGGGATGCCGACGGTGACGTCCTTCAGGTTGTTGCCGCGCGCGCCCTTGATCAGCAACTGGCGCTGCGGATTGGCACGGTGGCGCAGCGCCGGCACGTCAATGCGGCGGCGGCCGGACAGGTACTGGCCAGTCAGCGACTCGGGGTGTGCCACCACCTCGGCCGGTGTGCCCTCGGCGATCACCCGTCCGCCGTGCTCGCCCGCACCCAGGCCCATGTCGATCACGTGATCGGCGCTGAGGATGGCATCCTGATCGTGTTCGACGACGATCACCGAGTTGCCGATGTCGCGCAGGCGCTTGAGCATGTCGAGCAGCCGCGTGTTGTCGCGCTGGTGCAGGCCGATCGAGGGCTCATCAAGCACATACATCACGCCGGTCAGGCCCGAGCCGATCTGGCTGGCCAGGCGGATGCGCTGGGACTCGCCGCCGGACAGCGTATCGGCCGAGCGATCGAGTGACAGGTAGTCGAGGCCGACATCAACCAGAAAGCGCAGACGGTTGCGGATTTCGCCGGCAATTTTCTCGGCGATGGCCTGCTTCGCGCCGGTCAGTGCCAGCATCTCGAAAAAACGCATCGCGTCACCGAGCTGCAGCGCCGACAGCGCATAAATCGGTTCGCCGGCGACTTTGACATGCCGAGCCTCGCGACGCAGCCGGGTGCCGCCGCAGTCCGGGCACTGGCAGGTGTTCAGGTATTTGGCGAGTTCCTCGCGCACCACCTGCGAATCGGTTTCGCGGTAACGCCGTTCGAGATTGGTGACCACGCCTTCGAAGACATGTTCCTTGACGTAGGATTTGCCGCGCTCGCCGGTGTAATTGAACCGGATCGGCTCCTTGCCCGAGCCGTGCAGCACCACTTCGCGCACCGACTCGGGCAACTCGGCAAACGGCGCATCAATGTCAAAGCCATAATGCGCCGCCAGTCCCTGCAGCATCTGGAAATAGAACTGGTTGCGGTGGTCCCAGCCCTTGATCGCACCGGCGGCCAGTGACAGCTCGGGAAACGCGGCAATACGCTTGGGATCAAAAAAGGTGATCGAGCCCAGCCCGTCGCAGCGCTGGCAGGCGCCGGCCGGGTTGTTGAAGGAGAACAGCCGCGGCTCGAGTTCGGGGGAGGCAAAACCGCATTGCGGGCAGGCCATGCGTGCCGAGAAAGCCTGCTCGGCGCCGCTGTCGAGGTCGACGGCAAGAGCGCGGCCGTCGCCGTGGCGCAGCGCGGTCTCGAAGGACTCGGCAAGCCGCTGGCGCAGGTCATCACGCACGCGGATGCGGTCGATCACCACCTCGATGGTGTGCCTGGTGTTCTTTTTCAGCGCCGGCACGGTATCGATGTCGTGCACCGCGCCATCGATGCGCACGCGCACGAAACCCTGGGCGCGCAGCTCGTCGATCAATGCCGACTGTTCACCCTTGCGGTCATTGACCACCGGCGCAAGAATCATCAGCCGCGTTTCCGCCGGCATCTGCAGCACGTGATCCACCATCTGCGCCACCGACTGCGCGGCGAGCACGACATCATGGTCGGGGCAGTGCGGCTCGCCGATGCGCGCGTAGAGCAGGCGCAGGTAGTCGTGGATTTCGGTGACTGTGCCCACCGTCGAGCGCGGATTGTGGCTGGAGGCCTTCTGTTCGATTGCGATTGCCGGCGACAGGCCTTCGATCAGGTCGACATCCGGTTTTTCCATCAGCTGCAGGAACTGCCGCGCGTACGCCGACAGCGATTCAACATAGCGGCGCTGCCCCTCGGCATACAGCGTGTCAAAGGCGAGCGAGGATTTGCCCGAGCCCGACAGCCCGGTGATCACCACCAGTTGGTTGCGCGGCAGGTCGAGGCTGACGTTCTTCAGGTTGTGGGTGCGGGCGCCACGAACGCGGATCAGGCCGCTGCTGGCGGCAGACGTCAGCGCAGGCGCCGCCTTTGCGGGGATTGCGACCAGTTTCGGGGGTTGCGTGCGCGCGCTCATCGAGCTGGCCAGGCCGGTTGAAGGGTCGGCATCAAAGGTAAACTGGTAATATTACGCGTATCGGCTGGGCAACCCAACCGTTCCCGTGCACCGTCCCGCAACACCCGCCCCAACAGACACACCCTAAATGGCATCAGGCAGCAAAATGTCCCCGCTCGAACTGCGGGCCAGCATCGGCTTGTCCGGCATTTTCGGACTGCGTCTGCTCGGCATGTTCGTGATCCTGCCGGTATTCGCGATTTACGCCGAAGGCCTGCCCGGCGGTGACAACCTGACCCTGGTGGGCATCGCCATCGGCGCTTACGGCCTGACCCAGGCGCTGCTGCAGATACCCTTCGGCTGGTGGTCCGACCGCATCGGCCGCAAGCCGGTGGTGTACTGCGGCCTGCTGATTTTCGCCTTTGGCAGTTTTGTCGCGGCGCTGGCGCCGAATATCTACATGGTCATCCTCGGCCGCATGCTGCAGGGTGCCGGCGCGATTTCGGCGGCGGTGATCGCGATGACTGCCGACCTCACCCGCGAAGAGCAGCGGGCCAAGGCCATGGCGATGATCGGTTCAACCATCGGCCTGGCCTTTGCGCTGTCGCTGGTGGTCAGTCCCTGGCTTGACCGTCATATCGGCGTGCCGGGCATTTTTGCGCTGACCGGCGTGTTTGCGCTGGCCGCCATGCTGGTGATGTGGCGGCTGATCCCGGATCCGCCGGAGACACCGCCTGCGCCGGGGCGGGCGCTGCGCGATTTCTGGAACGTGCTGACCGACCCGCAGCTGGCGCGGCTCAATTGGGGGGTGTTCGCGCTGCACGCGGTGCTGATGGCGTTGTTCATCATGGTGCCTTTTGCGCTGCGTGATGCCGGCCTGCCGCTGTCCGCGCACTGGCAGGTTTATCTGCCGGTGATGCTGGGCTCCTTCGTGCTGATGATGCCGGCGGTGCTGCAGGCCGGAAATCCGGTGCTGCTCAAGCGCTGGTTTGTCGTGGCCATCGCCCTGTTGCTGGCCGGGCATCTGGCGCTGCCCTGGCTGAGCGGCAGCGTCTGGCTTTTGTCCTTGTTTCTGCTGGTATTTTTCACGCCCTTTAATGTGCTCGAGGCGATGCTGCCGACGCTGACCACGCGGCTAGCCCCGGCGCATGCCAAGGGTACGGCGATCGGCCTGTACAGCACCATCCAGTTCTCCGGCACCTTCCTGGGTGCAGCTGCGGGTGGGGTGCTGTACCAGCATTGGGGGGCATCGGCCGTGGTCGCCTTTGACGCCGTGCTGCTGGGCATCTGGCTTATACTCGCCGTCGGCATGCGTGTGCCGGCGGTTGTGGCGCGCACGTAAACGCCCGGGTGGCGCAGGCGTTAATGGCTGATGACAGGCTTGGTGTGTCCAGCGGGGCGTCTGGTTCAGAACTGCATTAAAAAGGGAAAACGGACATGGCATCGGTAAACAAGGTGATTCTGGTCGGCAACTTGGGGCGCGATCCGGAAGTGCGCTACATGCCCAGTGGTGACGCGATGGCGAATCTCAACCTTGCCACCACGGATTCCTGGAAAGACAAGAAAAGCGGCGACAAGCAGGAAAAAACCGAATGGCATCGTGTGGTGATGTTCGGCAAGACTGCGGAAATCGCCGGGGAATACCTGAAAAAGGGCTCACAGGTTTACATCGAAGGTCGCCTGCAGACCCGCAAGTGGACCGACAAGGAAGGCCAGGAACGTTACACGACCGAGATCGTCGCTGACCGCATGCAGATGCTGGGCAGCCGCGGTGGCGGCAGTGGTTCTTACGGTGGTGATGGTGGCGGTGAAGCACGTGAGCCTGCGGCCGCCAGCAGCGGCAAGGCCCCCGCGAAAAAGGGTGGTGGTGGCAGCTTTGACGACATGGACGACGACATCCCGTTCTGAGTGCTGCGCCAGGTGTCATGCATAAGCCGGGTTGCGACCCGGCTTTGTTTTTTAAGGGGTGACCAGTCGCGCGGTGTGAGCGGCAATCACCGCCTCTTCGTCGGTGGCGATCACATGCGCGGAAGCCGCGCCTGGCTGCGTGATGCAGCGGTCATGGCGGGTGTTGGCGGCTTCGTCCAGGGTGATGCCCAGCCAGCCGAGTTTTGCGCAGATCATCGCCCGTACCGGGGCTGCGTTTTCGCCGATGCCGCCGGTGAACACCAGCGCATCGAGTCCTTCCAGCGCAGCGGCCAGTGCGCCGATTTCCTGTGCTGCGCGATAGACAAACAGTTCGATCGCTTCCGCGGCCTTCGGATCACTGCTTCCGAGCAGTGTGCGCATGTCGTTGCTGATGCCGGACACGCCGAGAAGGCCGGAGCGGCGGTAGAGCAGGTCTTCGAGTTCCTGCGCCGGCATCCGTCGTTCACGCAGCAGGTGGAGCAGGGCGCCGGGATCGATGCTGCCGCAGCGGGTGCCCATCACCAGGCCATCGAGTGTGCTGAAGCCCATCGAGGTGGCGATGCTGCGGCGCTGGCGCAGCGCGCAGAGGCTGGCACCGTTGCCGAGGTGGGCAACGATGACCCGGCCCTCGGCGCGCGTGCCCAGCACTTCCGGCAGGCGGCCGGCGACGTACTCGTAGGACAGTCCGTGAAAACCGTAGCGGCGCAGGCCTTGCGCGGCAAATTCGCGCGGCAGGGCCAGCGCCTGTGCCACCGCGGGCTGGCTGCAGTGAAAGGCGGTATCGAAGCAGGCGACCTGCGGCAATGCCGGCCGCAGTTTGGCCAGTGCATCGATGGCGGCGAGGTTGTGCGGCTGGTGCAGCGGCGCCAGCGGTATCAGCTTGCGTAATGCCTGCAGCGTGGCGGCGTCGAGCAGGGCCGGTGTGTCATGCGTCGTGCCGCCATGGACCACCCGGTGGCCTGCTGCGGCGAGATCGCCGGCGTGGCCTCCGGCTTCCAGCCAGTCGAACAGCCAGGCCAGTGCCGATTCGTGGCTGTGCACGGCCGCCGGCAGTGTGCCGGCGAGCGGGCCGTCGGCATTGCCGGCGGTGAAGACGGCCTGTGTGCCCAGCCCGGAAATCATGCCCTGCAGGATGCGCCGGTCCAGCCGCGGCCCGCCGAACACGGCGAACTTGATGCTTGAGGAGCCGGCATTGAGTACAAGAATCTGGCGGGTCATCGCTGCGGCGGGTCCGTGACAGGGTGGAAAAGTCTTTAGAGTCAATGGGCTAAGCCAGGGTGGCCAGCGGCATTGTGCCGTGGCTGGTGCATCGCGCCAAGCCGTATCGCCCGGCCTCTTGAAAAGCCGTCCCGGAGACCCCCATATCCACGCAAAGTGAGCCTAAACGGCTCAGGTATAATGCTTTTTTTGCCTTTTCCGGGGGTAAATCATGCCCATTTACGAATACCGCTGCGAGGCCTGCGGCTTTCAGAAAGAATTTCTGCAGCGCATCAGCGACGCGCCGATGCGCGACTGTCCCGAGTGCAAGAAGCCGGCGCTGGCCAAGATGGTCACTGCCGCCGGCTTCCAGCTCAAGGGCAGTGGCTGGTACGTTACGGATTTCCGTGACAAGGGTGGTTCGAAATCCGCTGTCGCTAAAGACGAAGGCAAGTCCGAGTCCAAAACCGAATCCAAGCCCGAGCCTGCCGCCTGCGGTACCGGCGCCTGCCCAGCCTGCAATTGATTCTCCGATCCGCATGTGCCGCGGCAACCCGCCGCGGCACATGATTTTGCACGGCGCATCCGTCGCCGTCCTTAATGTTCAAGAACATCTCCCTCAAGAGCTATCTGATCGCCGGCCTGCTGGTCTGGGTGCCGCTGGTGATCACCCTGTGGGTTCTCAACCTGCTGGTGGGCATGCTCGACCAGACCCTGCAGCTGGTGCCCCGATCCTTCCTCACCGAAAACTGGCTGGGCATCCATGTTCCGGGCCTGGGTGTGATCCTCACCGTGGTGGTGGTGCTGCTCACCGGCATGCTGGTGACCAATATCCTCGGCCAGCGGCTGGTGAAAATCTGGGAAGGTGTGCTTGCGCGCATTCCTGTGGTCAACACCATCTATCACAGCGTGAAGCAGGTCAGCGACACGCTGTTCTCCGGCAAGGGCCACGCTTTCCGCAAGGTGCTGCTGGTGCGTTACCCGCACCCTGAAGCGTGGTCACTGGCCTTCCAGACCAATGTGCCGGCCGAAGTCATGGCGCATCTGCCTGAAGAGCATGTTGCGGTGTTCATCCCGACCACGCCGAGCCCGGTCAACGGTTTTTATTTCTACGTGCGCCGCAGCGACACCATCGAGGTCAACATGTCGGTGGATGCCGCATTCAAGTACATCGTGTCGATGGGTGTGGCCACTCCCGGCAACACCAGCACCAGAAAAAATATTCAATAAAATCAATTACTTACTGGAATCCGTAGCATGAAACCTCGCAGCAATTACTGCGGACTCATCGACCGCAAATACCTGGGCCAGACCGTGACGCTGTGCGGCTGGGTGCATCGCCGGCGCGACCATGGCGGCGTGATCTTCATCGACCTGCGCGACCGCGAAGGACTGGTGCAGATCGTCTGCGATCCCGACCGCGCTGAAACCTTTGCGCTGGCCGACAGCCTGCGCAATGAATTCGTGGTGCGTGTCGAAGGCCGGGTGCGCGAGCGTCCTGCAGGCACCGTCAACAGCAATCTGGTCAGCGGCGAAATCGAAGTGCTGGCACTCGAGCTTGAAGTGCTGAACGCCGCGCAGACGCCGCCGTTCATGATGGACGAGGAGAATCTGTCGGAGAACGTGCGCCTGCAGTACCGCTTCCTCGACCTGCGCCGGCCGCAGATGCAGAAACACCTGCGCCTGCGCCACCAGGCCACCCGCGCGATCCGCGGCTATCTCGACGAGCACGGCTTCATCGATGTCGAAACGCCGATGCTCTACAAATCCACGCCTGAAGGCGCGCGCGAATTCCTGGTGCCCTCGCGCATGCACGACGGCCAGTTCTACGCGCTGCCGCAGTCGCCGCAGCTGTTCAAGCAGCTGCTGATGGTGGCCGGTTACGACCGCTACTACCAGATCGTCAAATGCTTCCGCGACGAGGACCTGCGTGCCGACCGCCAGCCCGAATTCACGCAGATCGACATCGAGACCTCCTTCCTCGGCGAGCGCGAGATCCAGGACCTGATGGAAGGCCTGATCCGCCACCTGTTCCAGGCGGTGATGAACATCGACCTCGGTGTGTTCCCGCGCATCAGTTATGCCGAGGCAATGGCGAAATACGGTTCCGACAAGCCGGACCTGCGCGTCAAGCTCGAGCTCACCGATTTGAGCGACCTGATGGCGCAGGTCGAGTTCAAGGTATTCAAGCAGGCGATGGCACAGAAGGACGGCAAGGTTGTCGCTCTGCGCATCCCCGGCGGCGCCGCACTGACGCGCAAGGAAATCGACGAGTACACCGCCTTTGTCGGCATCTACGGCGCCAAGGGCCTCGCCTACATCAAGGTCAACGATGTCACGCAACTGAACGAAACCGGACTGCAGTCGCCGATCGTCAAGTTCCTGCCGGAAGCGGTGCTGGGCGAGATCATCAGGCGCAGCGGCGCCGCCAACGGCGACCTGATTTTCTTCGGTGCCGACCGCAAAAAAGTCGTCTACGACGCGTTGGGCGCATTGCGCGTGAAGATCGGCCACGAGAAAGGCCATGCCGAAGCCGGCTGGCGTCCATGCTGGGTGGTCGACTTCCCGGCCTTCGACTATGACGAGGAAAACAAGCGCTGGGTTGCCGCACACCATCCCTTCACCGCACCCAAGGACGAGCACCTCGCGCTGTTGACGACCGATCCCGGCCAGGTGCAGGCCAAGGCCTACGACGTCGCGCTGAACGGCTGGGAGATCGGCGGCGGTTCGGTGCGTATCCATCGCGCCGAAGTGCAGTCGCAGGTGTTCGCGGCGCTGGGCATTTCACCCGAGGAGTCGCGTGCCAAGTTCGGCTTCCTGCTCGATGCGCTGTCGTATGGCGCGCCGCCCCACGGCGGCATCGCCTTCGGCCTCGACCGCCTGGTCACGCTGATGACCGGCGCGGAATCGATCCGCGAAGTGATCGCCTTCCCGAAAACACAGCGCGGCCAGGACCTGATGGTCGAAGCGCCGAGTGTCGTCACCGAGCGTCAGCTGCGCGAGCTGCACATCCGCCTGCGCAACACCCAGCAGGCGGGTTGACGTTTCACGCCGGCTGCGGACAGGGATGAATTACCCGCGTGCGATTGCCGCCGCCCTGCTGGCGGCACTGCTTGCCGCTGCAGCAGTGCCGGCAGCGGCCTTTGCACGCGGTGAGGCACCGGCTTCACGCGAGTTGCGTTTGCAGGAACTGCCGCCCGAAGCGCATTACACGCTGAAACTGATCCACGGCAACGGGCCGTTTCCCTTCGACCGCGACGGCATCACCTTCGGCAATTACGAAAAACGCCTGCCTGCCGCACCGCGCGGCCATTACCGCGAGTACACCGTGATCACGCCGGGCCTGAAGCACCGCGGCGCGCGGCGCATCGTGCTCGGCTGCGAGCGCCAGGCGCCGGTCAAGGTGTCGGGGCCGCTGCAACTGCCGCATTGCCGTGGCGGTGGCGAGTTCTATTACACCGCCGATCATTACCAGAGCTTTCGCAGGATTGTTGAATGAGCGCATTGCTCAAACCCGCAATGAATGGCGTGTATCGCCTGCCATCCGACCCCGTCCTGCTGCGTGACCTGCTGCCGGCTGCCGGTGCACGTGACGTTGACCTGCGGCGGGTGCGCAGCAAGCGCGGGCTACTCGCGGCACTGGCGCGGGCACTGCAGTTTCCCGAAACCTTTGGCGGCAACTGGGATGCGCTGGCCGACAGCCTGCAGGACCTGTCCTGGCTCGGCAGCGCAGGCATTGTGCTGCATTTGCGCGGTTACGACCGCTTTCTTGCCGCAGCGCCGGATGCTGCGGCGACGCTTCAGGTCATTGTTACCGAAGCTGCACAGTTCTGGCGTTCTCGTTCGCGGCTGTTTGTGGTGTTTACCGAGGGCGCCGGGGCGCCGTTGCCGCCGCCGCGATGACGGTGCACAAGATTCCGGTGTCGGTGCTGGTGCTGGTGCACACCATCGATCTCGACGTGCTGCTGCTTGAACGTGCCGACCGTCCCGGCTACTGGCAATCGGTGACCGGCAGCCAGGATGCCGGGGAATCGCTGGAGGACACCGCGCGGCGGGAACTGGCCGAGGAAACCGGCATCGAAACGGTTGAAGATGAACTGATCGATTGGCAGCTGCAGAACCGCTACGAGATCTATGCCCACTGGCGGCACCGTTATGCGCCGGGCGTTACCCACAATACCGAACATGTCTTTGGCCTGACGCTGCCGCAAAGACGCGAAGTAAGGCTGGCCCCACGCGAGCATCTGGCGCAGCTCTGGTTGCCCTGGCGCGAGGCGGCAGACCGGGTGTTTTCCTGGAGTAATGCCGAGGCCATTCGTCAGTTGCCGCAGCGCGTCAAGCGCGCGTAAATCGCGGGGGAATTCAGGATTGGTTTTTTTGTCAAATTCCTGCAATATTCCGCACTTTTCCCCGCGTGGCGGGGTGAACAGGTCCGAATGGGACCCGAACATAAGGCCGGATGATGGACACTGAAACGATCACCTTTGACCGCTTCAAACCGCTAGCCGACGCTGACTGCGACGCGCGCATCGTTGCCGCGCGGAAAAAGCTCGGCAAACGCGCGGTGCTGCTGGGCCACCACTACCAGCGCGCCGATGTTTACAAGCACGCCGATCTTTCCGGCGATTCGCTGCAGCTGTCCAAGCTGGCCGCCAAGACCGATGCCGAATACATCGTGTTCTGCGGCGTGCATTTCATGGCCGAGGTGGCCGACATCCTGTCGCGGCAGTCGCAGCAGGTGATCCTGCCGGACATGAATGCCGGCTGCTCGATGGCCGACATGGCCAACCTGGCCAAGGTCGAACGCGCCTGGCGCGAACTGTCCGAGGTACTTAATCCGGACGAGACCGTGACCCCGGTGACCTATATCAATTCCGCCGCCGACCTGAAGGCTTTCTGCGGCGAACACGGCGGCATCGTCTGCACCTCGTCGAACGCGCGCAACATCCTGCAGTGGGCGTTCAACCGCCGCGAAAAAGTGCTGTTCTTCCCTGACCAGCACCTGGGCCGCTGGACCGGTTACCTGATGGACATTCCGCTGTCGGAGATGCTGGTGTGGGATCCCGACCTGCCGCTGGGCGGCCTTACGCCGCAGCAGGTGAAGATGGCGAAGATCCTGCTGTGGAAGGGTCATTGCTCGGTGCACCAGATGTTCCAGGCCCAGCACATCCTGCGCTGGCGCCAGCAGCATCCGGGCGGCCTGGTGATCAGCCATCCCGAATGCAATTTCGAGGTGTGCAAGCTCTCCGATTACGTCGGTTCCACCGACTACATCATCAAGACCATTGCCGCGAGCCCGCCCGGTTCGCGCTGGCTGGTCGGTACCGAACTGAACCTCGTCAATCGCATCGCCGGCGAATTCAGTCCGCAGGGCAAGTCGGTGCAGTTCATGGCGCCGACGGTGTGCATGTGCTCGACGATGCAGCGCATCGACCCGCAGCATCTCGCCTGGTCGCTGGAAAACCTGGTCGAGGGCCGCGTGGTTAACCGGATCAAGGTACCGGCACACGAGGCGGAACTCGCCCGCATCGCGCTCGACCGCATGCTCGCGGTGTCCTGAGCCGGCAATTGTCCTGAGTGATACGCATCTGGCGGCGCCGCGGTACCTGAGCGTCGCCACCTACAACATCCACAAGGGTTTCCCGGTGACACCGCTGCTCGCGCGGCGGCCGTCGCTGCGTGCGCTGCGCGAAGAGCTGCACGCGCTGAATCCCGACCTGGTGTTCCTGCAGGAAGTGCTCGGCGCGCATGCCGGGCACGCCCGCCGTCATCGCGACTGGCCGGCACAGTCGCAGTACGAATATCTGGCCGACACACTTTGGCCGAGCCATGCCTACGGCCGCAACGCCGTCTATGATGCCGGCCACCACGGCAATGCCTTGCTGTCGCGTTATCCGATCACCCGCTGGGACAACGAAGATGTGTCGGCGCACCGTTTTGAAAGCCGTGGCCTGCTGCACTGTGAAATCGCAGTCCCGGGCTGGCCGCAGGCGCTGCATTGCGTCTGTGTGCACCTGGCGCTGACCATGCGCGGCCGTTCACGCCAGCTTGAAAAATTGCGTCAGCGTATTGAACGATTGGTCCCTGCGGCTGCGCCATTGATCGTCGCTGGCGACTTCAACGACTGGACCTGGCGCCAGCGTGCGGCCCAGGAATTCGCGCAGCCGCTGAACATGCACGAAGTGTTCGAGCTGGCCGGCGGCCAGCCCGCGCGCAGCTTTCCTGCAGGGCTGCCGCTGCTGCGGCTCGACCGCATTTATGTTCGCGGCTTTCGTGTACATACGGCGCGGGCGCACCACGGCCGGCGCTGGGCGCGGCTGTCGGATCACGCGCCGCTGATTGCGCAACTCGAATTGATATAGGCCCCGGCTGTTTTCAGTAACGGTATTCGTATGGCGCCGCGCTGAGGTGGCGCGGCATGCCGGGCGGCGGGCCATAACGTACCGGCCGCGGTGCCGGCACCACGGCGGCCGGCGGCAGCGATTGGTCAATGATGCCCACACCGACGCGCACTGTCGGACCGGGGTCGTAGGGCAGGGTGGTGGTGACATCGCGGCCGTTGTAGTGATAGGTCACGGTATAGCCGCGGACGGTTTCGCGCACCGTTTCCACGGTGCGGCAGCTTTGTGCCGGTGCGCCGTAGGCGACGCGATTGTCGATACGGTCTCCGGCCACCGCACCGGCAATGGCTCCGGCCGCGGCTGCAGCGCTGCGGCCATTGCCCTGGCCGACCTGTGCGCCGAGCAGGCCGCCTGCGGCGCCGCCGACCACGGAACCTGCCATCGAACGTTCGCTGTCCGGATTGGCGACACGATCACCGACGATGGCGCCGGCAATCGCACCGGCAGCGGTGGCGGCATCGCGACCGCTGCCACGGCCGACGGTACTGCCGAGCAGCGCGCCGGCAATGCCGCCGATCACCGGCGCGATGGTGCTGCGCTCGGCCTGTGGCGCCGGCGGCGCATAAGTCACGGGAGTGCATTCGGTGCGCGGTTCACGCACGCGTTCGATGATTGGCGCCGAGGAAATGACCCGCGCGGTGTCGGTGAAGTCGGCAGCCTGAGCCGGCCATGCGGAGAGCATTGCTGCGGCCAGTGGCAGCAGGGTGGCGAGCGGACTATTGGTGAGCGGGTTGTGCGTGACGGTCATATTCAGCTCCTGTTCTTGGCGGCGCGGCGAGGGGTCGCCGCAGCCGGATGCGATAATTAAAACGTGCGGCCGTCTTTGCGGCAGCAAGCGTTACAGACATTTACAGCTGCCCCGCAGTAACGGCTGCAGATTTATGGATAATATGCAACCCATTGTTTTTATTGATAAATTTATTATAAACCGGGTGTGGTCATGACCGCCGCGAGCGGCGCCGCGGCGGCGCCACGCGACAGCACGAGCCGCAACACCACCGCGCGCGACTGGCGCGTGGTGCCGATGCTGCTGCCCTATCTGTGGGACTACAAATGGCGCGTGGTGGTGGCGCTGCTGTTCCTGGTTGCGGCAAAACTTGCCAATGTCGGCGTGCCGCTGGTGATGAAGGACATTGTCGACGCGCTGGACCCGACGCAGGCGGTGCTGTTGTTGCCGCTGGCTTTGCTGCTCGCCTATGGTCTGCTGCGGCTGTCGACGGTGCTGTTCGCCGAACTGCGCGACGTGGTGTTTGTGCCGGTCACGCAGCGTGCTTCACGCCGTGTTGCGCTGGCGGTGTTCCGCCACCTGCATGCGCTGTCACTGCGCTTTCACCTGGACCGCCAGACCGGCGGCATGTCGCGCGACATCGAGCGTGGCACCCGCGGCATCTCGACGCTGCTGTCCTTCATGCTGTTCTCGATCATTCCGGTGGTGCTCGAGTTCGTGCTGGTCGCCGCGGTGCTGTTCGCCAAGTTCGACTGGCGGTTCGTTGCAGTGACTTTTGCCGCGGTGATCCTTTACATTGCCTTCACCATCGGCATCACCGAATGGCGTACCGCGATTCGCAAACGTGCCAACGAACTGGATTCAAAAGCCAACACCCGCGCCATCGACAGCCTGCTCAACTACGAGACGGTGAAGTATTTCAACAACGAGGAATACGAGGCGAAGCGCTACGACGACAGCCTGCAGCGTTATGAAGTCATGGCGGTCAGGAACGAGGCCTCGCTCGGCCTGCTCAATGTCGGACAGGCGGCGATCATCGCGGTGGCCGCCACATTGCTGATGATCCTCTGCGCGCAGGGCGTGGTGGCGCGCGACCTGACGCTGGGCGACCTGGTGCTGGTCAATGCGCTGCTGATCCAGCTCTACATTCCGCTCAACTTCCTCGGCATGGCCTACCGCGAGATCAAACAGGCGCTGATCGACATGGAGCGCATGTTCGGCCTGCTCGAGCAGCACCGCGAGGTCGATGACGCGGCGGATGCGGTGGAACTGCCGCCGGGACCTGCGGCGGTGCGTTTCGACGCCGTCGATTTCGGCTACGACCCGCGGCGGCAGATCCTGCACGGCATGAGCTTCGAAATCCCGCCGGCGGCCAAGGTCGCGGTGGTCGGCTCCAGCGGCGCCGGCAAATCGACACTGGCGCGGCTGTTGTACCGCTTCTATGACGTCACCGGGGGGACGGTCAGCATCAGCGGCACGGACATCCGCAAGCTGAAGCAGTCCAGCCTGCGCGCGGCGATTGCCATCGTGCCGCAGGACACGGTGCTGTTCAACGACACCATCCTCTACAACATCCAGTACGGCCGCCCTTCGGCAACCCGTGAAGAGGTGGTGGCCGCGGCACGTGCGGCGCATATCCATGAGTTTATCGAGACCTTGCCGGATGGCTACGACAGCATGGTGGGCGAGCGTGGTCTCAAGCTCTCCGGCGGCGAAAAGCAGCGGGTGGCGATCGCGCGGGCGATCCTGAAAAATCCGCGCATCATGATTTTTGACGAGGCGACCTCGGCGCTGGATTCACGCACCGAACAGGCGATCCAGAAGGAACTGAACGATATCGCGCAGGGACGGACCACCCTGGTCATCGCCCACCGGTTGTCGACGGTGATGGATGCGGATGAAATCCTGGTGCTGGAGCAGGGCCGTATCGTTGAACGAGGCCGCCACGCCGACCTGCTGGCCGCGGGCGGCAGTTACGCGCAGATGTGGGCCCTGCAGCAGCAGGA